>CAYVFW010000246.1:0-4572 GCA_964450325.1 uncultured Phycisphaeraceae bacterium | reverse complement strand
GATGGGGGTCGGTCGGCGAGAGGGCCGGGGGGGTACGATCCGGCCCTTGCGGATTCTTCGCGCGTGCTTGAGAACTTTTTACAAACCTTGTTGAATGGCTTGGCTGTGGGAAGCCTCTACGCATTAATTGCGTTGGGCTACACCATGGTGTACGGCATTCTTAAGTTTATTAACTTCGCTCACAGCGATGTGTTTGTGCTCGGGGCCTGGATCAGCTACGCGTGCGCGCTGCTATCGGGGTTTTTGGATGTTGATACGGCGACGGTGGGGTTGCAGACCACGCACGTGCCGCGATGGCTTCTGTTCACGCTGGTCGGGGGTACGAGTGCTTCGCTGGTGGTTGCGGGAATAAGTTATATTCGTTCTCGATCGCTGAGTGAGGGCGTGCGCGCCCTGCTGCTGGGGACGACGTGGGCCTGGGCGTGCCTGGGGCTCGCGCTCACTGCGCGGGCTTTGAAACTGAGCGGCTGGTCGCTGACGGCGGGTGGGGTCATTCTGCTGGTGGCGATGCTTACGTGCGGGCTTGTGGGGTTTACGCTTGAGCGGGTTGCTTACAAACCGCTGCGGAGAGCGCCCCGACTGAACGTGCTTATTACCGCCATCGGGATCAGTCTGCTTCTCCAGAATCTCGGGCAACTCAACTGGATGTTCGGCGATCGGCCGCAGGGCATGCCCGAACTGCTGAAAGATCGGATGCTGCTAGAGCTGGGCGGGACTCTGGCGGCGAATGCGCCCGACGGCTCGCGGGTTTGGGCAGTGCAGCCGGTGCGCATCGGTTCGCTGGACTGCATCGTGGTGGGTACCGCGGTGATGCTTATGCTTTTACTGGACTGGTTGGTGTTTCACACCAAGATCGGTCGGGCGATGCGGGCGGTTTCGTTTAGCGAGCGTAACGCGGCGTTGATGGGCATCCCGGTGGATCGGATCATTAGCTTTACCTTTGTGCTGGGATCAATGCTCGCGGCGGCGGCGGGCTTTTTATACGCGCAGAAGTACTCAAAGCTGGGGCAGACTGCGGACACGCTCTGGGTGTTGCTGGGTCTGAAGGCGTTTGTGGCGGCGGTGATCGGCGGGATTGGTAACATACGAGGGGCGATGTTGGGCGGCGTGCTGATCGGCTTGCTGGAGTTCTTTGGGGTCGCCTACTTCGTTCCGCAGTTGCGCGATGTTTACGTGTTTGGTATCTTAATTATTGTTCTGATTGTCCGCCCCGGCGGGATTCTTGGATCGACGGCGATCGAGAAGGTGTAGTAGGGACTGGTTCTTTATTCAATGGGCTGGACGCTTACAGACAGATCAAGGGCTTTGACGCCTCCGCTCGTGGCATCGACGGTGCGATCGCTCATGCTGCCGGTCTCGCTGATAATCACGGCGGTCTTACTGCAAGTTGCGCTTAAGCCGTGGATGCTGGCGGCGGGGATGGACTTTAGCGCGAAAATGATGGTTGACATCGGCATTAACGCGATGCTGGCGGTGTCGCTTACGATTGTCAATGGGTTGACCGGGCAGTTTAGCATCGGGCACGCGGCGTTCATGGCGGTGGGCGGCTACGCGGCGGCAGCGATCGTGTATTACGGCTCGTTCTCGATAGCGGGAGGGCCGGAGTTTGCTGGCGGGGTGATGAGCGGAATGATGGCGGCGGAGCCGGGAGCCCCGGCACCATGGCTTACACCTCATGATATGTTGTTCGCGGGGGCGGTTTTGGTCGGGGGCGTAATTGCGGCGGTGTGCGGATATCTGGTGGGCTTGCCCAGCCTGCGGCTCAAGGGCGACTACCTGGCGATTGTAACACTGGGATTCGGGGAGATCGTGCGGGTGATGATACAGTCGCAGACGAGCGACGTGCTGTACGACGCGGATGAAATTAAGATTACGCCCTGGTGGAAGCTGGCCAAGAGCCTGGGGGGGAGCCTGGGGTTTAGCGGCCTGCCGACGTACACCTCACTCTTCTGGGTGTACCTCTTTCTGTTTATTACACTCGTGGTGGCCTGGCGGATCAAACGGAGCACGTATGGGCGTGCGCTGCTTTCAATCCGGGAGGACGAGATCGCGGCTGAGTCGATGGGGATCAACACCACCGGATTCAAGATCAAAGCGTTTGTGCTTTCGGCTTTTTTTGCGGGGTGCGCTGGCGCGTTGCATGCTCACAACCTTGGCGTGACTCTCAACGCGGGCGAGCTGGGTTTTAGTAAGTCGTTTGATATTATCATTATGGTCGTGCTGGGAGGGCTTGGGTCTATCTCGGGAGCTGTTCTTGCCGCGGTGGTGCTAACGCTGCTGCCGGAGTTGCTGCGAGATGTCGCCCAGTACCGGATGGTGGTGTACGCGGTTTTGCTTATCGTTATGATGTTGGTTCGGCCCAAGGGATTACTGGGGGTTCATGAGCTGTGGGAACCCAACGCGTGGCGATGGCTGAAGCGCAAAGAGAAAAGGAGCGGAGCGGATCAGCAACCTGCCAGGAGTTCTGGTAGTGGGTCTGGTAGTGGATCTGGTAGTGGGCCAGAGATCAAGTCCGGCGGGAAGGGGGAGCCATGATCCAGACGGCGACCAACATAATACCAGCGCTGGAGGCGGCGGGCATCTCAAAGACTTTCGGCGGCCTCAAGGCGGTCTGCGACTTTAACTTACGGTTAATGCCCGGCGACCTGCAGGGGTTGATCGGGCCCAACGGCGCGGGAAAGACCACTTGTTTTAACCTGCTCACGGGCGTTTATCAGCCCGACCGTAATCAGGGCACGCGGTTAACTCTGGGGGGAGAGTCGATCCTGGGATATAAGCCCCACCGGGTGTGCGAGGCGGGGATGTCACGGACGTTTCAGAACATCCGGCTGTTTGGTGAGTTAACCGTACTTGATAATGTGAAGCTCGCGTGCCATTGCCGCGTGACCTACCCCATGGCCGCGGCGGTTATAAATACTCCGTGGGCCGTAGGGCAGGAGGCCGCCATCCACGAACGCGGGATGCAGTTGCTTGAGCTGTTTGATCTGGCAGACCGGGCGGGCGAGCAGGGGCGTAACTTACCATATGGTGATCAGCGGAGGCTTGAGATCGCGCGGGCGCTCGCGACGTGCCCGAAGGTGCTCCTGCTGGACGAGCCAGCGGCGGGGATGAACCCGCAGGAGAAGATCTCGCTGGCGAAGTTACTCCATAGAGTCCGGCAGGACTTTGAAGTTACGATTCTCCTGATCGAGCACGACATGGGCCTTGTGATGGACATCTGCGAACAGATAACGGTGTTAGATTACGGTTTGGTGATCGCGAGCGGGCCGCCGAGTGATGTGCAGAATGATCCGAAGGTTGTCGCCGCGTACTTGGGCGCGCCGGGGGAGGGAGAATGAGCGCACCCCTGCTGAGCGTTCGTAACCTGCGGGTTTCGTACGGCGCGGTGCGTGCCCTGCACGGGGTGACGCTGGATGTTCACAAGGGTGAAATAGTTACGTTGATCGGGAGCAACGGCGCGGGCAAGAGCACCACACTGCGGGCAATATCGGGGCTGGTGAAAGCGTCGAGCGGATCAGAAATAATTTATAATGGTGAGAATATTACCAATACCGCTCCGCACCTGATCGTGCGGCGAGGGCTGATCCAAAGCCCTGAGGGGCGGGGGGTCTTCTCGAATATGACGGTTTCGGAGAACCTTTCTCTGGGCGCATTCACCCGGACGGATCATCGGGAGATCGCCGCGGACATGGAGCGTGCGCTTGCGCTGTTTCCGCGGCTGGGCGAGCGGCTGAAGCAGAGCGCGGGGACCCTCTCTGGGGGGGAGCAGCAGATGCTGGCAATCGCGCGCGCCCTGATGGCCCGGCCTAACTTACTTTTGCTCGATGAACCGAGCCTGGGGCTTGCGCCGCAGATTGTTCAGGTGATATTCCAGATCATCCGAAGAATTAACTCTGAGGGCACGACGATTCTTCTGGTGGAACAGAATGCGCACATGGCGCTCAAGGTCGCCAATCGCGCTTATGTTCTGGAGGTGGGGAACGTGGCGATGCAGGGGGTGGCGGCCGACCTCGCGGCGAGCGACGATGTTCGCAAGGCTTACATGGGCAAGCACTAGCTTTGGTTGAGCTTTAACCTCGCCGGAGTGGCGGGCACCGCGCGAAGGTCTTGCGCACACGGCGGGGCTCAATCAGATTCTACATGTTGACGCAAACCGGTATACCACCCAACGAAAGTAGTGGCCGGAGGGGGGGTCCTGAAGTTTTTTAATATTACATTGGCACGGGCATCATATTGTGCGAGGTAACCGCGCGAGCGAAAGTAACCAAGCCTGCTTACTTCTTATCCTTCGTATCGGCATCCTGAGACTTGGGCGGTTTGACTGCATCAGCCGTGACTTGGGCTGCGGCCTGCTCGGCCGGTTGAGGGTCGGCTGGCTTTGCCGTGTCTGCGGGAGCGGCCCGCGGTGTCTGGTCTTCGGGCTTGGAGGCGGCCACTTCGTCACGGGTTGCGTCGGTTGACTTTGTCTGGACGTCCTGGCTTGCGATGGGATCAGGCTTCGTACCTTCGGCTGGCACAGAATTCGCCGAGATAGCTTGCGTGTCGAGCTGGGCCTTATCGCCGAGATTACCC
>CAYVFW010000245.1:0-4574 GCA_964450325.1 uncultured Phycisphaeraceae bacterium | reverse complement strand
GTCGCGATCTTAACCACCGGCGATGAACTTGTTGCGCCCCCCCACCATCCCGGCAATTATGCCATCCGCAACTCCAGCGGCCCCGCCCTCCACACACTCCTCGCCCGCCGCCCCTGGCTCGCGATTTCGACCTACACCCACGCGCCCGACGACCCCGAAGCAACTATTACGATCGCCCGAAAGCTGCTCGCGACCCACTCAATACTCATCGTTACCGGCGGTGTTTCGATGGGTCACCGCGACTTCGTCCCCGCGCTCGTCCCCGCCCTGCAAGGGTCGCTTATCTTCAACACCCTCCCGCAACGCCCCGGCAAGCCTTTGCTCGCCGCTTCGCTGCCCGCCAGCAAGCTATTGTTCGCCCTCCCCGGCAACCCGCAATCAACACTCGTCACCGCCCGCCGTATCGTAATTCCGACGCTCGCCCGTCTCTACTCAATCGCGCTCACCGCTCACCATACCACAATAGCCAACCCCGACGATCGCACCTTAGACTTACACTGGTACCGCCACGTCAGGCACACCTCACTCCTCCACGATCGAGGTTCTGGCGACCTGATCGCCGCGGCGAACTCCACCGGATTTATTGAGCAGTTCGCGTCACAATCTCTCGCATGCCCCGCTCCATACTACCCGTGGGACTGGTAACGCGTTTCAGGCCCCCTCCACCCCCTCGCGGGTGGCTAAAGGGCAGCCGCTGGGCGGCATACCCAACTCGACCGGGCACATCTACTGTCCAATTCGCCGATGAATCGGCGTAACGCGCTCTCCCTTCAACCTCTATAGTTATATGTGACGCCAGCTCGCGATGACCTCCCAACAATGCTCCCCAGTCCGACGCTCGCGCCGTCATCAGAGAGCACACCGCCCACCTCCGGGCCACCCACCAATCGAAGCGACCGCAACCCCACCGTCGGACCGATGACGGCTGCGTCGAACACCGCAATCGACCGGATTTTCAGTGTGGCTGGCTTCAGCGAACTGCCTTGCGGCGAACAGTTAGGCCCTTTTACCATCGTCCAGTTAATCGGTGAGGGGGGCTTCGGTGCGGTCTATCTTGCCGAACAGACCGAACCAATCCGGCGTCGGGTGGCCATTAAGGTAATAAAACCAGGCATGGATAGTGCCGAAGTTTTGAGCCGTTTCGAGACCGAACGCCACGCCCTAGCGCTCATCGATCACCCCAATGTCGCACGAGTCTACGATGCCGGCGTTTCCAAGGCCGGGCTTCCGTTCTTCGCCATGGAGTACGTCCCCGGCAAGGGCATCACCCGTTACTGCGAAGATGAGAATCTATCCATCCCCGCCCGGATCGACCTTATTATTAAGGTCTGCCAGGCCGTTCAGCACGCTCACCAGAAGGGGATCATCCACCGAGACCTCAAACCCGGTAACATTTTAGTTACGTTGGTCGACGGCGTCCCTACCCCAAAGGTAATTGACTTTGGTATCGCCAAGGCGACCACCGAGTCTCTAGCCGATAAACCTAGGTTTACAAGCGCGGGGCGCCTCATGGGCACCCCGGAGTACATGAGCCCCGAACAGGCCGCGCACGCCGGCACCTCCGGGGCCGACATCGATACTCGCACCGATATCTACGCCATCGGCGTTATTATGTACGAGCTCCTCTGCGGGCAGCTCCCATTTGACTCTAAGCAACTCCGTAGCGGCGGCTTTGCAAGCGTTGTAAATATATTAACATCGACCACCCCTCTCCGGCCCAGCGAACAGCTTGTCCAGCGATTCCCGCGGAGCGACCCCCGAAACCTCACCGTTCAAGCAAGGCGCATCCGCGGCGACCTTGATTGGATTACGATGAAGGCAATTGAGAAAGAGCCCGAAGCGCGGTATGAAACCGCCAATGCTCTCGCCGCCGATCTCCGCAGGCACCTCTTCAGTGAACCCGTTCTCGCCGGTCCGCCCTCCGCGCTTTATCGCTTTCGTAAGTTCGCTTCCAGAAATCGCCCGGTACTCTTTGCTTCTCTCGCCATCGTGCTCGCATTGGTTGGCGGAAGCGCAGCCAGCATGTACGGTTTTATCCAAGCCCGCAAAGAGCGTGATGTTGCCCAGTTTCACCAGCGCAACGCCGAAATTGCCGCGGCGTTCGCCGACGAAACTCAGCGAGAAACGCTCCTCGCCAACGAAGAAACCCAGCGGCAACGAGATGTCGCCCGCGACGCTTTGGCCCAGAGCCAGCGGCAACGCTCAGAGCTGCTGACCGCAAAGAAACTGCTCGAAGACTCCGAAGGCCACTTACGTTTTAACGTCGCCGAGGCCGCGCTCCAACGATTCGATATCGCTACCGCTGCCCGCGAGTTGCTCGCCTGCGAGCCCTCCAGCCGCGAATATGAGTGGTATCTGCTGGCCTCACGCCTGGACGACTCTGCTTCGGTGATCTTTAATCCAGAAGAAACGCCTTCCTCCGTCGCTTTCACCCGCGATGGTAAGAGCGTCATCGTCGCTTCGTCGCGATTGATACGTTACAATCTCGCCGACGGCTCGCTGGAAGCCCGATTCACCGGCTCCCGAGCCAGCGCTGCTGGCGGTGCCTTCCAGTCAATCAGCATCAGCCCCGACGGCAGCACCCTCGCCGCCGCCCGCGCCCGCGGCGACGCGATCGAACTCTATGACATAGCCACGGCCAAGCTACTCAAACGCATCCCCCTCTCCGGTGCCGCTCCGAGCCTGCTCGGCTCGCTGCCCTCCCTGCGAGCTAGCACATTCTCCGGCAACGTCCGCTTCTCGCCCGATGGCAAACTCATCGCCGTTGGCGGGCATTCCATACATATTGTTTCGGCGAGTACTGGCGAAATCGTGCGAGTTCTTAACAATACCGCACCGGCCAAGGCCATCGCGTTCTGCCCAACCCCCTCTGCGCTTTTTCTCGCCGTTGCGGCCACCGACGCTACGTTAAGTTTATACAACCTTTCAGACCCTGCTGCCCACCCTCAAACCGCACAACTTCCCGACGCCGCGGCGTCCCTCGCCTTCTGCCACCGCGCGAGTTGCCTTGCGGTGGGCCTCGCCTCTTCATCCGTCGCACCGCTCTATTCAGTTCCATCGCTCACGCTCGAGCGGTCCTTTGATTCGGGCGGTCCGGATACATCGCACATCGCCTTCAGCCCCGACGGTGCACTCCTGGCCGCTGGCGCAAAGCAGGGACCGATTTCCGTCTGGTCTATGGTAACATATGTTCAGATGCGGACGATGCTCGGCCACGCCGCCATCGCCGACCTCTGCTTCTCACCCACGGGACTTACGATCGCCACGGCCGGAAGCCCGGGGTGCTGCAGACTCTGGAGCCTGGAAGACTATAACTACCACCTTCTCCCCCGCGGTTCGCTCCTCCGGCCCGCTTACGCTTTGCTCGCGAGCGATGGACGCACCGTTGCCGCCATCGACGGCACGTGGAAGCCCGCCATCCTCTCGTTCCCCCCCGGCGGCGATCCCACGCGCACTTCACCTGCCGCGTCCAAGCTCGATCCACTGGGCCGCCTCTGGTACGCTGCGCTAAGCCACGGCACGCCGAAGCTGCTGACCGCCACCCCCACCGGCTCTCTTACGGTTACGAACTTACATTCGGGCGAGATGATCCGAGACTTTCCGCTCTCGAAACCCCCGTGGATTGGCGGGGCACTCTCCGCCGACGGCACCCTTGTCGCGGCGGTCCGCGCCGATGGCATCTTGAAGCTCTTCACCCTTGAAGACGGCGTGGAACAGTTCTCCTATCCCGTCGGAGGCTCGCGAATCGTTCCCGCCTGCTTCTCGAATGATGGCAAGCTGCTCGCCACGTGCTCGCCCACCGGCGTTAGTATCTTCAATCTCTCTAAACCGCAGGCTCATCCGACGCTCTTAGAGCTCCCTAACACGCGCGATCTTCGCGGGGCATGTGTAAGCTTCAGCCCCGACTCAGCCCGTGTCGTTGCCTACTGGGAAAACGGTGCGGCGGGATGCTGGGACGTAAGTTCAGCACAACTCTTGTGGTCGTCAAACGGCGACCGATTCTCCGATCACTATTATTCTATTACCTTCAGCGGCGATGGTGCCCGCTTGCTCGTCTTGGGTCAGCTCTCGCAGTCGAGTCTCGCTCGCCTCGTTGACAGTCGCACCGGTCGCCTCCTCACCCAATGGCGCACTTATGCGCAAGATCCGATTGTCACCGGTGCCTTTGTCAGGCCGAAGGGTGCAGCTACTTCGGGCAATGCAGACGGCGCGGCTTTCAGCGGCATTGGTACAACCGACCATGAGTCAAACCCCGCCGACGACGAAATTGTACTAATCCACGCCTCGTTACTTCGGCAGCGGTTCACCACCTCTGCGGGTCGCGCCTTTGAGCTCGCCGCCCGGCACGCCGATGCCGCTAAGCAGCTCTGGGAGCAACGCCGGAGGGTCCGAAGAACCGAGCGTAACCAGAGTGATTCCGGTCTGCTTACGCTCTTTAGCCCACAACCCGACTCTGATTCTACCGGAGAAACCGCCAACGCTTACTTTTCTCTTATGTCTGATCCGAGCATAAGCAGCACCCTCAAGCGAGCTGTTACTACTTACTTGCTTGAATCCAAGTAACCTACTCGCCC
>CAYVFW010000244.1:0-4615 GCA_964450325.1 uncultured Phycisphaeraceae bacterium | reverse complement strand
ATCGGGATGATGGCGGGTTGCCGGGCGCGGGCGTAACCTTCGGGGTGAACGTAACGATCCGCAAAGCTACCGCTGCCGATGTCCCCGCGCTTTTGCCGATGATCCGCGAGTTATATAACCTTCACGAGTTGTGGGATATCGAAAAGTATGGGGTACTCCCGGATGTGCTGGATCGTTACGCGAAGTGGCTGCCGCAGCGGGCCGTGGATGCGCGGAGCGTGTTTCTGGTGGCGGAGGTGGGGGGAGAAAATAATTTAAGTAGCAAGCCCGGCGGTGCTGTTGCGGGGTATGTCGTGGGCACGGTGGAAGAGGAGATTCCGATTTATCGGGTGCGCGAGTTTGGTTTTGTTCACGATCTGTGGGTCCAGCCGGGGCACCGGGGGCGGGGCGTGGCGAAGGCGTTGACGCTCGCGGCGGTCGAGGTGTTCAGGCAGATTGGGGTCGTACAGGTGCGGCTTGACACGGTGGCCTCCAATGATGCGGCGCGGCGGGTGTTTGAGGCGTGCGGCTTTCACGAGGCGGCCAGGGAGATGATTCGGACACTGTGATGGGTTGGGGGTGCTTGGTGGTCCTTGCGGCGCGGAGACGAGCGGGGACTAGAAGCGAGCGGTTGGGTACTACCCTCGCAGCGTGAGCGATTTGCCGATTCCCATCTTGCCTTTCCTACGCACGCTGGGCGGAAAGTTTCTGGCGTTTGAGGGCCCTGATGGCTCGGGAAAATCCACGCAGCTCGTGCGGTTGATGGACGCAGCGGCGGGCGCGGGTGTAGGGGTGTGCCATGTTCGCGAGCCGGGTGGGACGCAGGTTGGGGAGCGGATCCGCGAGATTTTGCTGGATCGTAATAGTGAGATGACGTTACATTGCGAGATGCTGCTATATATGGCGAGCCGGGCGCAGCTGGTGGAGGAGAAGATAAGGCCCGCGCTGGCGGAGGGGCGGCTGGTGATCGCGGATCGTTTTGTTTCATCGACGTACGCCTACCAGGGCACGGCCGGGGGTGTTCCTTTTGAGCATATCAAGGCGGTGGCGGACGCGGCGGTGCGCGGCACGTACCCCGACTTGGTTGTTATCTTTGATGTAGATTCAGCGACGGCCGCGAAGCGAACGAGCGGGGCGGAGAAGGGCGTGCGAAAGAAGACGGCATCGACGGCGTCGCTGTTCGCGGACCGGATAGAGCAGCGCCCTGCGGATTTTCATTCGCGGGTGCGGGAAGGTTACCTCGCGCTGGCGGCGGCCGACCCGGGGCACCACGCGGTAGTTAATGCTGCGCAGGGCCCGGACGCGGTGTGGGCCGACCTGGTGCGGATGCTCAGTGAGCGCGCGGGGCCACTGGCAACGTAATATTATAGTTTAGGCGACTGAAGACATAGCCAGATAGTTGATACTCGCGATCGCGTGCTTGAGGTCAATTTGCCTTGCGGAAGCCGCGCAGGCCGGGGATGCCGTCGCTGTAGATGCCGGTGAAGAAGCTGCCTTGGGGGACAAACCCCGCAGCGACTTCGCGTGAGCGGACATAGGTTACAAAGTCGGTGAGGTCGGGGGGGAATGGCTCTGCGAGCGCGCCGGGGGTTGTGGCGTCAAAGTAAGTGCCAACTGTGACCGTTGAATCGGTGATGGTGGCAAACTGCCCGGTGGTAAGGGAGACGGGGGCGAAGGTGGAGCCGGGCTCGGGGGTGAGGACGACGGGATGCTCGGGGTCGGCCTGTTCGACGAAGACGTAATCGGTGTTGGCTGGCCCGGCCCAGCAAAGGTAGTGGGTGTGGGAGGAAGAGGTTCGAACGTAACGGATGATGACGATTGGCTGTTTTCCGATCGCAGCGAGGAAGCCGTGGGTGGTGACGGTTTCAACCAGCTCGTTACGAGCGGTGATGCGTGCCGGAGTTCCCAGGCGGGGATAGGGCCCCATGAGCATGGAGAAGTCGCGGCCGGAATCATCGGCGCGGCGAAGAATTACATTTTGCTTAGTTTCAAAGGGGACGCCGGGAACGAGCACGAGATCGGTGGCTATGGTGGCGTTGTGCCGCGCGTCGTTGCGGATATCAAAGGGGCCGAAGGAGTTGTTGTTCACGCTGTTACATCCGGTAAAAAAAGGAAGGAAGAGCAAACCCGTGGCGAGCGTCCGAATCCGCGAGAACGTAACATTAGTAGGTGGGTTGGGTGGGTTGGTCATTGTAAGTCCGGATATCGGGGTGGTCTGGTTGCAAGAAAAGCCAGAGACCACCGGGGTAAGAGGGGAAGGCGACAGGTGTACCGCCGATCGCTTAGCTCGAAAAATAGAGAGTTGGGTCGTCAACAAGCGAAGGCGAGCGAAGAAATACTAAGTGGGGGAGCTAATAGACGCTTACCCCAGCCGTGCGGCGTTGGTATGTTTTAAGAACGGAGGCGGTGGCGACGGCCGCAAGTACGAGCGCAAGGGCTGGGATAAAGGGGCTGAGGATGTTAAAGGTGAGTTGATAAAGGACCAGCGTGGCAATGAGGCAGAGGGCGCAGGCGGTGAGCACCGTGAGGCAGAGTAGAACCTGGCGCGTGCGAAATCGGGCGGCCAGAAGTACGCCGCTGATAGCGGCGGCCGCCGCGGCGAGTATGACCCAACGGCCTGGGAGCATGGTGATGCTATTACCGGAGAGGATGGTTTCAACCGCGGCGACGTGGGTGTAGCACCCTGGGATCAGTCTGCCGTTGGGGAGTTTCAGGTAGTCGCCGAGGTTGTCGGAAGACTTATGAAAGTCGGCGACGACCACAAACTTGTCCTTTACGAAGCTGTCAAACTCGGCATCGGAGAGTTTATCTATCGCGCTGAGATCGTGGGTGACGGGGGTAAAGAATGAGTCGCCGGGAATTTCTATAATTATATTTCCCGCTTCATCGCCGGCCATGATGCCCATGTTGATGTCTTCTTCGAAGAAAGATGTTCCTGCGGCACTCACTCCCGCGAGCATGAGCGAGCGAGGGAGCCCGAGTGTCGCTGAAGTTGGGTCGGCGGCCTCTTGGGTTGCGGTGAACTCGGCAGCGCGGCGACGGAGGGCATCTTGCACGGGGTGCGGCTGAATGATCTCGATAACCGGGTGGTCGCCGACTCCGGAGACATAACCAATGATCGGTCGTGGGGTGGCACCTGATTCAGTTTTTTCGGGAAGTTGACGGGTGGCGGCCGCGTCAGCGGCGGCGAGTAAAGCGATAGCGAAGCCCATTGTTGGCGGGTAACCCTGCGGGGTCGGCGTGTTGGTGGGGGGTTCTACCGGTACGCGGGGGGCAGCGAGTTGTAACTGTGCGATCAGGTTACCACCCAGTGGTGATGAAAGGGCAACGGCGGGGTGGGACGCCGCCGCGATGAGGGGATTGACTCGTTCATCGAGAGGACCGTCGGGCCTGAACGGGCCGGCGGTTACGATCGGGCCGAAGCGGAGGGTTTGAAATCTAGCAAGGTTCTCGGCGAGGAGGGAGGTGGGGCCGTCGCCGGCCGCGGCGTCATTCTTGGCTAGGAAAGTGATATCAAAGCCGACAGCGGCAGGGGCGGCGCGTGCGAGGCGCTTTGTGAGGAGAGCGAGGGCCGCGCGCAGGGCAGGTTTGCGCTCGCTATTAAGCGCGCGTGGGCCAAGGGGTGCGACGATCTCGGCTAGGTTCGTTTTCTCTGTAAACGCGATAATAAGCGAGTTGCGGGCAACCGCAGGGAGTGTGGGTGCGCCTAGAACGCCGGATTGCAGGCGTAAGTACGACTTTTGGAGTGGGGTACTGAAAATAACAGCGATGCCGATGGTGAGCACCATAGGCGTGAGGGTCAGGAGTGTTACGAGGAGGCTGGTGCGGGGGTTGAGGCCGATCCATCCGCGGACGCGTCGCGACAAGACATAACTAATGCTCGACCAGCGGGCTTCCACCGCTTCGCCGCGTAAGTACCTGTCAAGGTCGGCGCGAAGGCGGGCGACCGAGCGGTACCTGTCGGCAGGGTCTTTAGCGAGAGCGCGGGCGACGATGCACTCGAGGTCGCCCTTGAACGAGCGATCGTGCTCGCTCATTGGCCGCGGAGCGAGCGTGCGGATGATCTTAACTGCCTGCTCGGTGGTGCCGGAGCTTACGCTGGGGTATGGCAGCACGCCGGTGAGAAGCTGGTAGAGGACCACTCCCAAGGAATAGACATCGGAGCGTTCGTCGGGGACGCAGTGGGAGCACTGCTCGGGGCTCATATATTCGAGTGTTCCCGCTGGCGCGGCCGGGGCAACGAGGGAATTAGGATCGCGAGCGTCGGGTGGAGCGGCCGGACGGGCGATGCCGAAGTCAATTATTTTAGGTTGAGGCAGCAAACGGTGGACCGAGAACGACCCGGTGTGGCTGTCGTGTTCTCCTTCCTCAACGGTGGTATCGCTGGTGGCGTACTCGGCGATAATAATATTACTTGGTTTGAGATCGCGATGGATGACGCGGTGGCGGTGAGCGTGCTCGATGGCTTCACAGACCCGCAAGAAAAGGTGGATACGCTGGGTGGTTGAGAGGTCGCGACGACGTGCAAACTCAGTGATGCTCACCGCGCCGGGAACATACTCCATCACAAAATAAGGAACCAGGTGCCCGCCGGGGTCGGCGGGCACCTGGTTCCTTATTTTGTGATGGAGTATGT
>CAYVFW010000243.1:0-4632 GCA_964450325.1 uncultured Phycisphaeraceae bacterium | reverse complement strand
ACCTTACAACCTCAGACCATGCCTACTACATGAGCACCAAGGGCGACGCCGACGGCGCAGTCCACGCCTACTTCCGCCCCTACGGCTCCCCCTACGAAAATTACATCTCGTTCATGAACACCCTCCTCGCACTCAAGCCCCGCCTCCTCACTACGCCACCCCCTCCGCAAAGCGCGGCCCATCAGGCGACGCACGAAGTTATCTCAGCCACATTACCAGGACCCATCCCAGAACCTGCTCAGGCAAGATAATCAAGCATCCAAGCTGGCCACCCCTCGCAACAGCATCAACGGCCGGCCAATCTCAATTTCCCCACCAAGCCCCCGCGCGAGTCCCTTGCCTTTGTTCCGGGGCTTCAAACCTCTGGCCCGGCGTTGCCCGCAGAAAGAAAAAGACCTCCCGGCGCGTCCATGCCAGTAGCAGCACCGAAGATGGGGATATGCACCGCCGCCAGACTGCCCGCCCCGCCAGAAATAGCAGGCGTGCAATCATTCGGGCCGATGGCTACACATGCCAGTTGCGACCGCCGCGGAAGAGCTAAATGGGGACTTACCCTTGACGGGTGTACAGCGTTCCGCCTACATGCAGTTTCACGTGGCTCGCAATAGGTCCAACACTCAGGGCTCCGCGCAAGTGAACTCACGAGCGGGGATGCGGCCGTCCCACTTCTCGGGAATGGTGCCTCCGAGTGTTCCGCGTGTCAGCACACCATCGCGGGCATCGAGCATCGAGTTCTTCGCCTGTGCCGCTCATCTGCTCGCACCCCGATGGAGGGGGCGAAGTATTACGGTGGTGGACATCGGCGCGGGGTGTGGCCGCCAACTTGATTGCCTCATCGCGATGGGTCTTTCGGGGCACTGCATCGCCGTCGATATCGCGCGGCACCCTCGCTGGCAGGATGGCCCCCGCGGCGGGTTCTCCCGCCAACTCGTTCTTCAGGATGTCAACACGATAGATGCGGGCACTTTCCCGACTATTGATCTGATCCTCTCAAACACTGCGCTCGAACACATCCGCGATGATGTCGGTGCCATCGCGGCGGTGTCACAGCGACTGCATCCAGAAGGATGCCAAGTTCACTTTGTCCCAGGCGAGGCATCGCTGGCGTTGTACGGCCCACACGGGTACAGGCAATACAGCCCGGCGTGCCTGGCAGCACTTTTTCCTTGCGGAGAAATCCATCGTTACGGCGGCGCGGCGAGCAATGAACTTCACGCCCAGTGGATCAGCCCCGCGACCATGCATGGGGTCGATCGCCGCGATGAAGACCCAGAGAAATATGCACACCTGCGAGAGCTCGCGATGGATGAAGATGAGATCGATGGGCACACCCCCGCAGCGATGTACGGAGTTCTGGTTGCGCCCTAATTAGCCGCACCCACTCTCCCAATGCACAAGGGCGGCAGCCTCAGCCCGCGATTCAATTATGTTCTGGGCTCATCACGACCAGTGACTCTGTATCCAACAAGCCCCGACCGTAAGCGAGTTGGGGGGTAACATCTGCACGAAGGCAACGCTCAAGGCACCCGCCTTACTTATGTTCTGGGCTCTTCGAGGAGGATACCGTCTGCCACCATCCGGACAGACTTTTGTCGGAGAGGAAGAGATATGCTTAGATATCACGCGTCGAGCCTCGCGTCGGTCATTTATGAGAATCTCCTGACGTAATAAAACGGCCCGCGCGTTGGCGCGGGCCGGCTGAGGTTGGTTGGATGCACGCGCCTTGATCGGTCGGCGCTTAGATCGGCCGATCATTCGATCGACCGGCGAAGTAATCGATCAGCGATTGCATCGATTAGCGGGTGCGGCGGCGACGGGCTACGAGGAGGCCGCCCAAGCCCAAGACGGCGACGGCGCCGGGGGTGGGGATGGTCTGGGGGATGAAGACGGCCATCATCTGGCCGCCTTCGACGAGTTCGCCGGGGATGCCGTAGTGGGCCTGCATGTTTAGCATCCACCAACCTGGTCCGATCGTGTCCCAGGCATCAACGATGCCGCTGGTTTCTTCGTCACGGGTGAGGAAGTTCGCCGCTCCGACGAGGAAGCGATTGGCATCGGGAATACCGATTTCGAGCATACTGTCGGCGGTGATGTCGTAGAGCCAAAGGCGGCTGAGGCGATCGTTGCTGCCAACGTCTTCCTGAATGAGGACTTGGTTAAAGCGGCTGATGGCGATGTTGTCGAAGCTGTTGCCGGTAGTGGTGCCCGAGGAGGTCACGACGCCGCCGGTGAAGGTGCTGAAGTCGTTGCCTTGGCCGAGCATGGTGACCGTTCCTCCGAGCTCGGGGTTGTTGATGTCGGTGAAGCGCGCGCTATAGATGCGCGTGGGGGCGGCGGAGGTGCCGGTGTTGACCCAGATCATCTGGCTGGGGTTGGAGGGGTTCCAAGCGGCGTCTTCGGGGCGGGCGAACTCGGTGACGCCGAGGGCAACGCTAGACGCTTGGAAAGCGACGCCGGTGCCGCGTTGCGTGGCCGACTTATCGACCATGGTGAAGGCGCTGTTGATGGGGGCTGCGCCTTCGAGGGCGACGCCCGGGATGCGCATGCCGTACGTGATGCCGTTCATGAGGCCTGCCTTCTCGATGGCGTTGCCAGCCGCCTGCTTGTCGCCGACGTAGAAGTAGACCTGTCCGGGGGTGCTGTCGTCGGTGCCGCCGACAATGGTCTTGCGCTGCGCGAGGGGGTTGGCGACAGCGTTCTCCCAACTAAAGCGGGCGAGATCGGGAAGTTGCCAAGCGGAGCGGGCCTCGGAGCCCGTCAGAACGTGGGCGAAGACGCGGCCTTCGGTGCCGATTTCCTCACCAGCCAAATAGATTCGCTCGGACGTGCCGAAGGTGGTGCCAGCGTTGTCGGTGAACTGATAGGCCGAGACGGGCGCGAGGTCGGCTGAGCAGAAGCGACCGAATCGGGTGGTGCCGTTCACGAAGGAGTTGGTGCCGGTGCTAAAGGTGTTGACGCTGTTGGTCAGGTCGCGGGCGCCGACGACGCCGAAGTCGCTGCGGCGAAGGGTCCACTGGCTCACGAATGCACCGGTGGAACCGTGGCCACGAACGATGCCAGCGGTCGAACCCAGTTCGTGGCTCATCAGGACGGTAATGGTATCGTTACGAAGGTCGGCTTCGTCGCGGTAGATGCCCATCCCGTCGGGAATGCCGACCATGCGGTAGTTGGCCAGACCGGTATCCAAGTTCGTGTAGAACTGGCCGGTGAGCGCGGTCGCGATGGAGGTGAACTGAACACCGGGGGCGGCGGGCAGCATGTAGGGCGAAGCGCCAGCGTTGGGGCCGGTGATCTGCGCGGACGCGGACATGGAAAGACCGGCACAGGCCACGAGGGCTGTAATCAGGTAACGATTCATTTGTCTTGTCTCCTCAAAAAAACTGACCGGAACAACAACAACCCGCACACTGCGGATCGGCGTTCGCGCTTCTCTCCCCGCCAGAACGCTTGCGAGAATGGAGGCCCATCGGTGTCGATGCGGGCTCACCACCACCGCGGGCACTATAGCCGGAGGGCCGATGCCGTCGCGCCTGTTTAAGTTGTAATTGGATTAAGGTTTCGTGAAGCCGTTCGATCTTCGCAAGGCGTTAACACCATGCGAATACTCTCTTGACGAAGATCGCGCCATCTGAATCACCAAGTTCCGCATCCGAGATCAAGTCGTGTCGTTTGGTTCAAGGTAACGTGATTCTCAACTTGTCGCCAGGGGTCAACAACGACGACGGCGTCGACGGGCCCGATGTAGATGCGGTCTTCACAGCGTGGGAGCCGGGTGGATGTTGAACGTCGGATGGGCGGGCTCGTCGTCGTGTTCTTAGCGCGATCTTCGGGCCTTCTTTGCACAGGCACAACAACCCATCGGGTACACTTCTTCATGACATTCCGGGGTGCAGGCGAATTCTCGCAACGCCCCGGATCAGGAGTTCCCTATGTGCCGCTCACGATTACTTCTTGCCCTGATCGCCTCGCTCGTGCCCCTCGCGCGAGCACAACCTGTGGAGGTCGCGATCCAGGATTTTTTGTTCTTCCCTGATGACGTGACGATCGAAGCAGGTGCCGCAGTCCGTTGGACAAACCACGATTCGACCCACCACACGGCGACCAGCCAGACAGGACCCGGTACACTCGTGCCCAGCGGCGTGTTCGACTCGGGCGATCTCGAGCATGGCGAGTCCTTCGAGTACAGGTTCCTCGCGCCCGGGACATATCACTACTACTGTGTGCCGCACGCGAGCAGCATGCAGGGCATCATTCGTGTGCTGCCAGCGTGCCCCGCTGATTTCAACCAAGATGGCGGCATCGACGGCACCGATGTCGAGTCGTTCTTCGCGGCGTGGGTAACCGGTGAGTCCGATGCGGATGTCAACGCTGACGGGGGCGTGGATGGGGAGGATGTGGGCACGTTCTTCGGCGCGTGGGTGGCGGGCGGCTGTTAACTTTGTTTCCAACGAGCCTTCAACGTAAGGGAGTTGGGTGTACCGTCGCCACAATTGTAACGCTCGCCTACTTAATCACGCTTCAAAGCGAAGCCACTTGCCTTCAAGGGTGACTGCTCGCCGCTCATGACTCTTCACGCGATTAATTAACAAGCTCGACAGAGCGCAGCTCTGTAGCGCCGCAAGTGGCATCGGG
>CAYVFW010000242.1:0-4637 GCA_964450325.1 uncultured Phycisphaeraceae bacterium | reverse complement strand
AGCACCGCCGCGTGCTCAACAATGTTGGAGAGCTCGCGGATGTTACCGGGATACGAGTAGCTCAGCAGCAGTTGCATCGCCTCGGGCGTAAAGCTAACGATTGTTCTGTTCAGTTCGGCGCTGTGCAGCCTGAGAAAATGATTGGCGATTGGGCCGATATCCCCCCGCCGGTCGCGGAGCGGGGGCAGCTCAACTTTAATTACATTAATGCGATAATATAAGTCTTGCCGAAACTGGCCGGCCGCCACCAGTTGCTCCAGCGGCTGATTGCTCGCCAGCACCACGCGCACATCCACCTCGATCGTCTGCGTCCCGCCCACCGGCTCAAACTTGCGTTCCTGCAACACTCGCAGCAGCTTAAGCTGCATGCCCGGCGAGGCCGAGTTAATTTCATCCAGGAAGATCGTGCCCTGGTTGGCGGCGAGAAATCGCCCCGCCTTTTCCGCGTGCGCCCCGGTAAAGGCCCCCTTCACGTGGCCAAAGAGCTCGGATTCAAGCAGCGTCTCTGGGATGCTACCGCACGAGAGCTCGACGAATGGCTTATCGCGCCTCGGGCTTAAGCTATGAATCGCATGGGCGATCCGGCTTTTGCCGGTCCCGCTCTCCCCGGACATAAGCACGGTGGTGCGGGCGCAAGCGACGGCACGTATAAGCTCCACCACGCGCAACATTCGGGGGTCCTCGCCCACCACACCCAGAGTGCCGCCAGAAAGCGGGTCGGCGATTTTACGCAGATCATAATTCTCTCGCAGCAACTGCCGATGCTGCAACGCACGGGCCAGTGCCTGGCGCAGTTCGTCCTCCACCACCGGTTTGGTAAGATAATCAACCGCGCCCAGCCGCAGCGCGGCCACGGCCGAATCTACTGATCCGTAGCCGGTCATCATCACGCACGCAACGCTCCGCCGCTGCCGCGTTAGCTCGGCAAGCACTTCATGTCCGTCCCGATCCGGCAGCGAGACATCACAAAGCAAGACATCAACTGGCTGTTCGGTAGTTTCGGCCGATGCGATGAGGTCCAGGCCCTCCTCCGCCGTGGCCGCACGCCGCACGTGCCACCCTTCGCGGCTGGCGAACTCGCAGAGCGCATCCGCCGACAGTCGATCGTCGTCGATCACGAGCAAGTGTGCCACACGCCCGCCCCCTCGCGATTGCCCGGCCAGCATCAGATGCGGGGGCGCATGATTACTTACTATATCGGGTTGCGGCGATGCGAAAGGCATAGAACTTAACTAAACGAATAAAAGAGAATCTGATGTAACGCTGCCCGCCAACCCCTCGCCCAGCAACGCTACGGCCAACCGAGCGGGCGTCTTTGTATCGACTAGGCCGCTCCGCCGAACCGCATCTGCAGCAGTGCGTCCGGGGCGGGGTATCTGGCCCTGAGCACCGCGCCCCGCTTACCCAGGGGAGCCTTCTCAAGATTCGTAAAGAGTTCGATCGTTCCGCCCATGCTTTGAATTACGCTCTTCGCAACCGCAAGGCCTACACCCGTGCCTCTGGCCTTGGTTGTAAATCCTAAGTCAAACACGCGGTTGCTATCACGGGTCGCGGGGGGGCCCTCCCCGTCGTCAATTATTTCCAGCGTCTGCCATTCACGCGAATCGCGCCCGTACCCACCCATGCGGGGGGCCGGTTCTCTTCTGACACAGACTGTAATACAACCAGGCCCGCGCCGACGCGAGATCGACTCTCCCGCGTTCGCCAGTGCATTCAATATAACCGTATACAAAGCGCCAGCGGGCGTGCTCGCCACCCCATCAGGAACTTGAATGCGGACTTCAATCTCGTGACGCTCAAACGTCGGAGCGAGCACCATTGCGGCGTGCTCAATCGCATCGCGGAGCGTCACCGGTCGTGATTTACTTAAAAGCGGGGAGCCCAGGGCCAACGATCTTCCCTGCATCGCCCCATGCACCAGCTCAGCGATTTGCTCTAGCTTCTCGCAAGCATTCGTAAGTGCCAAGTGCATCTCCGCGCTGGCCGCTTCGTCCAGCGACGACGCGTGCCGTGCCAAGCACTGCGAAGCGTTGGTGATGGCGAGCATCGAGCCATCCAGCAGTTGGCCGAGTCGGCCGATGATGCCACCCAATCGCTCGACGCTGGCATAAGTACCCTCCGGCGAGGGCGCAAAGTGCGCAGCGGCGTTCGGGCTTAACTTTCCCGCCTTATCACGCGGCGTAAAGGCGGGATTGGCATTGCGCGGATCGTCCCCGGTACTCATGCTCCGGTCATCGGCAAATTTCATGCCGCGCTTAGTGCGCGATGCGGACATGACACAGACATATCGAAAATAGGTTGCCGATTTGCAACGAGCGCGCAGGCACCCCAACTGTGTCCCCCGATCCATCCCTTACACACCCACCGCCGCGGCATCTCTGTCGGAGAGCATCCCGCCGTCCGAACGCTGCTTCACAGTGCCGTCTCGCTTCCACGATCGCTCACACCGGCCACGCCCACGCGCGTCAACGATCTGCGGCTCTGAGAGCGCCGAATCGAGTGTGACTTGACTGACGCCCAGAAGATCGGCGAGATCCACGGGATCAAAGCCGCTTAACTTATTATCGCTGCTGGGGAGCACCACCGAAGCGTCGAGCGGGTTTTCAACACCCAAGGTCGCCTTGGCCTGCTCCAATGCAGACTTTGCCCGGTCGCGCAGGTCGAGCACGTGCGGCCACTGCTCACTGGGAGTAATACCCAAGTCGGTGATGAACACCTGCATGTGAACGCAGGTCTCGTCATCGGTCGCCCTGTGAAGCGCGCGATACGCTTCATCGGCGGTGTGAGGCATGATCGGCGCGAGAAGCCGGCACAGCCCATCGGTGAGCACCCAGAGCGCAAGCTGAGACTGGCGCCGCCGCGGCGATTGGACAGCGTCGCAATATAAGCGATCTTTCACGGCGACAAGGTACTCGCTGCTGAGCGTTGTATTACAAAAGTCAAAGATCGCTTTATGGGCGGACTTGAAATCAAAGCGCTCGAAAGCGCTCTGCACCGCCTTGGCCAGCGTTTGGTACTGGCCCAGCACCCAGGCCTCGAGCGAAGTAGCCTTGAGCCCTGAGACATCGTAACTCCCATCCCGCATCGCGGGTGGCGAAAAATCGCTGAGGTTTGACAGCAGGAATCGCAGGGTGTTGCGGACCTTGCGATAACTCTCGCCCGCCAATGTGAATAGCTCGACATCGACCTTGACATCATTATCATAAGCAATGGATGAAACCCACCACCGCATGACATCCAGCCCAAACTCAGCGGACACGCTATCGACCTCATACCGGGCGGCGTCCGGGCGGCTCTTGCTCAACTTACGTCCGTCGCGGTCAACCATGAATCCGTGTGTAAGCAGTGTCTTAAACGGTGCCACTCCGGTGACGCCCAGCGCGGGCAGCAGCGAAAGTTGGAACCACCCGCGGTGCTGGTCAGAGCCCTCCAGATACAGGTCACACGGGTATCCTAATCCGCGCTGTCGCATCACGGCATTCCAGGATGATCCTGATTCAAACCAGACATCGAGAATATCACCTCCGCGCTTCAGGTGAGCGAACGGTGCGTTGCCGTGAAACTTATCTTTCAAGGGTTGCGGCAGCTCGGGGTCTGCCGCGGGGTTGTAATGGGCGAGCAGTTCGGCGGGCGACAACGCAAACCACGCATCTGACCCCTTCTGACGAACCACCGCCGCGACCGCGCGGACGGAGGCCGCCGTCATAAACATTTGTCCATCAGAAGTTTCAAACGCGGGGATGGGCAAACCCCACGCCCGCTGGCGAGAGATGCACCAGTCGGGCCGGGCCTCGAGCATCCCTCTCAGCCGGTTGCGACCCCACTCGGGAACAAACGTGACTCCCTCGCCCGGAGTTGCGCCGTGCGCATCGCGCGGCCGTGTGGTCTCTAGCCCGCGTTGACGTAAGTTCTTGCGTTCTCCCTCCCCATCCAGCGAGAAGGGGCGATCAACTCCTACAAACCATTGCTCGGTGCAACGAAAGATCGTCGGCGACTTTCCACGCCAGTCGTGAGGATAGCTATGGGTAAAAGTATGATCGTAAAACAGATGCCCCGACTGACGCAGGTGCTCAGTGATCTTCTTGTTCGCATCCCAGATCAGCATTCCGCGCAGCCATGCCGAAACAGTGTTATCATAAGTACCGTTGGCCTTCACGGGGCAGTAGATCGGAACGTTTTCGCGCTGGCCGGTCTGATAATCTTCCTGGCCGTGACCGGGCGCTGTGTGCACCAGGCCCGTGCCGTCCTCGATGGTAACATAATCAGCGCCGAGCACACGGAAGACCTTCGCATGAGCCGAGATCTCGATGTTTTCGGTCACGTTGAGTGCCGCCACGCTCTCGTGGCGGGACAGGTCTACAAACGGATGGCGATAAGACAAGCCGAGCAGGCGGTCGCCGGTAGTGCGGGCGACCTCCAGGACATCCTGTGCCTTAGCTGCTTTACATACCCGCTCAACAGCATCCGCGGCGAGCACCGAGAAGTTTCCATCGATGTAGGCCAGCGCGTACTCAAACTTAGGATTGATCGCGATAGCGAGGTTCGCTGGCAGCGTCCAAGGCGTCGTCGTCCAGATCATGAACGACGGACGGCGATCGGGCCGCACGCCCGGCTTGGGCAGCTTGGTCGCCCCGGCG
>CAYVFW010000241.1:0-4638 GCA_964450325.1 uncultured Phycisphaeraceae bacterium | reverse complement strand
TCCCCAGGCTGCTCGGGAAACCGGCTGTTGATCGCGGACGTCACCGAACGCACCAACTGAAAACTTGGGGTATTGAGCGTCATCCCGATCTGCAATGGATTTGTTACGACACCACCATCGAGCACGCGCCCCACGAGCCTGCTTACGCCGGTATCCTCGCGCCCCGGCTCCGAGAATGGGTTGATAAATACAGGACCGCGTGCCCGCGCCAATCCGCGCGTTTGAACCTGTCCGAATGTGGACGCGTCACCAATGCGTAGTTCAGTTGTCCAAAGGTTGCCCCCCTCTAAACTTGAGGCATTGATCGCGCGTACATAACAATCGAAGTTTGCACCCGCCGGCGACCCGGGTGGGATGGCCGCCTGCACCAGCACCACTGCAACACTTTTGTCTCTTAGAAGCTGTTGAGGCGTGACTCCATCGATGGCCGTGCCACGATAGTCTCCAGCCTTGCCGATGCCCAGCAGTCCCATCTCCCGCTCCATCGTCGTGCGGATGCTATCGGGCAAGACATCGCCGCCGGTACCGTTCAGCCCCACCACCAAGCCGTAACCGGAGACCAGCACCGGCTCGACGCCCGAAAAACTTGCTTCTGCCCCCACTGTGCCGCGTAGCAGGGTAGGAATATCTCGAGCCGGCTGCACCGTCACCGGCTCCACCACACTCGGTTTCTTGTTGCTACATCCCGTCGTGGCCCAAAGACCTCCGACAACCAGTAACGAGATGAACATTCCAAACTCAACACAAATTTTTCGGAGCCGGCCACGTGTCATAGGCCGAAATATACGGTCATCTGGCCGCGAAAGACGCAAACCCGATCCGAAAAGACACGAGAAGGCCCGCCGCGGCACTTTCAGAATGCATCACCCCGCGAGTTTTGAGTTTGGTTTGGGCGAGCGAGGACCAATCACGGCTGGCCGTGCCCGCCACGATCTTTAAGCAGCGGTTTCCGCCAACAAATCGATTTACGCCGCGACTCCGGCGAGGCTAATAGGAGCGGCGGTGCCCTGCTCCTCATTTACCTTCGCCATCGCGAGCACCCACGTCTCACGTTCGTACGCAAGCAAATGGAGTACCTCGTCTACTTTGGTCAGATTTTTCTCATGGACCGCCTCAACCAAGTGCTTGTACATGAAGCTATAAAGTGAGCGCACACGATCGGCCAGATCAGCATCGCAGTCGGGGCGGATCGAAGTCATCAGCTCAATGATGATCTCGCGGCACTGAGAAAAGCCGTTGAAGCTCGCCTCAAAGTCCTTATTGGCAAGGCCCCCTCGCCCTTGATTAGCGAACTTGATCGCCCCATCCAACAACATAAGCCGAAGCTCGGGCGGCGAGGCAGAGAGTACCCGGTTCTTCAGGTAAGCTTGGGCATTTCGCTGCTGTGTGCTCATCGGGTTGAAACTGTAACCTGTGGTATTCATTCAGCGGTTCTATCGGAACTCGCTTGTCCGCGCTTCAGCGGTCATCGTAACGTAATATCGCATCGCCCCGGTCGCGTTTCCCTACGACCCGCAAAGGCCGCATACACTGCCTCGGCCCACCAACCGGTCCCCCGCAGTGGGCGTCAATACCAGCAGCATCGCGTGTGGCCCTAATCTAGCCACGCCGCCCTTAGCTAACCCGCGCGGGGCAGACTGTTTAGCGCGTTCTGCTGGGTCTGCAACTGGCCGATGGCCTTCTCCATCGCGATAAACTTAGTCTGCAACGCAGCCCGCTTATCTTGAAGTCTCGAATCAAACGCGACAATGCGATTCTGCTGCAAAGTCACCTGCGCCCGCAGATCGTTCTGGCGCGAAGTCAGGATGGCCGAAGTTCCATCGACATACCTCTTAGCGAGCTGTTCAAGCTTGGAAACCACCCCCTGCGAAGAGAACGCGTTGCCGGAGTTAGGATTACGCACCGTCACGCCATCTCCCAAGTCTGTTACTTTGTCATCGACCGCCACCCGCGCGGTGAACAGCGACTCAACACTCGCCGCGTCGGTGGCGAGCGACTGCCTCAACCGCGTGCTGTCTAGTACGAGTTTGCCCCCAGCCCCCACCGTGATACCCACCGCCGCAAGATTTGAGAAGGCGCCGCTGGATCCGCTCGCCGAGCCCTGCACTGTCTGAAATAACTGCGACCGAAGCTCGAGCACGGTACCATCGCCCAGCAGCGGCGACTTACGTTTACTCTCGGCATCGTATTTCGTCTGCAACTCGATACGCTCAATAGCGGTATTGAACGTTGTCAGAAACGTCTGAATAGACTTTTCAATCCCTTCGGTATTGCTTGCAATCGTGAGCGAAACCGGGTCGGCACTCGTGCTCTTAAGGTCAATCTTTACGCCCGCCAGGATGTTGTCAATGGTATTGGTCGAGCTGGAGACAGCGACGCCCGTCGCCGCGTCCGAACTCCCAAAGAACACCCGCGCATCGCGCCCTTTGTCCAGCGTTGTCACGCCGAAATCAAACGCACCCGAATCGGTGATAAAACGCCCCTGCGACCCCGATTGCGTACCCGTGAAGCTCAACCGAAACGGCGTCGAGCCGCTGCCATCACGCACGATCGTGGCGTTCACACCCGCCTTGGCGTTGTTAATTTTGTCCATCACCTGCTGAAGGGTGTCGGTCGCGCCCAGCGTGACCGTCCGCTCAAGCGACCCATCCACCTTGTTTAAGAGGCCCGTGCCCGAGGCCACGCCAACTAAGTTAAGCTTTTTCGCGATCGTGCCGCCTACGTCTTCGACTTTGATTTTCTGGAGCCCCGCTGTCTCGCCCCCCGTCAGCGATTCGCCGATCACCACTCCGTCCCCATTAGCGTTCACCTCCGCACGAACTTTAAGGCCGCGGCTATTGATCAGGTCGATCAGCTCGCCCACGGTAGTCACCGATTCGCTTATATTAATATTAGCACTGGTGCCCGCCGAATCGGTGATTCTGAACTCGCCGGTCCCTACCGATTTTCCCCCGTTGAGCGTGTTAAGTGATGTCGCCCGAGATATGTATTTACGTTGCGCGTTGGTGCCGGTGACACCCTGCCCAGCCACACCACTCGCCCCGGTCGAGATGCCCAGCGCGGTCGCTGTATCCAGCCCCGTCGTGCCGGTGATCCGCAGCGTCGAACCACCGCTGGTGAGATCAGTAACTTGAATGCCCGTCCCTCGCTCGTTCAGCGTCGCGGAGATTTGCTTCACTCCCCCAACTTTACTATCCTCCTCAAGACGCGCCAGCATATCCAGCACCGACCCCTCGGTATCGAGGTAAGACGTAAATGTTGATCCATCATGCAGCCGAAAGTCTACCTGTCCGTCCGTCGCGCCCGCCGTCGATCCCCTCAGGCCGCGAACTAGCGTGGTCTGCAGGCCCGCCTGAATGGACTTACCAAACAGTGCCGACCCCGAAGCGGTGAAGGAAAGTCCCAGGTCCGCCGCGGTGCTATCCGTCCCCTCCGTCACCGATAGCGTCTTGGTGACGCTTGAATCTACGATCATTAGCCGATTGTTCCCGGAATCAACCGACCCCCGCACCGTTGTAAACCCCGCAGCATCCATCGCCTTGTTAATTCGCGTGATCACGCCGTTCATATCCGCCACCGAGCCCTCGGTCTTGGCCGTCACTCCCGCGGTGGTCGTCCAGACGTCCCCCAGATTGATCTTCACCGCCGTGGGTGCCCCCCCCGACGAGACGTTAATTATAAACGAGTACGAGTCCTCGGTGGTTGACCGCTTTACTGAAATGCCGTTCCCATCATTCAACGACGCCAGCGTCGTCGCCCCGCTCATTTGATAGACGCTATTCCCGGTAATGGTCCCCGACACCGCGGCGACGCCCGCCAGCCCCAGCCCCGTAGCGGCGGTTGAGCCCTGCGCGTTCGCCACCGTCGCCGCGCCACCGGCGCTGTCTCTCAATACAAACTTGCCGCCGCTCACCGACGCCGTCACTGATGCCGTCCCGTTGCTGTTTATTGCTTCGAGCACTTCGTTCACCGTCGTCGCACGACTTAAGTCTACCGTCGCGGCTCTGCCCACCGAATCTGTTACAACAATCTTCCCGCGCGCCACACCCCGCCCGTCGTTGAGGTCCGCGAGTTCAACATCACGGTCCAGCCGCGCCTGCACACTCTCAAAGCTAATTGTGGATGCCCCAACCGCCGAAACATCCTTATTGGCAAACCCTCGTGAAAGTCCCTGCTGCGTTGATACCAGGCGATCCACCAGAAAAGTGTAACTTCCCGGAACCGCCGTCGTATCCGCCGACGCGCTGAGCAACTCGGGCTTTGTCGAGGTCGCGCTCTTGGTTTGAAAAGTCTTAGCCTCGCGAAAGCCCGCCGAAGCGTTCTTGATCGCCGTTATCCGCGAGTTAATATCCAAGTACGAGCTTTGCTGCAACTGAATCTGCGCCAGCCGCGACTGAGCCTGCGCCTTCGGCCTCCCCTCGATGGCGAGCAACTGCTCAATCAGCTGCGCCGAGTTAATTCCGCTAAAGATTCCAACGCTGCTGGTAATTCCGCCCATACCGTGTCCTTCCGGTGTAAAGTTCGCCCGGCGCCAACACTTGCTGGCTATTCGCTCCCCTCTTCATCGGCTCGTTACGACCACAAGTACGACGCACACCCCTCACTCCCACCGCACAGCCCTCCCCATGTTCCCCTACC
>CAYVFW010000240.1:0-4645 GCA_964450325.1 uncultured Phycisphaeraceae bacterium | reverse complement strand
ATGTAAAGTCGTTGGCCGTGCTGCCAGATGGCGACCTCGTGGCAGGCGGGTTGTTGTTCAACGTCGGCGGCGTGAGCACAAGCGGCATCGCTCGCTGGGACGGCACAGCATGGTCCGCTCTCGGCACGGGATTCGGCGGCGGCAGTTCTTCACCGCTTGTGTATTCGCTCGTGGCTCTGCCCGATGGCAGCCTCGTAGCCGGAGGTACCTTCCGAACTGCGGGTGGCGTCAGCACCCGCTTCATCGCCCGCTGGGATGGCGTAACTTGGTCTGCACTCGGCTCGGGAACGAATGCCTCGGTGCTTGCTCTGACGGTTCTGCCCAACGGCGATCTTGTCGCGGGTGGACGTTTCACCCGCGCGGGCGGTAATGACGCCCTGCATATCGCCCAGTATGCCTTTGGTTCACCAGCCGACATTACACAGCAACCCGCGCCCACGGCAACATGCCATGCTGGCTCCGCGTCGTTCTCGGTTGGTGTGTCGGCCCAGCCACTTTCGTTTGCTTGGCAAGTTGAAATCGCTCCGCAAGGCAGCGGTGTCTGGACTGACCTATCCGATGGCACGTTGCCGTCAGCCACCGGCAGTTCTGCCTCGGTCACCGGCACCACCACCGACACACTCACCATTGGCGAGGCCGACATCGCCGCCGCCTTGAGCTACCGGGTCATCCTCGCCAGCGAATGCGGCAATATCACCAGTGACGCCGCGATACTGACAGTGTGCATCGGCGACTACAACTGCGATGGCGGCGTTGATGGAAGCGATGTACAGGCGTTCCTCAGCGATTGGGAGAGTGCTTCCCCCGCCGCGGACCTCAACGCTAGCGGCGGAATCGATGGCGAAGATGTCGAGGTGTTCTTTGTCCGTTGGGAAAGCGGCTGCTAACCCACCAGCCAGAAGTGTAATTAAATGTCCGTCCCCCAGATCAGCGTTTGCTGACGACTCGGGCGTGGCCCGTTTTTTCGTGGGGATGCGACGGCGGGCAACCGGCGCACTTTGGTGGTGCCTTGGTGACACCGGTGGCCGGGTGCTCAAATGAGGGAAGTTTGCTTATTGATTTGCAGCGGAGCGCCGCTTGCTGAGCCGCTTCTTTCCCCACCATCTCCACCGGGCGGCGCATCCTTCCGCGAGAGCTTCGCATGAGATTTTTAGCCGTACGAGTGTGCTTCATCCCTCGACTAATTTTGCTAGGGATAAGTACTGTTCAGATCAAGATTCGATGAAAGCAGATTTACCGAAACTTCGCTCTGGGCAGTGTTGTGGCCTCCACATGAGCAGTATCTGGTTGGTCGGCTTCCGCTTCGCGGGTGTCACCAATACACAACCTCCCACAGGAGATTGAAGAATGCACTTATTGAACAAACTGGCTGTTGCGTTGTCCTTGGCATTGACAATGTGCGGTCCAAACGTTTCGGCACGAGCCGATAGTCCTCTTGCAGTGCGCTTTACGCCCGGCGGGAACGACGGTATTCGGATTCCCCGGGCCGTGCAGGATGACTTCACGCTCGAATACTGGCTGCGTACCACGCAACCCGATGGGGGGGCGTGCAGCACCTGCAGGTGGTACAACTACCCGGGCGTCATCGATGCCGAGGTGACCAATGTCACCAACGACTTCGGCACCAGCCTTGGAAGAGGGCGAATTCTGTTTGGCACCGGAGCCCCCGACGTAACGATCGAGTCTGGACCGGTGGGCGATGGGCTCTGGCACCATGTGGCTGCGGTCAGGGTGCGCAGCACCGGTTCGCTGCGTCTGTATGTTGATGGGACACTCGTGGCATCGGGCACAGGTGGAACACAGGCGCTCAACGCTCCGCCGGCGATTGCATTCGGACACTTGCAGACTACAGCTTTGTACACCATGGACGGTACGCTGGATGAAGTGCGGATCTGGAACCGGGCGCTGGGTGCGCAGGAGATCTCAGATCTGGTGCGAGCGTGCAATGTTGACCCGGCCTCCTCCGGCCTGATAGGCTATTACCGCTTTGACGAGGGGCCCGGCACTACGGTGCGGGACAGTTCGCCATCAAATCTGACCGGCATTGTCTCCGGTGCGCCGATGTGGGAAGTAAGTACCGTCACACCTAGCTCGTTCGCGTGGGAAGCCTTGGGCGATCAGCTCTTCGGGCAGCGGTGGGTCCACTCTCAGGCGTACTCGGCAGTCAACCAAGCAACGCTGCTCTTTGGTGGGCGCAATGCAAGCAACGTCGTGCTCGGTGACACATGGCTTGGCACAGGCAGTGGCTGGATGCAGGTCGCAACTTCCGGTCCCCACGCTCGATCTGATACCGCTATGGCGGCGCTGCCAAACGGCCACATCCTTCTCTTCGGCGGCAAGACATCAGCCGCGAGCAGCACAGCCAAGGGTGATACCTGGGAATGGGATGGGAGCACATGGGTCCAGAATTCCTCGACCGGTCCGGCTGCGAGATTCGGTCACGCAATGGCATTTGATTCGATCCGCGGCAAAGTGGTCATGTTCGGCGGAATAAACTCCGCCGGGGCCTATCTGGGAGACACGTGGGAATGGAACGGCAGCGCATGGAGCATGTTCGCCTCATCCGGCCCATCTTCGCGTTTTGCCCACACCATGGCCTTTGATGCACCTAGCGGCAAAGTGCTGCTCTTCGGTGGATTTGCTGCATCTTTATGCGTCGGTGACACTTGGGCGTGGAACGGAACATTGTGGACGCAGGTCGCCACCGGCGGGCCTTCGCCAAGGTTCTACGCCGCGGCGGACTTTTATGCACCCCTTGGCGCGGTAGTGCTCACGGGAGGCAGAAATGACTCACAGGTATTTGCAGATACTTACCTGTGGGCCGGGACCTTCTGGCAGGCGGCAGCGGTGAACGGGGAGCCTACCGCTCGCTGGACTCACGCGATGAGCTTTGATCCCTCGACCCAGAATTTGGTCGCCACCGGCGGCGCGGACCGCGACAGCACGCCCTTGGCGGATGCGTGGGTGCTTTCTGACGCACTCTTTATCACCAACCAGCCAATCTCGCAGACATCGGTCCCCGGTAGCAACGTCAGTTTCACATTCTCTGTGGTGGGGCAGTCGGTCGAGTATCAATGGCGCAAGGACGGCGTCAATCTCGTCGACGGCGGGCCCATCAATGGAGCGACCAGTCCGACCCTCACCCTGACGAATGTACAGCGCAGCGATCAGGGCGATTATGCCTGCGTGGCATCCCTTTCGTGCAGGAACGCAACCAGCAACGTCGCGGAGTTAACCGTGTGTAGCGGCAGCGACTGCGATGTGCTCTACGTGAACGCCGCCGCTGCTGCGGGCGGGAATGGGCTTTGGTGGGGCTCCGCCTTCAAGGATATTCAGCAAGCCCTCGACAAAGCGCGGGCGGACAACAGGTGGCGTGAAGTGTGGGTAGCCCAAGGAACCTATCGGCCCGATCGCGGCACGCTCAGCCGTGAGGCCTCGTTCGAGCTTGTCTCGGGGATCACAATCCTTGGTGGGTTCGCTGGATTTGAATCGGATGCTTCGCAGCGCGATTCCGTCGCTCATCTCACGATCCTAAGCGGCGATCTGGGGCAGGTGGGCTACAACAGCGCCCGCATCGTGACAGCGCACTCCTTGACCCCGGCCGCAAAACTTGCGGGATTTACGATCGGCTCCGCAGTCGTCAATAATTACGTCGGTGTCGGCGGCGCGGTCTACGCGGAATCTTCGCAACTTAATATTAACGATTGTATCCTAGCCGATAACCGCGGCGGCACGCCTTACACTGGCGGGGGAACCGCGGCGGGACTCATCGCCGGAGCCGGGTCGATCGTGCATGTGACCAACTGTCGGATCGTCCGCAACGCTGGCGAACCCGGCGGATATGCGCTCTCTCCCATGGGAGAAGGAGGAGGCACGGGCTGGGGGGTCATCTGCGATCAGTCCGCGCTCGTCCTCTCAAACTGTGTAGTTGCTCAGAACACAGGGGGAAGCGGATCGGGTGGATCTTGCACAGCGGGAGTTGGCTGGGATGGTGGCGACGGCGGCAACGGCGGCGGCCTGTCTGTATCCGGGAACTCAACCGTGACCGTCGTCAACAGCGTGTTCACCGGGAATGGTCCCGGAGGCGGTGGTTCGGGGGTCTACTGCAACGTGCGTCCCGGCAACTCTGGTGCCCCCGGAACCGGAGGAGGAGTTTTACTATCTGAGTCCACGATTGCGGTGACAAACTGCACACTGGCCTCGAACAGTTTCGCCATCGCGGGAACGATGTCCGGAGTCAGCGTTCGCAACTCCATCGTGTGGAACAACGGCTTGGCCCCCGGTGCCTCTGTGCAGTATTCATCCCTGTCGCAGGCGTACCCCGGCACCGGCAATCTCGCCGGAGATCCCAAGTTCATCGAAATGGCAGGGCCCTACGCCCTTCGCCTCGCCGCGGATTCACGCTGCCTCGATGCGGCGGACAACACCGCATTGTCCCCCGACGTCCTCACCGATCTGGACGGGGAAAATCGCTTCATCAACGCCCCGGCTCAAGACGCGGGTGTGCCCGGCGGCTCTGGCGGAACAGCGATTGCCGACATGGGCGCGTTCGAGCGGCAACTGATCTGCATCGGTGATTACAACGCCGACGGCGGCGTTGATGGAAGCGATGTACAGGCGTTCCTCAGCGATTGGGAGAGTGCTT
>CAYVFW010000239.1:0-4754 GCA_964450325.1 uncultured Phycisphaeraceae bacterium | reverse complement strand
ATACTCGCCCACGCCCACCGGCACGGCCGCTTCCCCGCCCTCGGCCGCATCAAAACCCCCCGCCAACGTAATATTATCATCGGTGAGGGGCATGCTTATCCCCGCCTCCTCCCGCCCTCGCAGCCCGCAGTAAGTCTTCTCCCATTCTGTTACAAGATGGGCCGGCAGCCCAACCGGCGGCCGGATAAGCACCCTCCGCGCCTGCCAGGTCGCCCCCGGCTCCAGAACCCAGGCAATCCACGCCAGCGCATCCTCCACCACCGGCAACGTAAGTAATCCCCGCGCGGCCGCCCGGTTGAACGGAATCTCGTACACCGCCAGCGCGGCCGCGATCCTCGCCAGATCCGTGTGAGACCGCCCGATCACCGCGCAGTCGCCCCACGAAAAAGCCCGCCCCTCCCTTGCCGCCGCCGCCCGCTCCGCAATTAAGATTGCCGGTACCACCGAGGCATCGTCAAAGTCGGTCGTCAGCCGCACCGCCCGCACGCCCCCGCCCGCCGCCACCTTGCCCGGCGGGAACTCCACCACCTTCTCCGGCCGGAACCGCGACCCAGCTGCTAATATTACATCATTGGCCGTCCGGATAATCTCCGGCTGGCTCCGGTGGTTCTCTCGCAACGTAACAACCCGCGGCGTCGCCCCGGCCCATAACGTCTCAAACCGCTTGAACGCCCGGTCGTCGCTCCCTCGAAACCCGTAGATCGCCTGGTCGTCATCTCCCACCACCGTCAGGTCCGGCCGCCCCCCGTGCGACCGCGGCCCCATCAGCTCATGGAGTAACATAATTTGTGAGGGGTTACAGTCCTGAAACTCATCCACAATTACACTCTTAAGCTCGCCCCGGATCGCCGCGGCGGCGGGCGGGCACGCCCGCAGCAACTCAAGGGGCATCGACACCTGGTCGGCATAACTGACCCAGCCCAGCCCCCGCCGCTCGCTGTTGTACCGCCCCATCGCCTTGACCACGTAGCGGAACGATTCCAGCCGCTTACGTTCCGCTTCGGTGGCCTCGTCCGCGGAAAGCAGCCCATTACTTACACTCGCCCCGGCCTCCAGCCGCGCCGCCCACCGCACCGCCGCGTCCACGCACGCCTCGGCCGTCGCCCCCAGGTTCGTAAGTATCTCGATGGTCGCCGCCACCTCATCCGCCAGGGCCGCGATGCCCCGCCCTCGCGCGTAAGGAAAGAGACCCTCTTCGAGAATAATCCGGGTTAACAACCGACCGGTCTGCACCTCATCGATCATCGTAAGTTTACGGGGCAGGCCGAGGTAATGGCTGAACCGTGTGATCAGGCTCTGACCATAACCATTGAACGTGTGGCACCGGACGCCCTCGCCCTTGGCCCGGCCCACGAACCCGATGATGCGTTCCTTAAGCTCTCGCGCGGCCTTGACTGTAAAGGTCAGGGCCAGCACGCCCGCGGGCTCACGCCCTTGAACATTAATTAAATGGGCAATCCGTCGCGTCAGCACGTGCGTCTTGCCCGTGCCGGGCCCGGCAAGTATAATTAATGGCCCGCCGACGATGGCCCCCACCTGCTCGGCCTCGACGGGGTGCGTCACGGCGTCGCGCTGGGGCGGGTTCAGCCCGTCCAGAATTCTGTTTAGTTGTGTTTCCATCTTGTTCCCTTCGCTGCTATTGCTTATGTTGTGCCGCGATGGCCCGCGCCAGCTCGTGCGTCATCGCGTGCCCCGAGGCCCGGGCCACAAAGTCTGCCTGCACTGGCCCGCCCAGGAGGGCGAGGTCGCCGAGTAAGTCCAGCAGTTTGTGGGCCGCGGCCTCCCCGGCAAACCGCCATTGGTTATTAATTAACTCTCCGTCCGCCCCCACCACGGGCAGCTCTTTCTCGCTGAATCTCTTGAACATGCCCATCGAACGAGCCGCGTTTACCTCCGCTTCAAACGAGAATGTCCGGGCGGGGGCTACCCGCTTCATGAAATCGCTTACATTACCATCGGCCCCAGTAAACCCAGTCTCCCAGCGCGCGGTTTGGGGCGCCAGCCCAAGCCCGGCGGGGTAACGTAACTCATAAGTATAGCTCGCGCCCGGCGCTCGCCGCGGCGTCGCGGTGATGCTTGCCTCGCCTCGCTCCAGGTGGAGTTTTTCATCAATTATGATTGGTTCTCGCTCTATAGGAGTTAAGTCGCCGGAGGTGATGGCCGCCGCGAGCGAGGTTGCGAAACCGGCGGCGGACCCATCTAGAATCGGAACCTCGGGGCCGCTTATGTCTATGGTTATGTTCCAGAGACTAAGCGCGGCCACCGCCGCGAGCAGGTGCTCCACCGTCGCCAGCGGGTGCAGGGCTCCCCAGCTATCGCGCAGGTTGAGAGTTGTGTTACGAACGGGGAAGCCTTCTGGTACGTTTGGTAAGTGGCTGGCGGACCCTACGCTCGTAAGCCCTTCGGGTAACGTAATTATTGCTCCGGCGTCGCTTCGCTGCAATGTAAGCTTACTGGAACTGTGCAGACCGGCAGAGATCGTAATTTCTGCGGGCACATTTGTGAATAGCCCTGGGCCGCCGGGCAGTTTGATTGGATGGCGCTGATGCGGGTTTGGTGGGGGGTTTGGCGGCGGGTTTGGTGGCGGGTTCATGGCTCTTCGCCATTCAAAAGTGCTTCGCGTAAGCTCGCGACCATCGCCACTCGCTCCTCGTGGCTTACGTTGCCGAGCAGCGCAGGCGCGGGCCACCCCCAGACCGTCGCGGCGGGCGTGGGATCGTTCGCGTGGCGGGGAATTACGTGCCAGTGGATGTGGGGGCAGACGTTACCTAGGCACTCGTAGTTAAGCCTTACTGGCCCGAAGACCGCCCTGATGGCCTGCGCCACACGCGCGACCTCGCCGAAGATTTCGGCCTGCACGTTAGAAGTTAATTGTGCCAGGTGCTCTACGTGGTCAACATAAATTAAGGTACACCAGCCCGCTGGCCCTTGCTGGCCTGACAGCACCGCGGCGGTGTGCTTGAAATTATGTATTGAATACGGATCGCCCTCCAAGCTTTGAAGCCGCGAACAGAGAGGGCACTCCAGGACCATGCCGGAGCGTATGACCGAGAAACGCGGCTCGACGCGGCGGCCGACCGCGTGGCTCTTTTCACTGGCAAGGCGGGCGCTTCTTTGACTCGCGTTACATGAGGTGCATGGTGGCGAAGCGTACCGACGTGGCGAAGATCGTCGCCGATTTGCCCCTGGGCCGCGCTGTGGATGTTGAGGCTGTGGAGGTGCCGACGGGCGCGGCGACGAAAGCTCGCGGTGGACAACCTTGCTTTAGGATTTTTGTTACGTTTGAATAGGGTGCGGCCCGTGAGGGAGATTATCGGGGAGTTGCCTCGTGAACTGAAGACGGACCCGGAGCTAGCGGCCAAGGAAACGGCCTGGTTAATAATTAAGGTGATGCGGATGGGCATATGGAGGTGTGTTGAGGGCGGTTGGGGGGGAGTAGTTGTTATGTTGATTTGTTGGGGGCTGTTGCTGCGTCGAGGATGGGTTCTGCGAGCCAGATTCGACCCCATCGCCCTTTACCGACTTTCTTCAGGAGACCGGACTTCTCGAGCGAGTTAATAACCTTGGCGGCGGTGGGCGGGCTGACTGCGAGCTGCATGGCGACGCGGGCGATGCTGGTGTAGGGGTTTAGGAATAACTCATCGAGTAACATAAGCTCTCTGGGCTGTTTCTTTAGTTGTTTCCTGAAGCGGTCCCGCACTTTGAGTATTGCTTCACTCTGTTTGATGGCACTGCGCGCGGTATCGCGCACGGCGGTTAAGAAGTACTCGAACCACCCTGTCCAATCGCCGTGAGTGCGGATGTGTTTGAGGAGCGCGTAATACTCGGAGCGGTGTTCTTCGATGTAGTTTGAGAGATAGAGAAGAGGTTTGCTGAGCCGGCCACGCTCGATGAGGAAGAGCGTGATAAGCAAGCGACCGATGCGACCGTTACCATCGACAAAGGGATGGATAGCCTCGAAGTGTTCGTGGATCAGCGCGCATTGAATTAGCTCGGGCATCTGGCCGCGCTCGTTCATGAACTTCTCCCAGTGGCTGAGGCACTCGTGCATCTCTACGTCGTGGGGCGGTGGAACATAAGTTGCCTCCGCGAGCGTGCAGCCGGGCTTGCCGATCCAGTTTTGACTCCTGCGAAACTCGCCGGGAGTTAACTCATCGCCGCGGACTTCGCGCATGAGCACCGCGTGGAGCTCACGGACCATCCGTCCTGAAAGCGGCAGTGTGTTTAAGAGGGAGATGCCGCGTGAGAGTGCGGTGACATAATTGCGTACCTCTATCACGTCGCTCTCGGGGGCGGTTTTGTCGGGGCTCATCTCATCGAGGAGGAGATCAGAGACCGTGGCGTGAGTTCCTTCGATGCGGCTGGAGGCGACGGCTTCCTGCCGCATGTACGGAAGAATTAAGAGGTCAGGGTTGGGGAGATAGCGACCCAGACCAGAAAGCTCGCCGAGCGCGGCATCTGCTTCGGAGAGGAGCCGAACCAGGGACGAGGTGTACGTTATCGGCGGGGGGAGGTTTGCCGGAATGAAGGCCCAATAACCGCCGAGGGTTCGTACTGGCTTGCCAGCGAGCTCAGAAAAGAAGTCTGAAGGCGTCATTTGGGGGGCGGGAGGGCTGAGGTTTGAAAGAATTTTGCGAAGTTGGGAGAGCTTTGAAAGAATAGGCCCATTTTCTTTCAAAGCGGTCGAGGGATTGAAAGAAACTTGCAAAGGTGGGGTTCGGGGTGCGTGGGGGGGGCTGGAGTCGGTTTTGTGT
>CAYVFW010000238.1:0-4777 GCA_964450325.1 uncultured Phycisphaeraceae bacterium | reverse complement strand
AAACAACACCGCCGCGACTTTCATCGCGGCGGTGTTCTAATAAAACTTATATCTGCTGCCCGCCCGCTTCATAGCGTCTGGCGAACAACATAAGCTTCGCAATCTTGGGTCATTGCATGCCCGAGATTGCTTGCTCGCAGTTAACGCTCAACGAAGTTCGTGAGCTCGTCATCCTGGATGGGGGTCTTGATCTCGTTACAGGTGGTGATACCCACAACCAGCATTTCGCCGGGGCGCGTGGCTTTCACGGTGAACGAACCCTTCGCGATCTGGCCGCGACCCGGAACGGTGCCGAAGTCGAAGGTCACAGCACCCGCCGCAAACTTACCTTCAGCGGAGGAGACGAACTCCATACCAGCGGGGATACGAACAACCATCTTCGTGTTGGTCAGATTGATCTGGCCCTGATTCTGCACTTCAACGCGGTAGACGTGGTTATTTCCAACGACCACGACGTCAACGTTATCATCAGTCACGGTCGTACCGATGTCGGGCACGCCGATGAACTCAACCGAGCAGCTCGTGGTGGCCGGGGCCGCACACGTTGCAGTCGCGGCTGCGTTCAAGGCAATCGTGCCCATCGTGGCACCGGTGATGCAGCAGCTCTTGGTCACCGTCGCGCCAGGGGCGAGATCGCCGATCATGATGATTCCGCCGCAGTCAGTGGTGACGCCCGCAGGGAGCGTCAGGACAATCTGCGTACCAGCAGCAACCGCGTTACCCGTGTTGCGGATCGTAAGTTCGTAGCACACCTTGCGGCCCAACATGGCCTTGCCGCCAGCCTTGCAAGTCAGCTCAAGCTTGGGCTGCTTTACAACCGTTGTAACCGAGTTAGAGTTTACGCCCGTGATGCCATCGGCCTTGACCGATGCGACATTGTTGAACGAACCCGTCTGCGCGGCCGTCAGCGTCTTCGTGATCGTCTTGCTCTGGCCAGCACCTATTTCGCCGATGGATTCGGTCATCGTAGTGCCGCCACCCTGCAGGGTCAGGCCCGTGGGGAGGTTATCAGTCACAACAACGTTGGTTGCAGTGCCAGAACCCGTGTTCTTCACTTCGATCGTCATGGTGATGGGCGAGCAGTTAAGTATCGACTCAGGGGAGATAGTCTTGGCGATCGTCAGAGCGGGCTGGACAACGTTAATCGTCGAGCACAGCGCGATCGTGTAAGTCGCGCTAGCGCAGGCGTTGATGCTACCGACGCCCGACGCCGAGCCGCGGAACGTAATGTTCTTGCTTTCCCCGGGGTTCAGCGTTCCAAGGTTGTAAACGCCGTTGGTGCCTTGGGGAGTCGCGCTGGCGAGCGTGAAATTCGTGGGGGCCTGCTCAGTTACAACGACGTTGTTAAGAGCCTGGCTCGAAATGTTGGTCGCCCGAATGATGTAATCAAACGGCTGACCAACAGTCACTTGCGTGGGGTAGATCTTCTCAATCATCAGCGCGCTGCTTGAGCGTTCGCCGGTGGGAATGTACATCACGTTCCCGGTGCTCATCGTCCGCGGCGCAGACGCAGGTTCCGTCCGGGCGACGGGAGCCGGGCTGCTACCGGTCGCGCCGGTGCCGCTGCCTGAAGCCGCCATCGTACGCTCCGGCTCCCGCTTCATCTTGACGGGCGCGTAATCAGCACCGGGGTGACCGTGAGGAGCTGTGCCGCGGTAGTTGCTGCCTGAACCCACAGATTGATTTTCACAACCAACCATGGTGGCGGCGCAGCCAGCGGCAAGCGCCAGCGCCAACGTATACATGTTAACCTTCATAAGACTCCTCAAAAACAAGTTTCTAATCCACTGGGTAGAGTGTGAAATGAATTCGGTTCCGGTAACCCCAGCTGCACCTTGATAGAACCAACTTTCACCACGGGTGAACCCCGTAAGTAACGAGGGCGTAGTATATTCTCTGATCACGCCTTTTTCTAGCCGATGACCCTAACGAAGGCATCACAAGCATCATTACCGCCTTTGATTGGCGGTTCGTTAACAGCGTGAGGTGCAGTAGACGCATCAGTCCACTCTGAGTTCCCACTCATACTTTTCTTAATGCTTCGGCCAAACAAGACCTGCACTGGGGTTATCAGCCCATTTTGTCCGCTGCCCTTATTAAAAGCTAGTGCCGGTTCGTAATCTGTTACTACAGGCCTCACTCTATCCCAAATTCCCCGGGAAGGTCCCTCGAGTCAAGCAGATAAAATTTCGCTAGTTCCAATATTCGCCAGATTCCTCACCTCCCCGCACCCAACCTGCCCAAACCACCGCGCCGTCCGCGCCCGCTCCGCCGCGACGTGCATTGCCCTGTTAGGGGGGCTACCCTTGATGTATCAGGCGTTTGCAGGCACGCCGAAACCGACTTTCACTCTCTTTAAAAGGTGGCCATATGACTCTCCAGAGAAGCCCATTCATCTCTCGGTCCAACCGCAAGGTCGAGGCGATTTCGGTTCTCCTCCTGTGCGCCCTCGCAGGAGTCGCGTCCGCCCAAACCGTAGTAAGTGCCGAGAAAATTCTTGCCGTAGGTGACATTCCCTCGTGGAGCAACGCGTCACCCGTCACCGCAGTTGATACCGCCTTCACTAATATAGATGGCCAAGTTGGATTTGTCGGCACCGTCACCCCCGCTGCCGGAACTGCGCGAGTCTTCGCCTTCCGCGAGGGCTTCACGCCATTCTTTGCAGATTCAGCTTTGCCGTCCACAACGCTCACAGGCCGCGAAGGCACGATGGGCATCGGTTCAAACGGCCAGTTCGTTTACTCCCCCAGCATCAACGGCAACGATGGCATCTGGAGCAGCAATGGTTATATTGTCTCCGACGGTGACCCCGTTCCCGACCTTTCCGGCAAGTTTTTCAGCTTCGCCAGCCGGCCCACGCTCTTCGGCGAGAGTTCGTTCGCATTCATCGCGGGGTTTTCAAACACCGTGGGCGGAGCCAGCGCCGACCGCGCTCTCTACCGCGGCGACCTCTCCTCCTCAGGCCTAACCCGAGTTTATAAAACCGGAGATGTGCTCAATGGTGAAACTCTTCGATTCGCAACTCCAACTATGTCATTCCTCTACGACTTTTCCGACAACGGCGAACACCTGATCCACATCATGGGCGTCGGCGGCGGTAGTTCGGCCGCGAACAACTTCGTGAATCGTGACGGACTCTGGATTGCCAAACCCTCTCAAGCATTGCCCGGAAGCCCTTTCGCCAAGGTTGCGTGGAACACCTTCAGCGGTGTAAGCATTAACAACGCTGGCGAATGGGTAATCTTCGGCGTCTCCAGCAACTTCGACGTTGGCGCCGCAACAAACTTCGTCGCTTTCAATGGCGTCGATGCCCTGCACCGCACCGCCACGGTCGATGGAATTACGCTTACCACCGGCGTCGTGCGAGCCGCGTCCGTGAATAACTTCAGCCAAGTCGCTCACCTCTGGTCGTACGGTTCCGGATCAGTAACGCCCAAGGTTCTCTTTGTCGGCCCCGGAAACGATCTCGCAAGTTCCACAGCAATCGTCAAAATCGGCGATCTTGCCGATCTTAACGCCGACGGCGTCGGCGATTTCCGCGTCTATGACCTTCCCGAGATCGTAAGCATTACCGCCGCGTTAGACCTCTCCGACGATGGAAAAGTAACCACCCGCGTTGTTCTTGAGCCCCTGGGCGGAGGTACCCGCTTTGATGCAATCCTCCGCTTCTGCTACCAAGACTGCTCGGTCGGTGCCTGCCCAGAATGTGCAGCCGATTATGATCAGAGCGGGGGCGTCGATGGTGCTGACATCGAATCCTTCTTCATCGACTGGAGCGCATCCGTGACCTGCGCCGACATCGACCTCAGCGGCGGCGTGGACGGTACAGACATCCAGAGTTTCTTCACGATTTGGAGCGCGGGCGGCTGCTAAACGGCACGGCCGCTCCTCTCCCCGTACCTCAAATAAGTAGTATCCGCCTCCGGCGATTCTTGTTGCGCATGGCAGCCACGCCCGTCCAACGGCTCTTTCCTCGTCTATCGTAAGTTAAGTCAGGATGTCAAAGCCTTCCGCGAGTTTCTTCACACGCAATCAGCCGTCCTCTCCGCCGCGGCGGGCCGCACCATAACCCCCGATGAGTTCTCCGCGATGATCGTGGGCCGCTGGCCCGATGGCACGCCCTTAGTACACAACGAGAAGCAACCGAGCGGGCTCGACCCTCACCGAGGAAATCACTTCGGCTTCGCGCAAACCATCGAAGATGTAAGTCTAATCGCCGGGCACGCACCCTCAGCTTCGCCGATCTCCGTAAAAGGTTGGCCGGCGGATCCCCTCGGCGCTCGCTGCCCGCTCTTCGCCCACATCCGCAAGGTAAACCCCCGCGACCACATCGCCGACCAAGGCCCGCCGGGGAAAACGCTCGCGGCCCAGATGCTGCGCCGGGGTATCCCGTACGGTCCCGCATTCGTAAGCGGTGTCAATGAAAGCCAGGACCGTGGCCTGCTCTTCATCGCCTATTGCACCTCCCTCGAAGAGCAGTTTCGATTGCTTAATACGGTCAGGATGAATAACGCCGCAACGCCGATCACGAATACCAACGGATTCGACCTCCTCGTCGGCCAGACAAAAGATGGCGTCCCGCGAACGGCTACGTTTACGTTGCCCTCCGGCCAATGCACCATCACCACGCTCGCTCGATTCGTAACTGCCACCGGCGGCGCATTCCTCTTCGCGCCCTCTCTCAGCACGCTCCGCGCCATTGCCCAGGGTTAAGCGTCAAAAGCTCACTCCCCCGCCAGATTCCCAACGTAAGCACCGTTCCGCGGCTATCCCCAAC
>CAYVFW010000237.1:0-4800 GCA_964450325.1 uncultured Phycisphaeraceae bacterium | reverse complement strand
GGGTTGTTAGGATACAGGCCCCTTTAGAATGAGGGCACGCTTGCGGAAGCGAGAAGGTTTTGGGCGCGGGTAGGGGTCGCGAACGAGCGGACGGTGGGGAGGGGGCGGACAGAGCGGGCATTAGGATTTACATGGCACGATCACGCAAAAAACTCGGCGAAATCTTGGTTGGCTGGGGCGTCATTACCGCAGACCAAGCGGAAAAGGCGGCGGTTATCGCTAAGTCCTCGGGCAAACGCTTGGGGGAGGTGGTGATTGAATCTGGATTTGCGAAGGAAGATCAGGTGGCGAAGGCGCTGGCGAATCAGTTTGGGATGGAGTACGTGGACCTTGCGCAGGGAGGGACTGCGGAGAAAATCGATCTTAAGTTAATTCCGGATGATCTGGTGAAGAAGCACCAGATTCTGCCGATTTCCAAGGTGGGCAATCGGTTGCAATTGCTGGTGCACGACCCGATGGATCTTGAGCTGTTTGATATGTTACGGTTCCGGTTGAACGTGGAGCTAGAGCCGCGGCTGGCGACCAAGACCCAGATTAAGAAGTATCTGGAGGCGGCGGCGGCGGGGACGGCGAAGAAGTTCGCGGCCACGGAGTCGTTGGTTACATCCTCGATTGATAAGTCGGTGGATAAGTCGGTTGATCGATCGGTGGATCGGTCGATGGATAAGTCGGTGGATGTGAATGAAGAGGATGCGCCGATCGTGAAGCTGGCGAACCGGCTGATCGCGGAGGCGGTGCGGATGCGGGCGAGTGATATTCATATCGAGCCGATGCACGACCGCGTGAGGCTGCGGTACCGGATCGACGGGGTGTGCATGGAGCGTGACAACCTGCCCAAGCGGATGCAGAACGCGCTGCTGAGCAGACTTAAGCTTATGGCGGCGATGAACATCGCTGAGAAGCGGGTGCCCCAGGACGGCCGCATTAAGTTAAACGTCGATGACACGTCTATTGACTTCCGCGTTTCGGCGTGCCCCGCTTACCACGGCGAGAGCATGGTGTTGCGTATTCTGCGGCCCGATTCGGTGCGGATCGGCCTACCGAATCTAGGGTTTGAACCGGAGAATCTCGCTCTCTTTCATAAGGTGATTCGCCGGCCCAACGGCATCTTCTTGGTGACGGGGCCGACGGGTTCGGGGAAGACCACAACGCTCTATTCCGCGCTAGCGGTTCTGAACCGGCCGGACAAGAAGATTATCACCGCCGAGGACCCGGTAGAATATAACTTTGAGGGGATTAACCAGTGCCAGGTCCGCGAGCACATCGGGCTTACGTTCCCGGCGATTCTGCGGTCGATGCTCCGGCAGGCACCCAACATTATTCTTGTGGGTGAAATCCGAGATAAGGAAGTGGCAGAGATCGCGATTCAGGCGGCCTTGACGGGCCACTTGGTCTTCAGCACGCTGCATACGAACGATGCGCCCAGCGCGATCACGCGGCTTATCGATATGGGCATTAAGCCCTTCCTGGTTGCGTCTTCTATTCAGGCGGTGATGGCGCAGCGGTTGATCCGCGTGCTGTGCAAGGAATGTAAGACGGTCGCTCCGGAGAGTGACTATGACCCCAAGATCATGCGGCTTGTGGGGATTACGGCCGACGAGGCCAAGGGCAAGGCTATGAAGCCGGTAGGTTGCACCAACTGCAACGCGACAGGATTCCGAGGTCGGCAGGCGATCTTTGAGATGATGATGATGAACAATCACATTCGAGAGCTGGCGTTCAAGCTCGCGGCGATCTCTGATCTGCGAAAGGCGGCAATCGCCAACGGCATGAGGGGGTTGGTGCAGGATGGGAAGGTGAAGGTGCTCAAGGGGGCGACCACGATGGACGAGATCGCTTCGACCACGCAGGTTGATATTGACAACCTTTAGATGATTAGAGGGATTGGGTGCTGGTGTAGGAGTGGGTGATTGGGGCGGAGAGCTGCTGGCGCGTTTGTTGGGATTTAGGCTGAGGAAGGGGTGCGTAGGTTTGAGTGGGTGTTGGGGGCGTGGGTGTTGGGGAATAAGTTCCCAAGGTTTTAAACGTTTTCCGGAGTAGTTATGTCAACAATGCAGATCGACCGCCTGTTGGACACGGTGGTAAAACTTGGGGCGTCGGATCTTCACCTTACGGTGGGGCGCCAGCCGACTATCCGTCACCACGGCAACCTGCGGAACCTTCAGACCAAGGTGCTGGATTCAGACGACATGGTTTCGCTGATGAAGGCCATCACGCCTGAGCGTAATCAGCAAGAGCTTCAGGAAGAAGGGACGACGGACTTTGGCTTCGCGTACGGCGACGCGGCTCGTTTCCGCGTGTCGGTGTTTCGCCAGCGCGGCGATCTGGCGATTGTGCTGCGGCAGATTCCCAACAAGCTGCTCACGTTCGAGCAGATCGGTCTTCCCAAGGTGTGCCAGGATTTGATCCGGCGGCCCCGAGGGATGTTCCTGGTGACGGGGCCCACGGGGTCTGGGAAGACCACCACGCTTGCCTGCATGATCAACTACATCAACGATAACTTTGATAAACATATTATTACGATGGAAGATCCCATCGAATATTACCACTATCATAAGAAGTCGATCGTAAATCAGCGTGAAATCGGTAACGACAGCCCGAGCTTTTCGGAGGCGCTGCGGCGCGCTTTGCGGCAGGATCCGGACGTCATTCTGGTGGGCGAAATGCGCGATCTTGAGACCATCGAGGCGGCCGTGCGAGCGGCCGAAACGGGCCACTTAGTGTTCGGGACGTTGCACACGACCGGGGCGTCCAAGACGATCGACCGAATCGTCGATGCGTTCCCGGTGACGCAGCAGAACCAGATCCGTGTGCAGCTTTCAACCGCGCTCTTATGCATCTTGAGCCAGGCACTGCTGACGCGGGTGGACGTTCAGGGAATGGTCGCGGCGTACGAGTTCCTGGTGATCACGCCTGCGGTGGCGAACTTAATTCGTGAAGCGAAAACATTCCGAATCGATTCGGCGATCCAGACGGGTAAGAAGTTCGGAATGCAGCTGTTGGATGATCACCTTTGGTCGCTCTATTCCCAAGGCAAAATTGGCGCTGAAGAGATGATTGACGTCAGCAAGAACCCTTCGGAGCTGACGGCTCGAATCCATAGGCTGGGTCGGACGGTGGGCCGGATGGAATGGGATGAAGAAGATGAGACGCCCGATAAGTAAGCGGTTGCAAGGGTAGTGAGGGGCATATTTATAGGTGTTCGATCAGGAGTGCAAAACTCCTATTGTCACATCGTTTGGTTCTGGGTGGAAGGCTGGTATTACCCGAACAGGTCGTGTATCCTCGTCGAAAGGTCTAGTAGTCCGACCGAAGTCGGGCGGAAGCGTGCTGCATCGCGGCAAATGCGAATCGGTTTGGCGTCCGGCTGAGTGCCCCACGTCTAAACCTATTTGTGTTGCTCGGTTTGCTGTGAACGCTTCTTGGGCTAGTCACGGAAAATGCACGGCTCTGAGCGGCCAGGATGAAAGAGGCGACGCTATGGGCATTGACGCGATACGAAAAGACGCAGGAAAGATCGATCCCGCGGAGATGAAGGGTCGGAAGATTGGCCGCGTTTTGAGCAAGTTAGGCAAGGTTTCGCGTGAGCGTGTGCATGAAGCCTTGGAGGTTCAGAAGACGCGCAAGGTGCGGCTTGGCGAGCTTTTGATTGAGCTTGGCTATTGCACGACAACCGACATTGCCGAGGCTCTGGCCGGGCAAGCGGGAATGCTTTATGTTGATTTGAAAGGGTTTGACATCCCCGAATCGTTCCGGGATATTGTGCCATCGGATAACGTCCGCGCCTACGGGGTGATCCCGGTTGAATATAACCCGACGAGCAAGCGGCTGAAGATCGCGATGAAGAGCCCGGACAACTTCCGCGCGGTGGAAGATCTGCGGATGTTGATGGGCTTTAATGTCGAGGCGGTGGTCGCGGACCCTTCGATCATCGATGGGCTGATCAAGAAATATTATTCCAAGCAAGAGTCGGTGAGTGATGTAATTAGCAACATCAAGGTGGATGAGAAGTTCATTAAGGCGGGCGCGGGCATGGGGGCCTCGATCGATCTTGACGCGGTGATGGACGCGGCGAGCGACAATCAGGTTATCAAGCTCTTGAACCTGGTGCTGATGCAGGCGATCAAGGATCGCGCCAGCGATATTCACTTTGAGCCCTTCGAGAACGAGTTCAAGATGCGGTACCGCATCGACGGGGTGTTGTACGAGATGGTGCCCCCGCCCAAGCAACTGGGGCCTGCGATTATAAGTCGTATCAAGGTGATGGGAAACCTGGACATCGCCGAGCGCCGCTTGCCCCAGGATGGGCGCATCGAGTTAAAATTAGGCGGCAACCCCATCGACTTACGTATCGCGATTTTGCCCACAATCTACGGCGAATCCTGCGTTATGCGCGTGCTTGACCGCGGGAACGTGGAACTCTCGTTGGACCGCATCGGGCTGCGGCAGGACGACTTTGACACATTTTCTCGGCTGGTCACCAAGCCCAACGGGATTGTGGTGGTGACGGGGCCCACGGGTTCGGGGAAGACGACAACGTTATACGCCGCTCTCGCGACACTTAATGATATCGAAACCAAGATATTGACGGTTGAAGATCCGGTGGAGTATGACATCGATGGGCTGTGTCAGTGCCAGGTGAACGCGGAGGCCGGGCTTACCTTCGGCAAGGCTCTGCGGTCGTTTTTGCGGCAGGACCCCGACGTGATTCTGGTGGGCGAGATTCGAGACCTTGAAACCGCGCAGATCGCCGTGCAGGCCTCGCTAACGGGCCATTTGGTGCTGAGCACGCTGCACACC
>CAYVFW010000236.1:0-4810 GCA_964450325.1 uncultured Phycisphaeraceae bacterium | reverse complement strand
GCTCGGTGCCTTCGCCACCCGCCCTCCCCTCCGCTGCCCCACTACTCACCGATGGGTCCTCCCCACAAGCCCCAGTTATCCCTTCTTCAATGAGCGTGCCCAGCAAGCCGATCTCTACCGATGGCTCGCGCCCATCGATGATTCGGAAGAGGATCCCGACGCCGATGCACGGCCAACCGATGACAATGCCGATCGCCCCCTGACTTGACGAGGCCCTATACCTGCGGCCCGCCCAGCCGGTAGTCTACTAGTCATCGCCCTCCAATTTATTGCCGATACCCTCTCAGGCCGCCGCGGCTATTCCGTGGCGCATACCTTTCATCCTCAGTCCCTTTGATCGACGGCCGGGCCCAATGCACGGGTTGCACTGCGAACCTGGTCAGGGCTTGACCGCAGCAGCCATAAGCACGCGTGACCCGGTGCCGTCGGTGTCCTGGCCGTCGATCGCGGGGATTGAGCTCCGTTACTCACCATGCCAGCTATCCTAGAGCCTGCAATCGATCCTCAGCCGCTGTATCCCTAACCCGTTTATCCTTAAGTAGGTCTCTCCATGAGCAGCGAACCTTTTCAGATCAACTACCTCGGACTTACAATCGGCGTTCTCGCCTTTTCGGTCACGATTCTCGGACTCATGGCCCTCCTGTTCACGCAAAAGGCTATCTACGGCCTGCCATTCGTGCTCGCGGGCTTCACCGTTTTCATGACCGCGATGATGATGTGCGCCAAGACCACCGGCGGAACACACGACTGAGCGTACAAAAAGGCCTTCTCGGCCAGCCACGGACCGCGAGTCCTCGCTCCCACGAAGATGGGGCCTGAGCGTCCCGCAGCAAAATTAGTAACACACCCTAACTCGACCACCTGGACGAGTCTTACCTGCTGCTGTCAGAATCGCGGCGTTCCGATCGAATGACTCCCGCAGTCAGCCTCCAGCGATCTGCTCACGCTACGCTCGCAGCCGCTGGCCTTGTCGCTCGGACCAAACCACCGCTTCACTCAGAATACATAACTTTGGATTCAACCCCACTTAACAAAGCACTCAGCGGAACTCTCATTATCAGTGCCCTCCTGGTCGCCGCGGGCTGCTCACGCTTTGAGAAGAATCCCTTTGCGCGGACGGACACTGACTTTGCCCGGCCCGCCCCGCGCGAACGGCTTCGGTCCGTCCAGCCAGCCGATTTCCCGCGCGTCCCCAACGCCGTCCTGCAACCCGATGACCGCACCGATCCCGTCGCCTCCACCACGAACGCCGTTACCAACCGATTCGCCGGGCTCGAAAAAACTGGGATTGCGTTGGAAACGGTTAGGGCCAGTGCGCTAGAAAACAACTTGGACCTGCGCGTGGCCTTTGTAGATCCCGCGATCGCGGCCCAGCGTGTCTCCGAAGAGGATGCCCGATTCAATGCCGCCTTTACAACCCGCGCTAACTGGTTCAAGATCGATGATGCTACCGCTTCGACACTCGCCTCTGCCCAGTCTGAGTTTAGATCAATCGAGCCCGGAGTCCGGATACCCACGCGCACCGGCGGCACCGTAATTGTAAGTCTTCCCGTGGCCAAGCAGGAGACCGACAATCAGTTCGCAACACTGAACCCCTCCTACACCAGCGACCTTGAGATGTCAATCTCCCACAATCTGCTCCGCAACGCGGGCCGCAGCGCGAACACCTCGGCGCTGCGCATCGCCGGTTACAACCAGCAAATCAGCGAAGCGCAGACCAAGCTCGAAGTAATACGCCAGTTGGCGGCCGTCGACCGAGCCTATTGGCGGCTCTACCAAGCCCGCGCTGAACTCGATGTAAGATTACAACAGTACGAACTCTCGGTTGCTCAGCGCGACCGCGCCGCCCGCCGCGTCACCGCCGGCGCCTCCGCCGAGATCGAAGTAACCCGCGCTGAGGCGGGCATCGCCGACCGTCTGGAAGCGATTCTCGCAACGCAGAACATTCTTCGCCTGCAACAGCGCGAGCTCAAGCGCATCGCCAACATCCCCGATCTCGGGGTCGAAACCACCACGCTCATCGAAACTATCACGCTCCCCAATCCGATCGAATACGTGGTTGACCCCACCCTCGCGACCAACGCCGCGGTCGCCAACCGGATGGAGATGCTCGCGCTGGAGCTACAACTCGCAAGCGATGCCGTAACTATCGGCCTCCAACGCAATAGGGCGCTCCCGCTGCTTACACTCGATTACACCTACCGTGTGAATGGTCTGGGCGGCAGCATGCAAGATAGCTTCCGTACCCTTAATCGTAATAAATTCGCCGACTGGGAACTCGGGCTTAACTTTGAGCTACCCCTGGACAACGAAGAGGCCCGCGCCCGAATCCGCCAGGCGCTTCTCACCCGCATCCAGCGCCTCTCAAGCCAGCAAGCACGCGAGCAGTCCATCCGCCAGGAGACGCTCAACGCAATTGATTCAATCGAAGGCACCTGGCAGCGCATCCTCGCCGCCCGCCAATCCGTCATATTAAACACCCGCGCACTCCAAGCCGAGCAGCGTCAGTTTGATGTCGGCCGTTCTACCTCCACCGATGTCCTTGATGCAGCCACCCGCGTCGCCGATGCGCAGTCCGCTGAAATCCGCGCGCTCACAGATCACCAGATAAGCCAGGTTGATTTAGCCTTTGCCACGGGCACCCTGCTGGGCGCCGCAAAGGTCGATTGGTCCCCGACCCCACCCCCCGACCTCTCTCAATCAGACCCAGCCGAAGCAGACTCCCACCGCTAGGCACCCACCCAAATCCGCCTCTCTCCGGCGTAAGCCAGGCGAACCAAAGCCCGCGCAAGCCCGAGGCCTGACTGCCTCGCCCCTTCAAGCCGGTCACGCGCCCCGCTCTAACTACTTAACTTCACTCGCCGCCGCTGTTCCGTCACGCTTGCGAACTTCCAACGCCGCCAGCTCGCCGAGAATGGCATCCGCCTCCGCCAAATGGCCCGCCGCTCGTTCTACGCCCACTCGCACCTTAAGCAACATTGACTCCACCTCAAGCGTCTCGTAAGACTCCGCGTCAAAACGCTTTAACTGCTCAACCCGCGCCCTCGCTGTTGCCACCAATGCACGCACCACCTCCTCATTCCCCGCCGGTATTTCCACCCGCTCGATAAGGGTCAACGCTCGCCGTACCGCATGAGATAGATATCTTAACTCATCAGGGGCCACCTTCACCAGCCGCTCCGCTGCCTCCGCCGCTGCACGTACGTGTGCTTCCGCTTCAGCACGCCGCTCGGTCATCGCCAAAAGCCAACCCGCATGCGTGTGCGCAGTTTGAAGCGACCATAAGGCCGCCGATAGATGGCCGGGGCGAACTTCCAGTTGCTTTGCCATCATGATCTGCTTGTTGATAAACGCAAGGGCCGCCTCGAAGTTTCCGACCGTCCACTCGTCGTTGGCCATCCGACCGTAGCTCCAACCGAGGTCGTCCAGCAGCACGGGGTCGTTCGCGCCAGCCCGAACCAGCCCCTCTTGAATTTCCAATGCAGCCCGGTAACGCGCCGACTGACTTTCCTGGCGGCCCTCGCTCGCTTCAACGTCCCCTAGCCGAATCATCGCCAGAGACTTTCGGTGTGCGTAATGAATCGACGCAGGAACCTCGTCAGCGAGCGAATTCAAAATCTCTAGCGACTTCTCTCGCAGCCCCCGCACCGGCCGCAGGTTGTTCGCCTCAAAATATAAGTCCCCTTTTACATCCCAGAGCCGGGCCAAAAGGTACCGTGCATCGCGGTCACTCGGACGCGCTTGCACTAACTCTTCCGTTACGGGGAGATAAGTGTCTACAAGCTTTCGCCGAATCGGCGTACTCCCCCGGCGCGTCTCCATAAAGTCCAGCGCCTGCACCGCCGCGTTCGTCATGCGCGAAGCCGCCAGCAGCTGCCGCTCGTGTTGCCGAAACGTCAGCAAACCCCACGCGCCCGACGCAACCACAACACTTACAACCGCCGCCGCCATCGCCGGCCGCCGCCGCACAGCGCGCCGTACCGCCGCGAACATCGTGTCCGGCCGCGCAGTCACCTGCTCACCCCCCAGCACCCGCCGCAAATCATCCGCAAACTGCGCCACCGTAATATATCGGTCGGCCGTGTTCTTCGCGATCGCTTTCAGGATCACAGAGTTCAGGTCACCCCCGCACAACTTGTTGATCCGCAGAGGCCGCACCGGCTCGGCTCTTTCGATCCGGCCAATCGCCTCGACAACCGTCACCCCCGCCAATATAACCGGCGGCCTTCCGCACACCAGTTCGTAGAGCACGGCCCCTAGTGAATAAACATCGCTCGGTGCGGCGGCTCGTCCCACCAACTGCTCCGGACTGATGTAATCTAATGATCCCACCATCGTGTGGACGCCCGTCCCCGCCACCCCGAGCCAGCGCCCTACCCCAAAGTCCACCACTTTAAGCAGCCCCGTCCGATCAACCAAAAGATTTGCAGGTTTAAGGTCCCGATGAAGAACTCCAGCCGCATGAGCATGCACCACAGCCTCACACGCCTGCAGCACCAGCTTCACTCGGTCGCGCACGTTAAGCGACTGCCCCTCCGCGTACGCCCTCACACTCAGCGCGCCAGGCACCAACTCCATTACAATGTAGGGTAACCTGCTCGCCAGGTCGATCCCACGCTCATACACCTGCGCGATCCCCGGGTGACGCAACGCCGCCATAAACTCCGATTCGCGTTCAAACCGCCGTCGAGGCAGCGGTGAATCGATTCGCAGCACCTTCACCGCGACTTCGCGGCTCGGCTCCCGTTGCTGCGCTAAGTAAACCACCCCACTCGCTCCCATCCCCAACACACCCGTCACAATATAAGGC
>CAYVFW010000235.1:0-4818 GCA_964450325.1 uncultured Phycisphaeraceae bacterium | reverse complement strand
GCCTCGGTGACTGCCATTGCCGTTTGACGAGCGGTCCGCGCCGGAACCCGCGCTGTTTCCATAAGTGTTCCTATCGGAGCTTACATTAGCTTGAGGGGCTTGGGAATGGGGCTGTCGCGGCTGGGGTGCGGGTGACCCCCGTCCCTGTGAAGACTGTGACGATTGATCTGGAGCAGATTGAGGCTGCTGCGCATTTGAGTACGGCTGCGCGGCTTCCCGGCGAATCGACTGCTTCGACGGGTTGGACGGGTTGGCACCGGCGGATTGAGTAGGGCGAGCGGGAAGATCGTGCGGGCCGCCGCGGCTGTATCCGGATGAGGGAGGGTTATTCATTTTCAACGATCGCAGCACTTCGCGTTGGTGCTCAACTAACTGTTCTAGGCTAAGGCGAGAAGGGCCGGGGCAACCGCATAAAACAATTGCCGCGGGCGAGAAACTAGGGGATTACCCCGACAAAACAAAAAGACCGGAAACCGTGAATGCAACGCAATAAGCGGGTGACCTGGGTAGAAGGAGTAAATCGCTTATGTTAACAAGGCGCTGTGCGGCAAGTCGGGCTGTAATCCGAAAAGTCCGCGATGAATGCCCAGTTGCTTTGGCAAACAGACATCAAACAGAAGTAGTCGCACGACATCTGTGAAAGGCCGCGGCCGAGGCAACGGGGAACCCACAGTGAAGGCTCAATCCTTCGCAATCTTACTTCACTACTGAACGCACCCGCCTGCCCGCCTCTACGGCTTGGATGAACGGTAGCCCACTCGGTGCGGTCTCGCCAGATATTTTCGTATGAAAGCTTGTACGACTCAAGTCCGACGAGAGATTCCGGCATGTAACACCTCAATCTTCGCAAGATTCCGGGGCTAATGAGGTGGTAAGCGATCCGGTTTGAGCTTCCGATCGATAAAGGAATCGCAGCCGAGACCTTGCGTGACACATCGATAAGCTTAAACGGTACGTAGAAACTACGCTTACTCCCTCATGAAGCGGCGAACTGAACGAACTAGATCCGATGGCAACAACGCCCCAAGCGGCAACGCGTCGGTTCGCGGCGGGCTAGATGGGACCGGTCCGAAGCTTGGCGGTCTGGGGTTCCAAGGCACACCTAGTCAGACTACTGAGCAGCTGAGCACGAAGTTGGCGGATGCTATCGGGCGTTGGATCGCAGCGGATGAGAAAAACCGAGCCATCGCGCTGGCTATCGCGGAGGCGATGGACGCCGCGGCGGGAGGGAAGGATGTCGCCGGTGTAGCGGGGAAGGGGGCGGAGGCTCGATCCATAACTGTTGTGAAGGGCGGAGCAGGCGGAGCAACGCTAGACCCCGCGATCGCGGCAATGGTGAGTGAGGCGGAGCGATTATTAAATCCGATTGTTGAACGCAAAGGCGGGGGTGAGCCTGCGGTAGCAAACGCGACGGGCGTCGGCTCCGTCGCCGCGGCTGCCGGACGTAAGAATGCGGAGAGTCGTGCTGAGGTGTTGCCGGAGCTATCGCTTTTGTTAAGGCCCGATCCGCGGGGATTAGTGGGCGGCATCGCCTTGCCACCAACATCTGCGCCGGGCGTTGAACTGGTTGCGACTAAGCCGACGGCCAAGCCAGCGAGCCGACGGGGCGGGAGTGGCGCGAGGGCAAAGGAGGCAGATGTAAGTGATGGTCCGGAGGATGCGCTGGAACGTGAGCGGGCACTGGCGATGCAACGTATCGAACATTATCAGGGGCGGGTGCTCAAATGCGCGGAGCAGAAAGACTATCCCGCCGTGGGTCAGCACGTCACTAAAATTATTGACTGCTTCGAGGCTTACGCAGCGAAGTTTGGGGCGGTTCGACCGGGCAGCGACGCGGCGGGTGCACTGGCGGCGACCATCGACGGGCTGCCCCACAAACTTACGTTGACCGGGCGTGACGATGAGCGATTGTTACGAATTCTCTCACTGCTAGATGACGAAGATGAGCTTTCCGACGGCCCGCCAACCCACCCAAACCCCGCAGCGATTGCGCGGCCACTGCTGGCCGGGAAGGTTGTGGTGCTCGTGGGCGGCAACCGGCGCGATAGTCGCAAGTTAGGATTGATACGAGACCTGAACCTGGGTGAGCTGCGATGGTTACATTCAACCCCCTCAAAGCCAGCGACCGCTTTAGGGCCTGATATTAAGCGGGAAGAAGTCGCCTTGGTGCTGGTGGCGATCCGCTGGGTGAGGCACGCCACGGCCTGGTCTGCGGCTGAATCCGCTCTCAAATATAACAAGCCGTTGGTGAGGCTGCCCGGCGGGCTGGGCAGCAACGCTGTGGCGCACGAAATTCTTGAACAGGTGGGGAAGCAACTGGGGGCGTAGAGACGGTTAAGAGCCACTTGGTCGCGCAGAGCCAGTACCACTCGCGATGAAGTTCACCGGCTCCCGCAGTGTTGCGAAAACGGCGAGTCTCCCAAAGCAACCAACGTAGGCTATTGCGGGTCGCAGACTCGTACTGCCAGGCGCTCCCGGCATTACTTCGCGGTAAGGCCCTCGAGCATCCAGTCCGACACTTTCGTGTTGCGGACGGTGCTCACTTGGGGCCGGGATGTATGCCGCGCGGCGGTCCTCCATTTTTTAGTAGCGGTCAATCCCCTATAGTCCCCCTCACCTTTGATTACTTTGAGCAGGGTGGGGAATGTTGAGATGTTGCCAACGTTATAAGCGATGTCAACAAGGGCCGCCTGCCCGCCCAAGTGCAGAGCATCAAAGGTTGCCGCGCCGAGGGTTTGGCGGGCGATATCATAATGTTTCTTCAAATCCTCCGCGAACAACCGCAGGATTTCTATCGGCGGCATCTCCAGCGTTGTGTATGCCGACATGTTTTCCGGCGCGTACTTCCAGAGGCCCGCGCCGCTCCCGTTGCCCGCGTGAAGCGAGAGGAACCTGAAGTCATCCTCAATCTCCTGGCCGGTTGCCTTGTCACGCAGATTGCGCTTTTCGCCGATCGCGACGCCAGAATCTCCGCCCGCTAACTTCTTGCGCGTTCGTCGGGCGACATGATAGATGTGGTTCTTATAGGCGGCATCCCTCGTAAGGTTATGTCCGATCCCGATCGTAATTATGCCCACCGAATCGACGTACATGTAAGGAATATTGTGCTCAAAGTCGCTGGACTTAAGAATATCGAGCCGCTTAAACAGTGCGGAGGGAATACCCTGCATACAGAACCAACCTTTCCGTAAATAGACTTACAAGTTGCATACAAAACCGCTTGCGGCACCGCCTACAGGCACGAGCAGACGTGCCACATTCACATTCCACTCAACATCCGTCCGCCGATCAGAGCAGCAAGAAAAACTCCACATCCACCTTTTCTTTCTCCCCTCCCGATGCCAAAAATGTGTGAAAACCAACGCGCGAAGCGTGCAGAGCGGAAGGCATTGGCATTTCTCCTCAGTTAAGTTCTGTCAAGGGGTGGGCGTAAACAACCGTCACGAAACATCTAAGCGTGAAAAAAGAGTATTGCTCCCTTGCGGGCCAAGTTTTTTTTAAGAGTACCCCTACGTCCCCTATAGAAAAGACCCGGCAATATTCTTGCCGGGTCCTTCACAAAAGATAGAAAGAGATTGTGAGTTGCCCGTCCAGAGCCGCCGTCAGCGGGGTGTGATCGGGCAAAATTAAGTTACGATGCGAAGACGCAGAAGACGCGGAGCCAGGAAATAGGCGGAGCGAAGGGTGAAAACTAGACTGCCCCAAGGTAGCTGTCTGAGCGTAGGCTATTAAGCGGCTTTGGTGGAGATCAGCATTCCGTAGAAAGAGCGGTAGACGAAGAAGACCGAAACGAGGAAGAAGCCAACGCAGAGGGCGATGGTCAGGGCGGTGTGTTCGCTGCCATCCACTTTGAGGCTGCGGGCCAGCTCCACGGCGAGAAGGCCAAAGAGGGTAGCGAACTTGATAACCGGGTTCATCGCCACCGAAGAGGTATCCTTGAAGGGGTCGCCGACGGTGTCGCCCACGACCGTCGCGGCGTGGAGGTCAGTTCCCTTGGCCTTCAGTTCGGTTTCGACCACCTTCTTGGCATTATCCCATGCGCCGCCAGCATTGGCCATGAAGATTGCCTGGTAGAGGCCGAAGAGCGCGGTTGAGATCAGGAAGCCAATGAAGAAGAAGGAGTTATAGAACGCGAAGGCGAGCGTTACAAAGAAGACGCCGAGGAAGATGTTAAACATCCCGGCCTGCGCGTAGCGGGTGCAGATGTCAACGACGCGTTTGCTGTCTTCAACGCTCGCCCGAGTAGATCCATCTAGCTTAATATTTTCTTTGATGAACTCCACAGCGCGGTAGGCCCCGGTCGAAACCGCCTGGATCGATGCGCCGGTGAACCAGTAGATGATGGCCCCGCCCGAGACCAGGCCCAGCAGGAAGGGGGGATACATGAGACTTAACATCTCAAGGTTCTGAGTCAGTCCGTTGGTGAGGCCCACGATGAGCGCGAAGATCATGGTGGTGGCACCGACGACGGCGGTGCCGATAAGCACTGGCTTGGCGGTCGCCTTGAAAGTGTTGCCCGCACCGTCGTTTTCTTCAAGGAACTCTTTGCCCAGCTCAAAGTTGGGGCGGAAACCAAACTCACTTTCGACCTCTCGATGGATATCGGGGGCCGATTCAATCATCGAAAGCTCGAAGACGCTTTGAGCGTTATCGGTGACGGGGCCGTAGCTATCTACAGCGATAGTGACCGGGCCCATACCCAGGAATCCAAACGCGACCAGGCCAAAGGCGAAGACCGCGGGGGCGACCATGAGGTTTTCCAGCGACTGGCCCAAGACGTTGGTCATTTCAGCGACGTAATAGGCCGCGCCCATCAGG
>CAYVFW010000234.1:0-4841 GCA_964450325.1 uncultured Phycisphaeraceae bacterium | reverse complement strand
GTGCCATACCCGCCGCGAATCCGTTTCCTCACACCCACACAATCTCACCATATCCTTCCTTTCCCACCGTGACCCCACACTTCCCACCCCCAAAATCGCCCTCGGCCTGCTCCCGCGCCTTCACCCTCATTGAGCTTTTGGTGGTGATCGCGGTGATCGCGGTCCTCATTAGCATCCTGCTCCCCGCGCTCGCGCAGGCCCGCTTAACTTCGCGTGCCACCGTCTGCGGCGCGCGCATCGCGCAGCTAAACACCGCCATCACGCTCTACCTCAATGATTACGATAACACCCTCCCTCAGCGCCGAGGCCCCCTCCCTCAAGGCGGAGAATCCGTCATCGGTGCCCTCTTTGGCGGCCAGAAGGGTCAGCTCCCCTTCTACGGCATCAACGAAATCGGCGCACGCGGCCGCCCCCTCAACGCTTACGTCTCCTCCGCACCCCTACCTCCGCCCGACCCCGCCAACCCATCCGAGGAGAATGAGGAATTCCCTTTTCCCGCCTTTTCTTCGCCCATAGACCGCGGTGCCAATAACACCGGCCTTCCCATCCCGGGTCTCGAACGCACTACATCCTTCTACACTTTCATCGGTTCCAGCTACACCATGAACGATCACGACCTCCGAGGCGATGAGTTCGCCACCTTGGTCCCCATCACCGAACGAGGCGTTGGCGGCAAGATGCCTTACGTCATCCAGCCCAGCAACACCTGGGTCATCGGCACCCACACCATCTACAACTACCAAGGCGGCGGCAACCGCGAAAGTTACTGGTTCCGCCCCGGCCTGTGCGAGGCCAACCTAGGCTACCTCGATGGCCACACCCGAACCCGCGTCCGAGTTCCCGTCGGAATCGTCAACGAAACTAAAGATTACGTCTTTGGCCCCTAGCCTTCGGCTAGAGGCTTCCGCCGCCGCGCCCCTAAACGCGCCGCTCCAAAGACCGCAACCGTAAAAGGCTGTTGTTCGTATAGTCACGCATCGGCAACCCTACGCTCATCGCCGGTTCTGCGGTATACCCTAGGTTCGGCGTCGTTCCAGAGGTAACTCGGTGTTAGATTGCCACTGGGCGTGGCGTACACGAAGCCAGCCGCGGCGGGTTTCGGGCTCGATAAGATCGGCCAGGTAAACTGCCGTTAAAGTGTGTCGGGCTAGCTCAGTAGCTGCGGCGTTTTGTTTCTGGCGTTTGGTGTTGCTCCTTTTTGATGACCTCTTACGAAGGGCTGCGGATTTGATCTCACGTATGAACGTCTTAAGGTCATGTGTTTTCGCTGCGGCTCTTGCGATCTCAGCGGGACTGGTGCCCTCGGCCCTCGCGCAAGCCGACATCACGCCCGACGTGCGCCGCTCCGCGCAGTTGAGCACCGACCAAACGGCACTGGTGCAGCGCTTTGTCAAAGATAACTCCGGCGGACTGGGGTCAGACAATCCCCAATCTGTCCGACGTAACCGCGTCGCACTCCTCGAGCAGCTCGCGGATCCGCAGGCAAGCCCCGCCTTCCGCGTTGAGTTCAGCAAAGCCCTCGTGCCCCTCCTTCGCCCGATGCTCAGCAGCGGCGCAGATATGGCCATCATCAACGCGCTGGTCCTCGCCGGAGATCTGGCCACCGGCGATAGCGTTGCCCTCTTACGCGACGCCCTCAAATCACCCAAGCCCGCCATCCGCTACCAAGCCGCGTTCGGAATGCGTCGCACTTTCGAAGCGCTCGCCGCCATGGCCACTCCGACGATGCGCAATGATCAGTCCGAAGAGATCGTCCGCGAACTCGCCACCCGGATCTCAGCAGAAGAAGATGCCTTAGTGGTCGATGGCCTCATCTACGCCGGAATCGAAGCAGCCCGCGTCCCCACCCTGCGCAGCTTTGCACTCGCCCGAATCGCGGGTGCTGTCGCCACTAAAGTAAAGGCACTCACCGGCGGCGCAGGGAGCGAACAACTCTCCGGCGCGCTCTTGCGAGCGAGCGTCGGTGTTCGCGATGCCCTCAGCTCAACCCAAGCCGGCCAGACTTCGCCCGAAGCTGTCAAAGCCGCCGCGGAGCTCGGCGGCCGCCTCATCGCCTACTGCGTACGCGGCGTCGAAAGTAAGTCATTGCCCATGGCTCAAAAAGGTGAAGTGGATTACGTCATCCGTGAGCTTTACGCCCAGCTCGCGACTACCGCAGAGACCATCGTGCTCCTCGCCGCGACACTCCAAGGTGCTACGCCCCCCGAATCCCGAAAAATCGGCGAAAAACTTAAAGCCAGCACGACTATTTCCGATGCCTCCTTTGGTGAGGATGCCCGCCTTCTGGTGGGTAGGACGGGCCTGCTCAGCAAAGCCCCCTTCAGTTTTGATCCCGGCACCTTTCTGGATAACTAAACTTATTGGCATCGGCAGCGAGAAAGAAAACCGCAGGTCTCGCCAGTTCACGTGGGCAACGCCGGTGTTGCAACCGAATGTAACCCGGTGCAAGGGTCCACCGGTCCGAACGTAATAGAATACCGGAAGACATAAGCATCGCAGCACGGAGGCCGCGTGGGTATCAAAATCGCAGCCGCGTTCGCACTCTTCCTGGCCATCATCTTCGGAGCTGCCTGGTTTGATTCCCCCCAGCCCCGCGCCGATCTCGTCATTGTTAACAACGGTGATGTAAGCACCCTGGACTTCACCCAGATGTCCTGGGTCCAGGATTTCCGCGCAGCACGCTTGTTGTTTGAGGGCCTCACCGCCAGCGACAACATGCGAACCTCCTACCCCACGGTCCCCGCCGGGGCGCAGTCGTGGGAAGTCTCCGCGGATGCCCTCGTCTACACCTTCCACTTACGTCCCTCCGCTCGCTGGAGCAACGGCGAGCAGGTGACCGCCGACGATTATAAGTTCGCGTGGATGCGAATGCTGTTGCCCGAGAATGGCGCGGACTATGTCAAGCTCTTCCTCAAGATTCAAGGCGCAGAGGCGTTCTATCAACGCCGCGTCGCCGCCCTCAAGGCCCACGCTGCCGCGCCGTTCCCCAACCAGCAGGCCCGCCGGGACGCCGCCAACGCCGCTTGGAAAGCCGCCCTCGCCGACTTTAATACTACTGTCCGCATCGACGTTCCAGACCCCCTCACTCTGCGCGTCACCCTCCGCCGCCCCGTCCCCTATTTCCTTTCGCTTACATCTTTCCCCGCCTTCTTTCCCCTCCACCGCGCCAGCGTTCAGGAATTTCAGTTTATAGATGCACCCACGGGCCACCTCCGCCTCGATACTGCCTGGGTCAAGCCACCCAAGCTCGTAAGCAATGGCCCCTTCCTCCTCTCCGGCTGGCGCTTCAAACGCGAGATGCGGGCGGTGAAGAATACTTACTACTGGAACGCAAGCGAGATCTTACTTAACTCAATCTCCATGCCCACCATCGACGATGGCAACGCCGCCGTCCTCGCCTTCCGAACCGGAGCGGTTGATTGGGTGAGCGATGTTGTCCCCTCCTACCGCGCCGAGATGCTCGTCGCTAAAGACCGATTCTACCAGGAACACGCCGACGATATAAGCCGCTTACGTTCCCTCGGGCTGGACGCCATAGAAATTGATCGTCAGCTCCCCGACGATGAACGTAAGCATATCCACGCCTTCCGCGCCTTTGGAACTTACTTTTACAACTTCAACTGCCGCCCCACCCTCGCCGATGGCCGGCCAAACCCCTTCGCTGATCCTCGCGTCCGCCGCGCCTTTGCCATGACCATCAACCGCCGGGGCGTCATAGACACCGTCCGCCGTAGCGGCGAACTTGAGGCTCCCTCCCTCATCCCCCCCGGCTCAATTCATAACTATAACTCGCCCAACGGCCTGCCCTTTGATCCCCCCGCAGCCCGTAAACTCCTGGAAGCCGCCGGTTTCCCCGCCGCAGCGGGCTTCCCGATGGTCGAATTATTATTTAACAAAGACGGCGGCCACGACCTCATCGCGCAGTACATCGCAAAAGGTTGGCAGGAAGATCTGGGAGTAAACGTCCTTCTTCAGCAGAAGGAAGTCAAAGTCTTCCGCGAGCAAGTCAAATCCGGCAACTTCATGGTAAGCCGGGGCACCTGGTTCGGCGACTACGGCGACCCCACCACCTTCCTCGATATCCACCGCGAGGGCGATGGTAATAATGATCGTGCCTACGCCAGCCCCGCCTTTGAAGCCCTCATGAACGCCGCGGCGGAAGAGCCCGACGCCGCAGCCCGGCTCAATATCTTAACTCAAGCCGAAACCCTCATCACCGAGCAGGACCTACCCGTCGCCCCGATCTTCCACTTCGTGCAGGTCTATCTCTTTGACCCCAACCGCATCAGCGGCATCTCCCCACATCCCCGCCAGGAACAACTCCTCGCCCGCGTCCGCCGCCTCGACCGCGGCCATCCCGCCCTGCCCATGCAACCTTAATCGCAACCTTCATCCGCGATGCGTACGCCCCCCGGTTAAACTTAATTTCACCCTGTAAAGCCTCGCTCAGCGGGCTCGCCGCGCGCAACGCGACCAACGACCTTACACCACACCGCCCTACCCATTTGTAATATTACATCCCAACCCGTCCTACCTCTCGCCCCTCCCCCATCGCCTCTCGCCTTCACGCCGTCGCCTCCACCTCACGCGGTTTGGCTTTCTGACGCGGCAACTGATACACAAACCCCGCGATCGCAACCCCGCCCCACAAACTCAGCCAGATCAATGGCCCGCGGTCAAACAAGCTTGGACGAATAACCCCCGCCGCGGTAAGCAAGCAACCACCGCACACGACACACAACATCGCTCCCGCCATCGATGTAAGCACCGCTCCCGCCTTGAGCGGCGCAACCACCCCCAGAACAAACCCAAGCATCAGGCCCGCCATCGCGCTCGCGATC
>CAYVFW010000233.1:0-4881 GCA_964450325.1 uncultured Phycisphaeraceae bacterium | reverse complement strand
GCCTGGGGGCGGCGGGGATGCGCTCTTGGGTGCTGCGGGACAAGGGGAGGACGCGAGAGTTACGACGGTGAGGGGGCTTGATGCTGGCGCGGCGAAGGTGGCGAGCGAAACGGATGCTGGGAGTGCTGGGGGCGGGGAGTTAAGGCTGCCGCAGGCTTTGGTGGAGCCTGATGAGAAGGCCGATCGGTTGCGCTATCAGACTGTGTATGCGGGTGAACTGGGCTCGGTGGCGGCGCCGACGGCGGGGCTTCATTTGACGCCGGAACTGATGGAGCGGCTGGTTGCCAAAGGTATTTCTCGTGGCGATGTATTATTACATGTTGGCACAGGAACATTTAAATCGGTGGAGACAGAGTTTGTTGAGCAGCATCCGATGCACAGCGAGTGGTGCAGCATGCCCGCGGCGACGCGTGATTTGATTTTGGCGACCCGTGGGGGGACGGGCGTACCGCGAGGAAGGGTGATGTGTGTCGGGACTACCTCGGCACGGACGGTGGAAGCTTTCGCGACGCGGCCCGACTTGTTTGAGCAGATGCCGGGCGGCGGGGCGCGGGCGGAGATGGAGACCCGCTTATTAATTACGCCGGGGTATGATCTGAAGTGGATGGATGGATTGCTCACCAACTTTCATCTTCCCCGTAGCACACTGCTGGCGATGGTTGGTTCGCTGCTGCCCGGTGGTGTGGCGCAGCTCAAGGAGCACTATGCGTACGCGATAGAACAAAATTATCGGTTCTACAGTTATGGCGATGCGATGCTGGTTTTGCCGTGAGCGGGTGAGGCTTGCGGAGGCCGGGGCAACTGCGGGGCGGGGGAACGGCCCGGAGCACAGTTAAAATTATATTTCAGTGGCCGTCGGGGGCTAGCGGCGGTTCTCGCAAGCTCACGCTCGCTTTTTGGTGAAGCACGGCCTTACCGCGCGGCTTGCGGGTAGCGTCCGAGCGGGCGAGGGCGCGGGCGGGTTCAAAACCGGGGTGAAGTAAGGGAGAGCAACCGGGGTTTCGGGCTTAGTCGGTGCTTGGAAATATGTGAGGGGCGCGAGGGTGAGGCGGTGCGAGCCTTTGCTGCGTTGACCCGTCTGGAGGGTGTTTGGGGCCCGGAGGCCCGCCGCGAGCTCAAAAACCTGAAAAACGCGGGGCCACATCCCCCTACGATCCGCCCCCTTATGGATCTGTCCGAACTGATCGCCGGGCTTGATGTGACGACCGTGCCGCCGGTGGCGGGCTTGAAGCCCTGCCGCGTGTGCGATATCACGGAAGATAGCCGGACTGTGGTCCCTGGCTCGTTGTTTATTGCACGCAAGGGGCTTAAATCTGATGGCAAGCGGTATGTGAGTGATGCACTTCGCGGCGGGGCCGTTGCGATATTAACCGACGACCCAACGGTGTCCGGCGCTGTCCGGGCGGGCTTGCCGGTGATACATGCTACGGACATACAGCTGGCGAGTGCGCAGATTGCCGAGCGTTTCTATGGCTCGCCGACCAGATCGCTTAAGGTTGCGGGGGTCACGGGGACCAACGGTAAGTCGACGATTACTTATCTTATTTGGCAACTGATGAACCGCGCCAAGGTGCGCTGTGGATTGATCGGGACGGTGCTGGTGGATGATGGCGCGGAGGTTGCATCGGCGAATATGACAACGCCGCCGGCGGTGGAGCTCTCTCGCACTTTCTCTACGATGGTGGATGCGGGGTGTGCCGCGGCGGCGATGGAGATTTCCAGCCATGCGCTGGACCAGCGGCGCGCGGATGCCTTGAACCTGCTGGTGGGTGTTTTTACGAACTTAACCGGCGACCATCTAGATTATCATAAAACGATGGAGCGGTATGCGGAGGCAAAGGCACGGCTGTTTACGTTGCTGCCGGATAAGGGTGTTGCGATTGTAAACTCCGACGATCCGTACCATGAGCTTATGATTGCGGGATGTAAGGCGCGGGTTTGGAGGTGTGCGCTCAACGCAAGCCCGACGGAGGCCGACCCGGCAGGAAAAGATGAATGCCGCGCGACGGTGGTGGAAGAGTCCATGGATGGCACGCAGATCGTAATGGAAGGCCCTTGGGGCGTGATCGAAGCACTTGTGCCGTTGGTCGGACGTTACAACGCGATGAACGTTCTACAGGCGGTCGCGGCGAGCCATGCGCTGGGCTTAACCCGCGAGCAGTTGTGCGGTGGGCTGCCGACGTTGTTACCCCCGCCGGGGCGGCTGCAGAGGGTCAGCACGGTCAAAGATTCGGTTATAGTCTTTGTTGATTACGCTCACAGCGACGATTCGCTGCGCAACTGTCTCTCATGCGTCGGTTCGTTGATACCCGGCCGTCAACGCGGCGGAGCATTACTGCGTAACGCGAGTGGGACGATGCGGCCCAGCCCCTTGCCCGCCCGGGCTGGCGCACCAGCGACAGGGCGGCTGTGGGTTGTATTCGGATGCGGGGGCGACAAGGATCGCACCAAACGACCACGCATGGGTCAGGCCGCCATCGAACTAGCGGACGAGGTGGTGGTGACCAGCGATAACCCGCGGACCGAGCAGCCGCAGGACATCGTCAACGAAATATTACAGGGCGTTCCCACCGAGCAGCGGAATCGAGTGGTGGTGCAACTTGATCGGGGCATGGCGATCAGGCACGCGGTGGAGCACGCGGGCGCGGGGGATGTAATCGTGATCGCCGGAAAAGGGCACGAGACCGAGCAGGTGATCCTAAGCCCCGATGGAAGCGGGCGAACGATGACGATACATTTCGATGATCGGGAGGTGGCGCGGGCGGGGCTGGATGCAAGAGGTAGAGGCAAGGGGTAAGCCGCGTCCGGAACGGCGGGGCGGGGGTACATGTTTACTTTGATTTGTGGATCGCCGGTTTCACCGCTGGCGGGGCGCGGCGAGCATCGTCAGCGCAGTCCGCTTCGCCAAGCGCAAGGAGTTGTTGTTAACTCTGCGCTCACCGCTCGCTACTCACTTTTGCGTGGGAAAATAGGTCCGCCGCCAACATCAGGTCGCTAACGACGTTTTTGATTGAAACCGACATAGACAACAAACGCAATGGCTTCTGGAAACCCAGTGGAACCCAAACCCTTGGATAACGCTAACAGATCCAGCACGCAACAAGCGGGTGAGACAAGGCTTGAACCTGACGAAAAATTTGCTGAGATTGAGCAAATATTCCTTCTGTTTTCCGTGGCGCGCGCACATAGTTAGCTGGCGCGAGAGGAGTCTTCCCATCGGTGCTCTTCGGCACCACCGGGCCTAAGTCGTTTGGCAGTAAGTGGTTTCGCGTTGAATGGACTGGACAATCAGGTAGTTTTGAGCCGCGGCACTTACCGCTGCGGCGTGTGCTGTTTTTTTTTCTCATACTCGCTGGAGATCTCACGTGATTCGAGGAAGCCGTTTAGTGCGTCGTTTAATCGGGGTTGCTGGGTTAGCCTCGGCCATGTTTGCTTTACCAGTGCTCGGGCAAGGACCGGTGACTGCGGAGTTTACCTATCAGGGTAAATTAACCGACGCGGGCGTGCCTGTCACCAACGCGGTTGACTTTCGTTTCACCCTGTTCGATAGCCCCTCCGGCGGTGCGCAGGTTGGTTCCACCCTGTTGCTTAACAATACGACGCCGATCAGCGGCCTTGTAACCGTGGGCCTTGATTTCGGTTTCAGCGCGTTCATGGGCCAACAGCGTTACGTAGAGATCGAGGTCCGCAACCCCGCAGGCATCGGGCTCTACTCCGTGCTTACTCCGCGTCAACGCGTCGCGGCGACTCCCTACGCGTTATATGCTCTTAATGGGAATGCCGGTCCGCAGGGACCGATCGGGCCGCAGGGGCTGCCGGGCACAGCGGGTGCACCGGGTGCTCAAGGACCGGCCGGTATGAATGGTAATGATGGCGCTCCAGGAGCGCCGGGTGCTCAAGGACCCGCCGGTCTGAATGGTAATGATGGCGCTGCGGGCGCCGCTGGCGCACCGGGCACCAACGGAACCAACGGAACCAATGGAACCAACGGCACCAATGGCACGAACGGGATCGATGGCGCTCGTTACGTCGTCGATGCCTCCGGCTTCGGCACCCATACCACGATTCAAGCCGCGATCAACGCGGCAATCGCCGATGGTTATGGTTCGGGTAACCCCACCACCGTCATCGTCCGTGCGGGTAACTATACCGAGAACGTAACATTAGCTGGCGGGGTCCACCTTCAGGCCGCCGCGGCTGGCAAGAGCTTTGCCACCCAGATTACCGGTAACGTTGTATTCAACGACACCGGTGTTGTCTCGGTTCACGCCATCGATGTCTCGGCTCCCGCTGGCGCGGCGATTACCTTCACCGGCAGCAGCTTCCAGCAGTTATATCTCTCGAACAGCGTTGCGTACGCCCAGGGCACCAGCAGCTCGCTGGTCATGAGTAACACCGGCTCGGGCTCGGGTGTTATTATTGACAATGTGAACTTCCGCATCGTCGCGGGGGGCACAGGAACCCCCGTCGTCTCAAGCTCGGGCACCCTCCAAGGTCGCGGCGGCACCTTCTGGCCCACCGCGCCAACTACTCCCGCCCTCTCCCTCTCGGGCGGCACAGCCTTTTTACAAACCGCCGATGTCTTCGGTCAGGTCAACCTGAGCGGCAACGCGGGCTTTAGCATCGCCAACTCGCAGATTCGTTCGGGCAACCAGCCCGGCGTCATCGATGCAACCAGCACCGATATCTTGATTGCCGATACCGGGTTCAATACTTTCGTTGCTGGCAACGTGGTAAACACCAACGGCGTTGGTAATGTTTACTACACGCAGTTAACTTATACCCTCCCCGGCCAGAGCATGCCCGGCAGCGCGATCCTGCTGCCCGGCAGTGGTCCGACAGGTCCCGCTGGGCCCGCTGGACCGCAGGGCATCGCCGGTA
>CAYVFW010000232.1:0-4900 GCA_964450325.1 uncultured Phycisphaeraceae bacterium | reverse complement strand
CTAGCTGCTGAGCAGCCGCGTCATCACCGCCATGCGCACCAGCACCCCGTTCCACACTTGTCGTAATATTACACTTCGTGGCCCGTCCGCCACCGGCCCATCAACCTCGATGCCCCGATTCATCGGCCCCGGGTGCATCACAATCGCCCCCTTCTTCATTCTCGCGGCTCGCGACTCTAGTAACGCGTATCGCTCTCGGTACTCTCGCACCGATGCGATGCCCGGCGTCTTGTTACCTTCAGTCTTCGCGCCAGCGCTGCTCCCGCCGCTCTCAGCGCGCTCGAACTGAATGCGCAGCATCATCAAGGCGTCCGCGCGTTCCACGATGCTGTCCATATCGCGTTCGATCTGGGCCCCCAGCGACTTGACCGACGCCGGGACCATCGAAGTTGGCCCCACGCAAACGACCGTCGCCCCCAGCGTCGTAAGCCCGGCGATCGCGGACCTCGCTACCCGCGAACTTATAACATCACCGACGATTGCAATAGTCAGGCCGCTCAGGTTAAACGATGCTAAACAATCGTAATGCTCCGCGATCGTAAATATATCCAGAAGCCCCTGCGTAGGATGCTCGTGCTTGCCGTCTCCCGCGTTGATCACCGGGCAAGCGACGTTAAGCGAAATACTGTGCGCCACACCCGACTGCTTCGATCGCACCACTAACGCGGCGACACCCATCGCTTCCACTGTCCGCGCGGTATCGATGAGCGTTTCGCCCTTATTGACGCTACTCGCAGCGCTGATCAGATCAACCGCATCTCCACCCAGCCGCTTGGCCGCGATGCTAAATGAAGTCCGCGTCCGGGTGGAATCTTCGAAGAAGAGGTTCGCCACTACCCGGCCCTTCAGCGTCCCCGAATCGGCGGTTCCTTCCCACCCGCGAGAGTGGTTTGACTTATGCTCTCCAGCCAGCTCGGCGGTGAGATGTAAGTATTCTAGAAGCTCGGATCTAGGCATCCCCTGCAGGCCGAGCAGGTGCAAAGGCCCGGGCGTCGCGTTATCCCAGCCTGGTTTTTCGCTTACGTTCGGGAGCGGACGACCCCGCCCGGTGATCCTCACGCCCTCCGCGTTGCCCACGTCCCCCAACTCGCTTGGCCCCTTGGGGCCAGACGCCTTGCTTACTTTGGAACTTTTGCTCAAGATTCTCTCGCCCCGTTTGGCCATAACCTGCGTCCTTGCGCTCCCCATTCATTCCGCGTTTCGCCACCCGCGTCGATCACCCTCGCCGATTGCTTCATAACGGCAATCACTCAAAGTAACTCTTGCGATCAATCGTTCAACGCACTGATCGCTTTACCGCTCTTCACCTACCCAGCAGAGCGATCGAAGTCTCTGCGTGACCAGTGCCACACCGCCCCGAAGTTCGCTCTCAGCAGGCACCACCACCTCTCGGCGGGCACCCCAAGCTGAAAGATAAACGACCGACCCATCCTCGCCCTTCATCGCCCCGGTGTTGCCGCGTTGACCCAAGCGATACACCCCGTCAGCCAAACCCGACTCCCATGCCGCTCGCCAAACCGTCTCCATTTCGGCGAAGGTTAACTGCCGGACCAACGTGGGCAGCACAGTCTCCTGTGTGCGCACGCCCAAACCTGCTCGCAAGCCCCCATCTACATCCAGCACATACCAAGCCGGATCAGGCCCGCTGTTGTGGGTAATGCTCAGAGAAAAGTCGCGAGGCATCGCTCCCTCGTTCACTTGATCTTTCGGCCGATGCCCCGCGCACGATGCCACCGCAGCGCCAATCGCCACAACCAACAGCGCGTACACTGCTCGCTTAACTCGGCTCACTCTGTTCCTCGCATCGTCGGGCATATTCGCGGAGTGTACGCGGCTAGGGCACCCTGAACCAACGGCCAATCGTGTCCGCTGCCAGCCCGCGCACCGGCCCGCCCACCGGCCGGAACGTCCGGAAACCACCCCTCCCATAGCGTCCCGCTCCGTTGTACCCTTTGAAGATGCCAACCAATCCGCTTACTTTCGCCGCGTTTCAGCAACTCATTCGCGACCGCTACTTCGCCTCTGATTCCGCGCGAGGGACGCCCGGGACATTCATGTGGTTGGTTGAGGAGTTCGGCGAGCTGGCCACCGCACTGCAGGAGAACGCCCCGGGCAAGACTCCCACCCCGCAGCAACGCGATAACCTCGCCGAGGAGTTCGCGGATGTCATCGCGTGGCTGACGACCATTGCTAACATTAACAATGTGAACCTCGAAGAGGCGCTCACGAAATATACAAACCCCGAGCGGGTGAAGGGCATCAAAAGCTAAATCATGATAAATCGCTCTTGCCGGGCCCATGGCCACAAAAATACAAACCGAGCGCACCCGCGCCCGGTTTGATCGTCTTAGTGACCGAGGTTGATTAACTTACAGAGTTCGCTTGGCCGACGCGGCCTTCGCGCCCGGAACATAAGCCGCAGGTGCCACCTCACCCTGCACGCCCGCCGCGGGAACCGACGGCGAAGAGGGGGTAATCTCAATCACATTGGGTTCGACCGTGAGCGGAGCGAGCGAAGGATTGACCTTCACACCATACGAAGTCCGCGCATCCAGATCAAACTTTGCACGATCCTCGTAGTTCAGAGCGTTGCTTGACTGCCCCAGCACTTCCAACTTCGCTTCCTGCTTGGCGCGGATATCCGCAAACCGAGAGGAGAGCTGATCGAGGCTGTTGGTGCGGTAGCGGCCCTGCTCATCGAGTGTCTGCTGGCGTTTTTCCATCATGCCGATCAACCGCTCGTTGCGAGAGATCGAATCGACCTGGCGGTCCATCTGCCATAACTGCGCCTGGAACTCCTGGTGCTCAGTCCCCAACTGATCCGAGAGTTGCGCCAGACGGCTCTCCTGCTGCGAAAGATAACTTAAGTCACGGTCGATTTCGGCTAAACGCCCGCTGTACGCGGCCTTCACCTGCTGAATCTTGTTCGCCTTGGTATAAGCGTCCTTCATATCCACAGACTCGCCGTTGAAGACGACGCGGATAATCGCCGGACGCGACTGCGTGTCGCTCGCCAGAGTAAACGCCGACTGTGTGGCTTCGGCCTTGCCAATCAGCCCCTGCATCTGATCTAAATCAGATGCAGCAAGAGATACGACGCGTTCAGATACCGCACGCTCGCGTTGAAGGTGGGCACGCTGCTCACGCAACTCCGCGAGGTCGCCGCGAACTTCCGCGATCCGCTCGGGATATTGACCTTCGAGTTGTTTCATCTGTGCGCGAAGGGCGGTGGGATCGTCGATGGCGCAGTCGATGTGAGCGTTAACGCTCTGGCGGAGCTGAGTAAACAGGACACCCAGGCGATCGGGCCCTGCGACCAAAGCCGCCGTGCCGCCCACAAGACCAGCGATCACCCCATAACGAACAATGTGCTTTGCGAATGACATATGGTATTCTCCGAGATTCAATGTGAGCCTCGTTTGTCGGCGGCTACACAGCCCCAGGCGAACTTTGGCAGGACTCGTTCCACAGGGGTCTTTAGGATTCATTCCTCTCCGCTTTCACGATTCGCTGCGGATTGTGCTCGCGGCACAATCCACGCCCTAGAACGCCCTTTTTCTGGGGTTTATTCTCTTCGGCACTCCCTCTTACCGCGCCCTTGGTCCGCGCTGCATCTATGCTTTCGTCGCCATGCTAACACCCATGACCACGGGCTTTGTTAAGCGATTACGCTGCAACGATCAAGCCGCGTGGTTTGAGCTTTGGGAAGTTTTCGGTCCGGTCGTCCGCGCTCAGCTTACAAAGTGGGGGCGGGGCCGCATCGGCATGGAAACCGTCCGCGACCTCTCGCAAGAGACCCTCGCGGCCCTCTCTGAATCCATCGACCGCTTCGATCCTACACGCGGTGCCCGCTTCTCCACATGGCTTCTAGCCATCGCCAAGCACGTTCTTGGGGATGAACTAGACCGCCGCGGGGCTCAAAAACGGGGCGGATCAAAGCGGGGAGTCGAACTCGATGAATCTTGGATGCACGCCGCGCCCGGGCTTCCAGTCGACGAACATTATGAGCAGCAGGTCTTCGCGGCCAAAATCATCGCCGCGCTCCGGGCGGTTGAGAAAGAGGCCGACTTTACCGACTTTGCAATCTACTCCATGCGGGTGCTCGAGAACAAGCCGGGCAAGGAAGTAGCCGCCGCCCTAGGCATCAGCGAACCGACCGTTAGTCGAAGATCGGCAAAGATTCGGGAGTTTCTTCGCGTCAAAATAGCCCTCATTATCCAAACTTATTCGTTCACAAAGGACGAGCTTGATGAAGCGGCGCGAAACGGACTGAACCTGACTCCCAAACAGGAAACTGCCACGACCGATGATTTGATGTTTGACGACGCCATCGCCGAGATACACGCTCGGCAGAGCCTTCTCCGTCAAGAAGATCAAGCCCAGCGGTTGCGGACCCGTTGATTCGCCCAGCGCACCCAGATTGGCGTTGCGGCGTTCGCGGGTGACTCCCTCACCCCGGTTGCCTGCATGTCCAACTTGGATGTTGCCCCATGATCCAATCTCTTTTAACTTCCTTTCCTGAGACCCTCGCGGCGTCATCTGCCTCCGGGGGCGTCAACTTCCTCCTAGCTGGATTTCTAGGGCTGCTTGGCATTGTGCTCGCCGCGGTACTTCTCGCTTACGTCGCCGTGCCCGCGGCCAAGGGCATCGGCGCGGTCATCCGGCATTTGGCTACGTTTATTTGGCGCACCATCGCGGACTTCCTTCGCGGAGTTGGCTCGTTGCTGCTCGCGATCGTTTATGTTCCGCTAACCTTGGGGTGTGTCATCATCGGGCGCTGGTCGGCCGCACGCCACTATGGCAACGCGCTCACCGGTGAACTCCAGAACACGCTGCTCTCGGTCTACCGCGTTGTCGTCGGTAATCCCGCTCGCCTCTTTCTCCTAGATGGGCTCACCGT
>CAYVFW010000231.1:0-5018 GCA_964450325.1 uncultured Phycisphaeraceae bacterium | reverse complement strand
GGCGCGAAAGGTATTGTCTTTCAGTTCTCGCTGCCCGGCGAGCATGGCATCGCCGACGCGCCCGCCCGCCGCGAGTGTGCTGTAGAACTTTTCGACAAAGCGCCGGGCTGTCTCCACCAGCACGCTGTGGCTCATAGCGACAACCGAAGCGACGCCGACCTTCAGCAATTCTGACGCGACAGACTCTGATGCTTTTTCCGACATCCCGGTTTGGCACGCCTCAAGAAAAACCAGCGGAATGCGGTGGTCGGTGAGGAGCGGGCCAAGGTCGGTGGTATACACGGTCAGATGGCGACGATTCGTGAGCTTTTCGGCATCCTCGGGATGTTCGAAGCAGAGGCCACCCAAGCCAACGGTCTGGTTATAAACACCGTGACCATCAAAGTGGACAACGTGGTAGGGCTTTGCGGCCGTGCGGGCGCGGTCGAGTTCCTCGCGCAGCGCGGGGAGCGTGGCGGGGCTGAGGATGTGGATCTTTATGAGGTCGCCGAGGGCCTCGGTGGTGTCGACCAGTGGCAACGCACTGGCCCGGTGGTCGATGTAGCCGCACGCATCATCTTCTGGGCGCGCCGTGACGAGGAGGATGCGGATGGGGGGAGAGAAGAGGGGCGCATTGAAGGACTGGGTTGCGGGCAGACGACGCCTGACACGAGTGGGAGCAGCGCCTTGGAAGAGGAACGTTTTGTCTTTATTCAGGAGTTCCCACGGCAGCCCGAGCAGTACCGTCGCGACTTCCTTCGCGGTTTTCTGATCAGCTTCCGATGTACCCGCTTGGGTCGCGTGATCGACGGAGACTGAGAATCGGCGGCCCGCCATCTTATCGACCGTCGCCCACGCGTTGAGGACGTTAGAGGTGTAAGCGGAAGGCATGGCCGCCTCGTGCAAGAGCTGTCCCCACTTCACGAGATTCTCTTCCACGTTGGTGGCGCGGTTCTTAAAGTAGTCGCTGGGCCAGACTGCGTACTTCTCTAGGTACCAGCGGAGTTCTTCGGCTTCGATCGGGCCGATAGGAGCTTTAAGTCGCCAAGACTGCTTAGAGTAGACATTGGGCTTCCCGGGCGTAGCGGGTTCGTACACCAGCCGGGCGTTCGCGGATGCGCGGCGGATTCCGGCTTGTTCGTCGAACTTCAAGTCCGTAAGTTCGAGGACGAGTTCTTCGACCGGGGCAGCTTTTGGCTGCGATACTTGCTCTGCCTCGGTTGGGAGCCGCTTTCCTAGGGCCGTGAGGAGGTCATCGATTGCGGCTTGGACGCCGCCGGGAGCGGAACTTACAGGAACGTACTTTGGCTCGGCGCCAAAGTAGCTCCTGAAGGCACCCAGTTTCGTGCCGTCGAGTACGATGGGAATAACCGTGAAATGGTCTTTGCCGAACGTCTTCTGCAAATTTATCGCGAGGTCCAGTTCGTCGCTCACCCACTCGGATTGCAACGAGGCGGGGCTTACGACAACCACAAACGCCTCCGCATTCTCAATTGCGAGTTTGATTTCGGGCAGTAATGGATCACCGCCGCGAAGTTCGCGAGAATCTACCCAACCCGCCATTCCGTGCAGTTCTAGTTCCTCGCGGAGCGATCGCACGAACGCATCATCCCCGGTCGCATGTGAAATAAAGAGTTTGCTCATGGCTTCCCTAGTAATAGATAATAGAAAGGTGGCGCGGAGTGTAGGCGGGGGTTCAAACTGGCGTGGTGGAACTTGGGGAGGGTTATTATTTGCACCGGCGATGGGCTGCGGCTGCTTAGTTTGTGAGGTAGCGGAAGGTCTTGCTGTGCGGGGACAGGGACGTCGTGTTTGGTAACAGGGGCTGCCCTTGTTTAGGTTGCGCGCGGCGGAGCAAGGAGGTACGACCACTTCACGGCCGTGTACCGGCTGGCGCTTAGCGCGATTTGCGTGTCGTTCGGCGGCGAGGGGACCAGGATACAGGATGCGACAATCTCGGAGGAGCTGTACGCCGGACGCCCGGCGTTCATCACCGGCCGTTTCAACGGCGCTATCGGCGCCAACGTGCTCGTCACTGCGCGTGCGAACGGGCTGCCCGTCTCGTTTCAGGTTCTCGTCAAGCAGGTCAGCGCGAATACGGGGGCGATTTTGCCCAAACTCTGGGCCCGCACGCAGATGACGCAACTTGCCCGGCGTCAACTGCGAGGTGAATGGGTGGACGCGGTCGCAGCGTGTAGGAGCCTTGCGCTGGAGTACGGCTTGGCGTCGCCGTTTACTAGTGCTTGCGGGGCTGGTTGTGGGAGTGGTGGGGGAGCGCCGACACCGCCCGGAAGGGCGGTGCCACGGGGCGGGGTTTTTTTAGGCTAGGATGTCTACGTTTAGCTGGGTTAGGTGTTCGAAGACGTCGGCTTTGGCGGTCGCAGCGGCGAGCTCGTCGGAGAGATCGACGCCGATGGCTTTGGGGGCGGGATGGATTGAGATTCGGAGTGTGCGTTTGCCCACGCTTAATGCGAGGTCTGCGACGAGTTGCTTGTGGGTGCGGTCCAGGCCATCGGCGATACGAAGGATCGCGGCGAGGCGACAGACAAGGTCTTGGTCTTGGGCGGTCAGGGTGGCGAAGGTGCGGTGACGGGTGGTGGGGCCGGACTTACGGTGGTAGCGGGCGATGGTGGCGACCAGGGTTGCGATGTGAGGGTCGGTTACGTCAAGGCCGTTGTTGCGGATGATCGCCGCGGAATGCTTGTGATGGCCGGCATATGCGACAAGAACTCCGCAATCGTGAAGGAGGGAGGCGGCTTCGAGAAGGGTGCGTTCGAGCTCGTGAGAGCCGAGGTTTTTAATTATGTGGGTAGGCAGGAGCAGGTCGTAGAAGCGGAGTGCCAGGGATGTGACGTGCGAACTGTGGGGCTGCTCGCAGTTTGCGGCCGCGGCGAGCGCGTGGGCGCGGTGAAGGATTTCAGCACTGCGGCAGACAGTGGGCGGGGGCTGATCGGCGTGGGATGCGAGGCGTTGTTGGATGATGCGGAGTAAGAGGCCTTCTCGCACGCCGCCAATGTGAACATGGAGCAGGTTGCAGCCCAGACGCTTCATCAGGCGTTCGATGGTGACCATACCAGCAATGATTATGTCGGTGCGGTCGGCGTGCAGGCCGGGGACGCTTATGCGCTCCTCAAGAGGGATGTCCTTAAGTTGCTTAATTAATAAGCGGACGGTGTCGCGGGTGATGGGCGGCGCGGTTGGTAGGGAATGCTCATCGAGTGCGGCTTGATCGGGTTGTGGGGCGGGTGAGGAGTGGGGTTTAGCTTGGGGCGATTCGGATGGGACCGAGGGCGCGATGGCTGCGAGGGGAGTGGCCGCCTCGTGAGCGGCTGCGGCGATCGACATAAGTGTGGTGAACGTTCCACCGCAACCGATCAGCACTTGAGGATGTTGACGCACGCGAAGCGAGTTGTTTAACGAGTGTTCGATACTTCGACGCATCGAGCTAAAAGCAGGCCCGGCGGTGGCGAGGGGGCCGCCGAATTTTTCGGTGAGGCGCACCGCTCCGAGCGGAAGGCTGGTTACTTGGGTGATGACGCCGCGTGAGGAGAAGACGACTTCGAGACTTCCGCCGCCCAGGTCCGCGACCGCGGCGTTGAGGCAGGAGAGATCGGCGATGCGGGCGACGCTGGCGTGCGTGAGTCGCCCTTCGTCTTCGGCGGAGAGGACTTCGACTGTAAGTCCGGTGCGCTGGTGAACGAGATTAATAAACTCGTCGCGGTTAGAGGCCTCACGCACGGCGGCGGTGGCGAAGAGGCGGGCGGGCTCGGCTTTAAGTTGCTTGGCGGTGGCGATGAATCGATCGAGTGCATCGAGCGTGCGGGAGATGGCGTCGTCGCAGAGCTGGCCAGATTCGCCTAGGCCGTGGGCTAAGCGGGTCATCGCTCGCTCTTCGACAATTGTGGTCCAGGATCGATCATCCTGAACCTCGGCGACCATGAGCCGGACGCTATTGCTACCGATGTCGATGATCGCGAGCGTCCAGCCGGAGAGCCAGAGCGATGCTTCGCCCGCTGAGGCCGGGAGGGGAGCGCGACTGGCTTGATGAACGGTGTGGGCGGGGATGGCGGGATCAGAAGCGGGCCAATGACTAAAGTCGCTGGGTGCAACGAGCCCATCACCGAAATCATAAGTTATGAAGCGGTTCGTCGCCATGGTCACGTTTTCGTTTGGGACTGAAACGGGTGCTTTTGTGCTGGTGTTTGAGGCGGGGTTATCTGTTGAGAAGTCGTACGCCAAGGTTGATGCCAGGTTTGGCGGGAGAAGGTCCTGAAGTGGGTTGGTGAGATTCCACCATTGAACAAACTGCGCGGTGCGGTGACGGACTACGGAGCGGAACCCCAACTCGAGCGAATGTAACTCATCGTGCAGCCCTTTGGTGGTGGCCAACTGCTCGGAGGCGTGCTGTGCGTTCACGAAGAGGCAGTAGCCGCTGAGGCGATCGGCGAGGGTCGCGGCGTCGTTGAGGTCACCTAAGCGAGCCTGGACCTCCGCGAGCTGTTTGGGAAGCGGCGGAGCCTGTCCCATCGCTGCGGCGAGGAGCTCTTGGGAATAGCGGACGTCTTTGATTGCGAGGCGGAGCTCGTGGAGCGGGGTGTTGGCACTGAGCGCGGCGAAGAGTGCTTGTCGGCTTAACTCGACACGGCTGCGGACGCTGGATTGGAGGTGATCATCGCGTTGGGCCTTGGCGGCGTGCTGGAGCAAGCGGCGGAGTTGACGGCGCACTTGCTTGAGATCGAGTTGCCTGGCGAGTGTAACGATTTGATCGGCGGCGGACTTACGATCGGCGTTGATCAGTGCCACGGCATCAGCGAGAGCGCGGGGTGCGCGGTCGGAGGGGGCCTGGGTCGCTAGTTCCTGGAGCAGGGAGTGATGGACATCGCAATCACGGACTTGGCCCGCGGCTGAACGCAGCGGCTTGAGGGCGCGGCGGAGTTGCTTGGTGAGGCGGCCTTCCGCGTCGCTCGTGAGCTTGAGGCCGACTAGGAGTCGGCGGCTGGCGACGCGAAGCTTATGAATATCGTTGATTGAAGGAGGGG
>CAYVFW010000230.1:0-5028 GCA_964450325.1 uncultured Phycisphaeraceae bacterium | reverse complement strand
GATCGCAAATCATTTCTATTTAAGAAAGTTTTGTTACGGCGTGAGGATGCGGCGGAGCGGAAGAAGCTGCTTGCGGGGCTGAGGCGCGAAGCGCGGGCGTTGTGGAAGGCGACGGAGAAGGACCGCAAGGCGAAGGAAGAGCGGCGAGCTATGGGGGTGGACGAGTTACAGCGCCGGCTGGATGTTAACCTTCCGGAGAGAGCCAGGGCTTTTTTTTCGGGGAATGAGGCTGAGGAGATCAGAGAAGAGGAGTTGCTGATTGCAGCCGACGCGGTCGAAGCCACCCTATCACTTCGGCAGGAAACAGACTTACAATGGCCGCTGTCTTATATCTGTTTCGCTGCTGATGGTCGCGGCGGTTACTTTGTGCTGGATACTTCGCGGGGCGACGCGGCCGATTGTCCGGTGCTTTATTACGATCATGAACTGAGCTACGTAGATGTGAGCTGGACGAAGAAGCCGTATGTTCGTAATCTCGAAAAAGCGGCGGGCACGCTCAACGCGTGGCTGAAGCGCGTGGCCAAGGGCGGGAGCCCGTATCCGAGAAGTGCGTAGGTGCGACAGACTCGCGAGGGTGGAGGCTGGGCTGAAGGCCTAGAAACTTACTTATTTGAATATAAACAGTTTATTGAAATGTACCAGTTGAAACGTAACCAGATTAATTCCCGGCAGTAGGGGCGGCGGCGGGCCTTAGCTCATCGTAGATTGCCTGCAGGCCCGTACCGGCGCGTTCTTTTCCGGCGAAGTTAGTTACATTGTCCAAGGATAGCTGTGCCACTTCCATGCGGGTCTTTCCGGCTTTGATCGCGCCGGAGACGGCTTCGCGGGCTTGCTCGAAGTAGCGCCAGAGTTCCTCCAGGCCGGCACGGTCGGTCAGGGTGCCGTGGCCGGGAACTACGATCGTGTCGGCATCGCAGCGGGCGATGGCTTCGCGCAGTCGCTGCTGCCACTGCACCGTGCTGGCCCCACTCGCGGCGTCTATAAATGGGTGGATCTTATGAAAAAGTAGGTCGCCCACGACGAGCACGTTAAGTTCGGGTGAGTGGACCGTAATATCGTTATCAGTGTGTCCGACGCCCTCATAGCGTAATATTAACTCAGTGCCCGCCTCTGATGCTTCGAGCTTATGCTCTTTGGCGAAGGTGGTCTTTGGCGCGAAGTCGGTTACTTTGAGCGTCGTGGCTCGCGCGTAGAGCGCGAGAGCCTCCTTTCGGACCTGCTGGATGGCGGCGCTATCGCCCTCTTTGAGTTGCATGGCCGCCTCTTTCGTTTGGGAGAGGTAACGATTCATCTGGGCCAACACCCGCGGCGTGCAGTTATCGTGGGCGATAATGGGGGCGTGAGCGGTGAGGGCGTGATTGCCCCCGGTGTGGTCGCCGTGGTGGTGCGTGTTAATTACGGCGGCGAGGCGCTTGCAACGCCTCATCGCTTCGCGGTAGAGACTCTCGCCGTAGGGCGCATTCTTACAGTCAATGAGGACTGCGCCGTCGCCGCGTGTGAACAGAGTGCTGTTGCCGCCACCGCCTGTGGCGACAAAGAGTCCGGGCTGCGGCAATGCCCATTCAAAGTAATCTTCATCTGCGTGGGCTGCTTTACCCAATACCCCTGCCAGAGAGGCGGCGCGGGGCGCACCGAGTGTCGTCGCGGCGGCCAAGAGGGCTGCGGAATGGAGGAGGTGACGCCGCGTGATGGGGGTGTTCATGGCGATTTGTTGGAGGGGAGTCGGCAGGGAATGGAGGGGGGAGGGGGAAGTTACTTGGGCCAAAGAGCGGCGAAGACGAGACCGGTAATGACTCCGTAGACGACGCCATCGATGAGATTTGTAATTACGCTTGCCGGCTGGAGGCGAACCAGATGAAGTTGGGGAGGAAGGAGAAGCAATACGTAAGCAGGCCCAGGGTGCCGACTAGTTGTAACACGCGCATGAAGGGAGCTCCGCGTTTCATAGTTTCGGCGGCGACATAACCAATAGTGATGGTGGCGATCAAGAAGACCATGAACGTAAGGAACATGTACTTCGGCATGTTGGGCATCGGCCAGATTTTAAGCTCCCCGCTCGGCCCCGCCTTGAACTTTTCGGTGTACTCGCGGGAATCTTTCTTTGAGTGAGAGAAGGGGAACATGTAGACGCCGGGAGGTAAGTTAAGCGATCGGATGGAGGACATGCCATCGATCTCTTTGGGCAGTGGCCGCCAATCGTTACGATGGTGCGGCGAGATGGCCCACGCCAGGAAACTGCACATGAAGACGGCGAAGGCGCAGGCAACGATGGGAATCCAAAGGTCGATAAGTTCCATGCGAAGATGCTCCGGGAGTGAGTGTTTTGAAACTGATTCTAACGCTCCAAAGGCATTCCCGTGCGTCCCCGGTGCATCCCCACTCATTCCGATGCAAGCTCTCGCGGTTGCCGTCGGTGACTGCATCGCCGCTGGCACTTGGGGGTCACATGGTGCGCTCGGCTCGGTGTGCGTTACCGTCTTTGCTCTCTCGCGGTTGCGTTCAATAGAACCACCTTGCGAAGGTTCGCCCATTTCTGGGCGGAAAGCGGCAGTATATAGGGGCAAGGGGTGGCGGGCGCGGGTGCCGAAGAGGTGTTGCGGGTACACTATACTTAGAGGTGGTCTGGTGAGGTATTAAGTAGATGGCGAGCGTGGCCGAGGGCTCCAAAGCGGAAACGCGGCCGGAAACGGCAAGCTGGGTCCAGGCTGGCGGTTCTGAGGGGTGAAGCTGGGTGAGCTAGTTGAAAATATAAAGCATGTCAAAAGAGCGCACATCGATCCAAGTTCAGTCTGAGAGAGTTATCGTGGCGGCCGGGAGGCTGCCGGGCTCGGAGCACGACCCGCGTGATCCGTTCGGGGAGTTACGATCGCTGGCTGAGCAGGCGGGGGCGATCGTGGTCGGGGAGCTCTCGCAGAATATCGAACGCCCGATACCAGCCACTTACATTGGCAAGGGGAAGATTCTGGAGTTGAAAGCGCTGGCGAGCGAGCTGGACGCCGCGACCATCATCTTTGATCATGATCTTTCGCCCAAGCAGATTAGTAATATTGAGCAGACGACGCTGCGCAAAGTGCTGGACCGATCAGAGTTAATATTAGATATCTTCGCTTCGCGTGCCGCGACTGCTGAGGCGAAGCTTCAGGTTGAGCTGGCACAGATGGAGTATACATTCCCGCGGCTCAAGGCGATGTGGAGCCATTTGGAGCGGATCGTCGGGGGGATCGGCACGCGTGGGCCGGGCGAAATGCAGCTTGAAATTGATCGGCGGTTGGTGCAGGATCGCAAGCTGGAGCTGCGGCGAGAGCTTGACTTGATTCGTGCCCGCAAGCGCCGTGAGGTGGCAGCGCGCAAGAGCCTGCACTTTACGGTGGGGACGGTGGGTTACACCAACGCGGGCAAAAGCACGCTGTTTAATACACTTACATCCGGCGGGGCGTATGCGGACGACCGCTTGTTCGCAACGCTTATGACCAGGACGCGGGAATGGCTACTTGGCAACGGCGTGAACGTCATGCTGTCGGATACGGTGGGTTTCGTTCGCGATATTCCTCATCATCTGGTGGCATCTTTCCGGGCCACTCTGGAGGAAGCGACGCACGCCGATGTGCTCTTGATTGTGCTTGATGTCTCCGACCCCTCGGCGGAGCTGCAATATCGGGTGGTGACGGACGTTCTCAACGGGCTGGAAGAGGAGATTCGTAAAGCGGGCGATGAGGAAGATAAGCATTGGCAGCCGCCCAAACGGATACTGCTGCTGAACAAGATTGATCGGCTGAAAGATAACTCGACGATTTTGGCGTGGCAGCAGCAGGTTCCCGGTGCGATGGCGGTGTGCGCTATCGGGGGTGACGAGGCCCGCAGCGGGTTGCCGGAGCTCGCCGCGGTAATCCGTGAGCACGCTGTTGGTGAGGTGGACGATTTCCTGGTGACCGTGCCGCTCAAGGATTCCAAGACAATCCACTTGATTGAATCGCGGGGTGAAGTGACGCGGCGGGAGTACACGAGCACTGAAGTGACCCTGTATGCCCGGATCGGAAGGCGGCAGTTGGCGATGCTGCGTTCGGCGGGGGCACAGCTTACGTTGGCGAGCGCGACCGGGGAGTTGGTGGAACTGGAAAACGTGGTGAATGGCCAAGAGGTAGTGGGCGGGAGACGAGGATGGACGGGGTCGGCGAATGTAAGTTTACCTCGAACCGTGAGCGATGAGGAAGTGCGCGAGGGCGAGGCGGAGGGTGGACGCAGGGCAAACGGAGGGGGCTGATTCGCGAGGATTTCGGTGGGGTGTTGCCTGGTTGCGGAGGATGTGCGTGAGTGGGTGTGAGGTGGCGTGCTTGGGCGTAACTGGGCGTAATTGGGCGTAATTGGATGGGAACTACTGACGTTAGAAAGTGCGAGGGGGGTGGCTGGAGTTTGAGAATACATTCACCTATCGGAGATAGCTTACGTTATGGCTGGAACCCGCCCGCGCGCTAACAACACTGACCGGACGCCAACGCGGGGGGGCCCCGGCCTTGGGAATGCCAGCGAACCTCAAGGCGGCGGAGCCCGCGCCACTGGCTTATTTATTACATCTGTTTCGCTGTGCGCGGTGGGGCTTGTGTCGTGCCTGCTACTCGCGATGGATCACTTCGGGGCGATGAGCCTGCCGGGGTGCGGGCCGGGGAGTGCGTGTGCCGCGGCGGCGAAGAGCGTGTGGGGAAAGGTGCTGGGAGTGCCGCTTTCGTTCATAGGCATGGCGCACTTTGCGGGGGTTGGAATGGTGCTTTTATTGACGCGGGCTTTGGTGGGGCCGCTGGTGCTAATGGGGATTCTCCTCGCCGCGGCTTGCTCTCTGGTGTATGCGGGGATCGCGGTAGGTTCGGGGCTGGTGTGCGGATACTGCATGGTGGTACACGCGGCGAACTTAAGTATCGCGGGTGTGGTGGCGGGGCTGTGGTTACACTCTCGTGAACTTGCTATTGGCCTACAGGGAATGGCCAGGGGGAGTTCAAAAAGCGGGCTTGGGGGTGCGAGGGCCGGCGGGCAGCC
>CAYVFW010000229.1:0-5050 GCA_964450325.1 uncultured Phycisphaeraceae bacterium | reverse complement strand
GCAGAAAATCCACTCTTTAGGGAACTCCTTCCCATACCTCAGCTCCAATTCCCCCTGGGCGTGGCCCGAGGCGGGCGGGAGTTTACGATCTCCGCAGAGCGAATGGGTGCTGGCTCATGGTCAAACAATGGATTCACGGCTTCTTTTTCTCCTTGGCCCTTTCGTCTTTGAGCTTCATTTCCAAGTCTTCTAGTTCTTTGAGGGCCTGCGCGTCCGCCTCACTACAAACCCGCCCTAGGGGTATTAACGCCCGAACTGCCATCAGAGCTCGCGTTTCGCTCCGCTTCAAGCTGCCTGATCGCGCCTTCCAGTTGTTCCACCCGCCCAGAAAGGTTGGCGATTACTTGCTGCCCGGACTGAGCTTCGGTCCGCCAGTTCTCCGCCTGCGTGCGGTACCATTCGCGGCCTTCTTCAAGCTTTTCAGCAAAATTTCTGAGGTCGGCGATGGTCCGGTTGAGCCCTTCATGCTCCGTCCGCGCGTGCTTGAGTTGTTCCTCGTGCCACGTTCTGGCTTCTTCCAACTTATCTGCCCACTCGCGCAAGTTGTTGACGTCTGTTGCCAACTTCGCCGCGGCGGACCGGTAGTCCGCGACCTGCAGCTCCAGCCACTCGCAAGTGGATTCCAGGTACGCAATCCGTGGCAACTCCGGGACGCCGCGATCTAAGGCGGTGGGGGGCGCAGCAAGTGAGGTCGCCGCAACGGCACTTCGGGCAGTTGTGGCGTCTGATTCAGCAATGGCAGCAAAAGTTGAAAGTGGGCAACATGACGTAATCGCCCGCGAAAAGCGGCGGTAGGGGGAGGGATCGGCGAGAGCGGTGTTCAACTGCGCGTACAGGTCATCACGAGGACGGCTGACTCGCAGGTCTGGGCCGAAAAGTCTCATCATGCCCTCAATCTTCCACGTATTGGACCCTAGGGCGAGAAACGCAACCCCTGCCAGCCCCGCCATGCACACACCATGATGCCGGCCTGTCACGACCCCGTCCGCTCGCTTCATATCCGCGACGATCGATCGCCAGTCTTTCAGTCGATCAGGGTGGTCAAGCGGGAAGAATACTGCGCGATCCCCCAACTGTTCGATCAACCTGCCAACCGCGGCCCCGACATCGCCATTCCGGGCTTCATGCCAGTCAGTGATGACCACCTTTCCGGTCCAATCATGTGCCGGAGTGTCAACGAATGGCGCTTCCATGATCGAGTCAACCACGACGCGATGCTTGATCCCCAACGAGGCAAGGTACTCAGATGAGCCCGCGTCCCGCACTGTGAAATCTGTCAGGTTGTGCAGGGTTTCAAAGTGTCCACCGATCTCCTGCATCACACAGTTAACCAGCAGTGCCGATTCACCCAGCTCGATCGCGGCACCAAGAATAGCCAGCAGATGCAGCCCGGCCCCGTGATGAATGGTCCCTTCCCCATTCACAATCACAGCATCCGCTCGCTCAAGCTCGCCGCGAAGCTCCGAATCGAGCACCATCTTCTTCGCCACTCGCCAGTTGCGATGCGCAAAGCCGGAGTATTCACCCAGAAAGTGCCGGAACTCCACGCGCGCGCCAGCCCTCGCAAGCATGTCCATATGCGCTGCGCTGACGGCGAGGCACCCCGCGTGGTGCGTCCGCCCGTTATCGTTAAATAGCGCTACCGCCTTCACGCCACACCGCCATGCACCGTGGGGCTTTCCGATAGCACCCGCGTAGACATCCGCAGGTCGCACACGCCTCCAAACAAGTATTCGTTCACTCGGTGGTACACCGTAAAGAACGCCGCTTCGTCCCGCCAATGCAGGATGCGTTGAGACGCGTAATACCTGTCGTTCTCCTGGGTGATGGTCGCCTGAACTTCGTACAGGTTATTTCCCAGAGAGCAGGGGCTCTCAAACACGACCGTGAAGACTTCACCGGCCGCAAAGCTCCGGTCCCACATGGCCCCCGATGTCTCTCCAGAAGCCCACCGCCGGATGTCGTCGTTGAGCGTTCCCCAGGAAGTAATCTTAATTCCCTGCTTGTTACGAATCCGGAACGCCACGTTAAGATGATTCATCACCTTATTAACCCGGCAGGTGATCCGCACGGCCATCATCTGATTCGGGTGAAACACAGATGCATCGTTCCCCTCGCCATCGACCACCTCAACTTGCACCACTTCCGCATCAAATCCGCCAAACGCGAGGTGCTCGGTCCGCGATGGTCGCGGCTTATTCTCCGTGGTGACAAGCGGAGGCGGGGCCGCGAGGGATGTAGTTTTGGGCGCCGCTGATCCGATAGAGGTCGGCGCATCACCGAGCGCGAGCGTTGGCGCGGGCGGCCCGGAAGCAGACTCCGCGCGAACTCGATCCTTCAGATGCTTTGTCTGATTCTGAAAATACGCTTTCTCATCCTCGTATAGCAACCGCCGGTAGTCCAAAATCACCTCGGCCGAGCTTCCCAGCATCCGCACCTTCCCGTGATCGAGCAGCAGTGCTCGATCAGTCAGCGTGCGAATGCTCTCCTGATCGTGCGAGACAAACAACAGTGTTGTACCCGCCGCCCGCAGCGATTCGATCCGCTCGTAGCACCGCTTCTGAAACAGCGAATCGCCCACCGCCAGCGCTTCATCGACGATGAGCACATCCGGCTCCACTTGCGCCTGCACTGAAAACGCCAGTTTCAGCAGCATGCCGCTGCTGTAAGTCTTAATCGGCTGATCGATAAACGGCCCAATGTCCGCAAAGGACGCGATTGAGTCGAACCGATCATCAATTTCGGCCTGCGATAATCCCAAGATTGCAGCATTGAGGTACACATTCTCCCGACCCGTAAACTCGGGATTGAACCCGCTCCCCAGCTCCAGCAACGCCGCGATGCGCCCCGCCACGTGAACTCGGCCTTCGGTCGGCGCGACTATTCCCGCGATCATCTGCAAAAGCGTGCTCTTGCCGCTGCCATTACGCCCCACGATACCAACCGCTTCCCCGCGCCGGATCTCGATGCTCACCCCCCGCACCGCCCAGAATTCCTTGAAGTACGTCCGCTTCCACAAAAAGAAGGCCTGCTTGAGGCGATCAGATGGTTTGCCGTACATGTGATAGCATTTACCCGCGTTTTCAATGCGGATAACCACATCATCTGGGGCTGTGCGATTGGTATCGGTGGACATACTGCGGAAATCGGAAACGGCGCGGATAGCTGGTCAGTGAAACCATGTACCAGCTTTCTATGGTAATCAGGCCACATCACGAAGCAACGGCTTGGGCCGTTATACTTCAGCCAGCTGCCTCCAGTAAATCCGACTCAGCCCTAACAGGTTACGGCATTTTGACGAGGGCGGCCGAGCAGGTTGGTCTGGCTTAGCCGACAGCCAGGTGCGAAGGCAAGCAGAGCAACTCAACGCTTCAAAGCTCACTCGCCAAGGTCAAAAAACAAAAAATACCCTGTAAATATAGAGTTAAATCATTGCGCCCCCGAAAGGGCTCGGTCCGCTGACCCGCAGATTAAGTGAGATGCAGGTCACTTTTCGTCAACTTCATAACCAACCGCAAACAAATCGGGTTTGCAGCGATCACGAAACAAGCCCTCACAGGCAGTTTCGAAAGGTTTTACTCGCAAACGTACCAAATGATACCGTCGTCGCGAATCATCAGCGCGTTTGAGGAACCAGAGCCACAGCACTCTCAACACGCTGAATCGTTGGTCTTTCCCGAGAGCGTTGGGGTCTTGCACGGCCAAATGCCGTACAGCCTCAACGGTCGTCACGCCGCCCTCGCAAGCAAAGAGCGACGCGTTTACGCCCGTATCGCCCTCGCTCGCGGCAGCGAATGCGGGAATGTTTCGATGTTGAGAAACTCCGAGGGTTGGCCAACGGCTCTCGTGATCGCCATCGCGACGGTATCGCACATCGCCTCCTCAACTCGGACGAAAGTTCACCTGAAAAAGCCAATAGCCGTTTGAGAGCGTCCGAGCGAGTTGCGCTCGGTGCAGATCGAAGCTGTTGACCAGATAGGCAAACAGGCCCATTACCTCCGCCGACCTCCGAGCCCAACGAATGCAGACTCAACCACATGGCGGCACGGTCGTCGTCGTCAGCGGCATCGCCGACGTTCTGGAATCACAGCCCTCAACTCAGATTGGCAAGGCCTTGGGCTTCCGGGAAATATGTGCAGGCTTCGTGCAACTCCTTGCCGACACCATGACTCTTCGAGATCTATACATCAAACACGGGTGGCAGGCATCCGGACCGCTGGCACCCACGTTTCAGCAAATGTGCGAACGCCATCAAGTTGAGCAGCATCGACTGGTACAACTTCTGGTCAGAAAGATCCGCGAGTTCGGCGGTGAGCCGATCGTCATGGCCGCAGATGTCGCGGCCCTCACCTCCATTCCTCTGCCACCTTGTGGGCGAGAAGAGCCCTTGGCTCAATGCCACCGGCTACTGACCGCGCACGACATCGTGGCACAGGCGGCAATGTCGCTCGGTGCGCGTGTGAGTGCTTTGGTGGGAGCGGGGCGTGCCCCTCTGATCGTCGCGGAGATTCTACTAACGTGCACGCTCCAAGTCTGGCTTCTTGGGCAGTACATGGAGGCTGCAGCCTGCCCGCTCGGATCATGCCGGTCGATGCCTGTCCTCGACGGTGTGCACGCCAGACCTTCAACATAAATGTTGACTGCGGTGAGGCGAGCCAGCGCACCTTGCCGCACCGTTCCACCTTCAGTGTCCCCCTTTATAAGCGAGTTTCTTATGTCCCATCACAGTTCCCACGCCAATCGTCCTCACGCGGCCCAGCCCGCTGAATCCGGCACTCCAGAGGCGAGCCGATCATCAAAACGCGGCGTCGCCTCCGACGCTGTGCCAGATGGAGAGTAACATCGACAAGAAGTCTCTCTGGCGCATGGCCGAAGTTCTTTTCGAGACGTTCGTCAAGTCCTTCGGCAAGACCAGTTGTCACGAGTTCCTGCCCAATCAGTTCCGTGTCATGCTCTCCGCCGCGGCGTACGTGCTGATGGATCACATCCGACGGGTTGCACTGGCGGGCACCGAGTTGGCGAAAGCGCAGGTTACGACCATCCGATTAAA
>CAYVFW010000228.1:0-5067 GCA_964450325.1 uncultured Phycisphaeraceae bacterium | reverse complement strand
CGGGCATCGTGCCGGTGATGACGCCGGCGTCGAGCATCATGGGCGAGATCGCGCTCGTGAGCGTGTCGAGCAAGGTTCTGAACCCGATGGACGTGCGGACGCAGGCCGAGTTTGTGCTGCGGCCCGCCATACTCTCCATCCCCGGCATCGCCCAGGTGACGGTGATGGGTGGGGAGCTCAAGCAGTTCCGCGTCCAAGCCGATCCCGACAAGCTGCGGCTGTTCGACCTGACACTCGAGGATGTCGAAAAGGCCCTTGTCGCGGCGAACCAGAACACAGGCGGCGGGTTTGTAGTGAGCGGCGCACAGGAGCTGGTTGTCCGCAACCTCGGCCGGGTACAAACGGCCGAGGACATCGCCTCCTCATTGGTCATGAACAAGCCGGGCGACCACGACTCGCCCCCTCGCGCCGTGCTCGTGAGGGATGTCGCGACGGTCGTCGAAGCTGGCCCCACAATCAAGCGAGGCGACGGCTCGGAGAACGGTGCGCCTGCCGTAATCATGGCGATCCAGAAGCAGCCTAGCGCCGACACGCTCACGCTGACGCGAGCGCTCGATGCGACGTTGGCGCAGCTCAAGCCCGCGCTGCCTCAATCGCTGGACGTGAACCCCGACGTGTTCCGGCAGGAGCACTTCATCAACTCGTCCATTGGGAACGTGGTGGAGGCTCTGCGAGACGGGGGCTTCCTTGTGGTCATCATCCTGATTCTGTTCCTGATGAACGTGCGGACGACGATCGTTACCCTCACGGCGCTCCCGCTCTCGCTCATCACCACGTTTTTGGTATTCCACTGGCTGGGCATGAGCGTCAACACTATGACCCTTGGCGGGCTTGCTGTGGCCATCGGCGAGCTGGTGGACGACGCGGTGGTCGATGTTGAGAACGTCTACCGGCGGCTGGGCGAGAACCGGCGTTCGGCCAATCCCAAGCCCAACATCCAGGTCGTCTTCGACGCGTCCAGCGAGATTCGCAACCCGATCATACTCGGTACCATCATCGTGTGCCTGGTCTTCCTGCCGACGTTCTTCCTACCGGGCATCGAGGGCCGGCTCTTCGCGCCTTTGGCCACCGCGTACATCATCAGCATCTTCGCATCGCTGCTGGTGGCGCTGACAGTCACGCCTGTGCTGGCATTCTACCTGCTACCGGGCATCAAGCGCATGACGCACGGGAAGGACGGGCTCCTGCTGCGCATCAGCAAACGGCTCGCGCTGCTGTCCTACTCGATATCGATGCCGCGGCCGATCACCGTGCTCGCCACGCTGGGCGGTCTAGTCGCGGCCGCGCTCTTCATGGTCACGCGGCTAGGGTCTGAGTTTCTGCCGCCCTTCAACGAGGGAACCGCGACGGTTTCATTCATGCTGAACCCCGGCGTCTCGCTTGAAGAATCTAACCGCGTCGCTAAGCGTGCTGAGGATGCGATCCTGAGCATCCCCCAAGTCAAAAACGTCGCTCGCCGCACAGGCCGCGCCGAGCAGGATGAGCACGCCGAGGGCGTCCATTCCTCCGAGATCGACGTGGATCTGTGGACAAAGGATGAGGCCAAGGACCCCGACAAGCACCTCTCGGTGAGCGGCCGCACGCCGCCGCGTCCGGAGGACATCCGCCCGCGCGAGGCGGTGTTTGCGGAAATCGGCGAAAAACTCTCCGTCTTCCCCGGCGTCAACGTGGGTGTGGGCCAGCCGATCAGCCACCGCATCGAACACCTCTTGTCGGGCGTTCGCGCTCAGGTCGCCATCAAGATCTTCGGAGATGACCTCAACACACTGCGCACGCTCGCCGACCAGACCAAAGCGGCGATGGAGGGCATCGAGGGCGTCGCCGATTTGCAGGTGGAACAGCAAGTGCTTGTGCCGCAGTTACATATCAGCATCAACCGCGCCGCCGCGGCGCGCGTGGGGTTCACGCCCGCGGCACTCACCGACGCGATGGAGACTGCGACCAAGGGCAAGGTCGTGGGCCAAGTGCTTGAAGGGCTGAAGGCATTCGACATCACGCTCACTCTTGACGACCGGCACCGGACGGACCCCTCGCAGCTGGGCGAAGTGCGGCTGGTCTCCCCCACCGGCGCAATCGTGCTGGTGCGCGACGTAGCCGAGATCGTCGAACGGCTCGGCCCCAACGAGGTGGCGAGGGAGAACCTCCGCCGCCGAATCGTGGTGCAGTGCAACGTGCGCGGGCGCGACCTAGGCTCGACGGTGGAAGAACTCCGCAAGTCCATCGAGATGGACATAGCGCTCCCGCAGGGCTATACGATGGAGTTCGGCGGCCTGCACGAGGCTCAGAAGGAATCGACCCGGCTTCTGCTCATCTTGGGCCTGGGGTCGCTCGTCGCTATCTTCGTGATCCTCTTCACGCACTACCGGTCGAGCATGATCGCCGCGCAGATCATGCTCAATGTCCCCTTCGCGTTCATCGGCAGCGTGGCGGCCTTGGCCATCACCCGCGAGCCCTTCAGCGTCGCCTCGCTCGTGGGGTTCATTTCGCTTACCGGCATCGCCACCCGCAACGGCGTGTTGATGGTGAGCCACTACATCCACCTGATGACCGTGGAACGTCAGCCCTGGAGCAAGGACCTCATCATCCGCGGCAGCCAGGAGCGTGTTGCACCGGTGCTGATGACCGCCGTCACGGCGGGACTGGGCCTGATCCCGCTGGTGCTCAGCAAGGGCGAGCCGGGTAAGGAGATTTTGTACCCCGTGGCGATCGTGATCCTCGGCGGCCTCATCACCAGTACGCTGCTGGACTTCTTTGTGACCCCGGCAGTGTTTTACCGCTTTGGAAAGACCGCCGCAGAGCGGTTGGCGAGGGAGCATGTCGAGAAGCATGCCAATCCGTCCCCGGCCAAGGAGGGCGCGTGAACCGTCCCATCCAATCGCCGAGAATCGCGCCTCTTCGCCCCAGCGGGGCGACGGAATGTAGCCACGGGTGGAGTCGGCGCTTCGCCGACGCAACCCGTGGATGCACGGCTGGCGATGAATTTCGCCCCGGCGAGGCGGAGGAGTTGGCGTGCCGCCATGAAACGCACGAACCGCGATGCTCGTCACACGCACTCATAGTTCTGAGAGGGGGCTGCCGGGGGGCGGCAACCCCCGGCATCGAAAATCAACGCTCACACCAATCTAGGAAGCAAGCCTGCCGCCTCAACTCTGGCTCGCAATATGTTGCCCAACTCTGTCTGCTGTTCGCGCTTCAGGCCAGGTTGACGCACAAGCGGGATGTTCCAGCCAACCACCGCGACCGCTTGCTTATTCAACTTCGCTTGAGCAATCGTCCAGCGACGCTTGGCGAACGTTCCTGTTTCGATCACCTCGGCAGCCGTGATGCGTACGACGGCATCGAGCACTGTTCGACTGGTGCAGATGACCGCCGAGAGCGCAAAGGCCTCGATCTGCCAGCGCAGAAAGGGCAAGTCGGCATCGAGCATCGCCGCGCCCGCATCACGGTCAGCCTTCAATACGTTGCTCCAAAACGGATCAGTGACCTCCTGAACCAGATCAAGGTGCGCGGCCGACCCATCTCGGAAGGAAGCTCCAAAGCCTTCAACCACGCGGCTCAGACCGGCGAACCAGGAATACACAGGTTTGTCTGGCCCGAAGTAGCCGCGCATGGTCGTGATCGCGCGTTCGCATTGAGCGTCGGTCAGTTCGCCACGCTCGCGGGCGCCCAGCGACCTCAAGGTTTCAAGGTGGCGATCCTTGCCGACAAGTTCGGTCCGGTCTTTGGAAAGATATTGCTTCCACGAAGGATTGAGCCCGACCGTGCCGACACGCGCCGTCCACAGATCGCCAAAGCAGGTAACCGGAAGCGAACCAGGGACCGTGGCAGGGTTGCCGGCGCGCCTCAGCCGCTCATAGACAAGAGCCATGATCGCGTCGTTCATATCCGCAGTGTATTGGCTATAGAAGAAGAGTCTGTGCTCGAGCAACTTCGCCGCCTCGTCGAGATAGGCTTGTTCGCGTGCGATGGTTTCCACGAGTTGCGCTCACGAAACGCGAGCTTTGTTCGTGGCTACAACCTACTGCCTATCCAAGGCCGAAGAGATCGAGATCGGCGCGAGCTTTGCGTAGAAACCTTGATTGCTTCGTGCCAAGCTCGCAAGCACGGATCGCTCGCAGGTCAATTCGTGTATGATCTGCACCATGTTCACACTTCGCTTCGATATCACCGAGATCAGCCACTGGGCGGCAAAGTATTCGTATCCGCAGGGAGACGCAGTTCCCATCGAGATCGGCAACAAAGCCAGGAAAGCGGGCGTGCTCACGAGAGAAGAGTTTCTTCAAGTCGCACGCTGGAAGAGTGCTCGCCCCTCGAAGCACCACCAGACCAACGACGAGCAGATGGTGCAAGACGTGACCAGGTTGGCGTTCTCAACTTCATCGGAAACACTCCGGCTTCGCAGCCTCACGCTCTTGACTGGCGTGAGCGACCGAACGGCCAGCGCGATTTTGCATATGTGCCACCGCGATCCTTATCCCTTGATGGACATCCGGGCGTTCGGGGCACTTGGCGTAGAGAAAGTCCCGTGGAATTGGTCGGCGGTCTGGCCGGAGTACACCAAGGCGTGCCGCGAGATAGCGACCCGCGCAGGCGTGGACATGCGGACGCTCGATCGCGCGCTCTGGGCCTACTCGGATGCGCACGGTATTGTGGCGACCTGACACTTGAGCATGCTTGCTCTTTCATGCAATGTAGCTTTCGCTCATGCCGGAGGCTTCCGCTCCCCCGCGCCCCTCGCTCGGAGGCACGCTTGCGCGGGTTCGGTTCTCTCCTTAGCCTCGCCGGGGCGAGCTTGTTCGCGTTCGACTTCTTCCACGGGTTGCGTCGGCGAAGCGCCTTCTTCACACGTGGCTACAGCCCATCGCCCCATTGGGGCGAAGACAGCGCGGTTGCCGCTTCACTCGTGGAGTGTGGGGGCAGCTCAACGCCTCGTTGGGACTGGCTGCGGAGCGGGGTGTGCCGGGGGGCGACAGCACGCGGCATCGGCGTGCAAGCATCACACGCCTTCAAAGTAATCGCTGTCCAGCTTCCTGACGGTGTACGTCTTGTGATCCGAGACGCCCACGC
>CAYVFW010000227.1:0-5093 GCA_964450325.1 uncultured Phycisphaeraceae bacterium | reverse complement strand
CTCCAGCCCACCCACATGCCCACCCGCTTTGAAGCCGGCACGTTTAACATGCTCGGTGTGGCGGGCTTTGATGCCTCGCTTGATTATGTGCTTCACCGCGGCACCCAGTCGCTCCGCGCCCATGAGCTAACCCTCATCACCCACGCCCTCAGCCGCATCGCAGCCTATAACCGCTCACCCCAAGGCGCCCGCTCCCAACTCACCCTTCACGGACCCACAGACCCGCGTGATCGCACCGCCATCTTCTCTCTCTCCACCAACGTCGCACCCGCCTCAATCCTCGCCGCGACTCTCGAATCCGGCTTCCAAGTCCTTTGCCGCGCTGGCCTCTCGTGCGCACCCTACGCGCTCACAGATTCCGGCCCTTCAGAAGGTGCTGTCCGTATTTCATTCGGGTTCTCCCAAACCCTCGCCGACGTTGACCAAGTCTTCGATGCCCTTGCCGCGGCGGTCGCCCTGCTCACTCCCTCATGAGCGCCACCTCAGCCCGATGTAACCGCTTCCGACCGACGATTTGCCATCAAAACCCTTTCATGGCGCGCCCAATGTCGGATAAAATGCCGATGCCTTTGATGGCTAGGGAAAGCACTAGCTTACCTTGCGCTATGCTCAGATTTGGCACGCCGCCGAACTTCTCCCCCAGCCGGCGGGCCGCTCACCATGGCCGCCGGCCCCCGGAAACGCATGAATTTGCTGGACTCTCGCTAGGGTTTGTGGTATATTCTACGGACAGCCAAATCGGGCGGCGCGTTCTGCGCCACCCGCCCCAAGCGGTTTCTCGGTATTAACGTCCACTTCTGCGGTCGCCTTGCTTTACTTTCCAACCTAATTTTTTCGGTTGCGGGCTTTCCACTCCCGCTAGTCACGAGGGCCCGGCAACTGCGACAGCTCAACAGTTAAGACAACTAGTTACGACAACTAGTTACTATGAATAGTTACTATGTATAGTTACAATGGTTAGGTATGACGGTTAGCAGGGCATGTGCCGATGTCCTCAAATCCCCCGGTCCCCTGCAAACGCCCGGTACATACGCTTACATCTCCGGAGAATGTATCATGTTCACACACCTTAAAGCCTGTCAGTGCCGCACGCCCTCCCGCACCCGCGCGGCATTTACATTGATCGAGCTGTTGGTGGTTATCGCCATCATCGCCCTGCTCATCGGCCTGCTGCTTCCCGCCGTCGCCAAGGCACGCGAGACCGGCCGCGTGGTCAAATGCACCTCGAACATGAAGCAGATGGTGACCGCCGCCGTCACCTACGCCCAGGACTACAAAGACACAATCTGGCCCGTCGCTAACAGGGTCAACGGCGTCCGCTTCTGGCCCCCCAACGATGCTCCCGTCGCCAGCGACCGCAACGTCGCCGCGTGGGCTCAGCGGACCGACCCCGCCGGTCGCCGTATTCCAGGCTTCCTGTTTGATTATGTCTCCAACGCTCACCACGTTGCCGAGTGCCCCACCAATAAACGCCGCACCGCCACCGATGCAGGCAACGACCGCGTGAATCTCTGGGCCTCCCGCACCGGTGTCCAGTTTGATTACACCATGCTCGATGAAGCCGAGGGCTACAAGCTTGGCACCCCAGTGATCGTCGCTTATGTCTCCGCCGTCACCTTCGGCGGCGACACCCCACGCCTGCTCCCCGTCTTAAACGTGCCCAAACTCACCCGCATGCAGTCCGTTCCCCTCTTCTTCGAAGAAAGTTCCCGCTGGTACAACGAAGAATACCGCGATGGCATGTTCGGAAACTGGGACCAACTCACCATCCGCCACGCACGCGGCGGAAACGTGGGCTACGCAGATGGCTCCGCCGGCCTCCTCAAGGTTGATACAGATGGCATCGAATATCGCCGCGATAATGTCGGAGATGGCCGCGATCGCGCCCGCGACTTTGAGTGCAACGATCTCTACGTAACCAAAAGCCAGCTTAATAACTCGTGGGTCCGCGTCAGCGCCAACGAGGGAGATGTCCCCTTCGGATGGATCAACACACCACGCTAAAGCCTCTTCCGCTCTACCTCAGATCTCACCCGCGCCGGTAGGACACAACACCGCGGCAGCGAACAAAAGTTATTCTCGCGCGCTCAAACGTCACGCTCCACTCTTTCGCCCCAGCCCGTGCGCCCCCCCGGCGCGCACGTCACGCCTCCGCTCTCATTGAGCTCTTAATTAATGGTGGAGGGGAAGCCTGTGGCGATTTTCTGAACGCAAGCATTCAGTGCTTTGTGTCTTTGCGTGATATGCGTCGGCAGCTCAAGTCGCTTCCATTCCCCCCCCAACGCAAAAATAATAATACCTAACCGCCGCCCACCTCGAACGCTCCAACACCACCATTCAACTTGTCACAGTAACGCACCGCCCCCTTTACCTCCCCGGCCCAGTCCGCAACCGCGACTCCTGCGGCAAGAGCCCAAAGCCGGGGGCGGGCTTTTCGCCTAGTGCCACCAACTTCTCGACCACGCCTTTATCCATCGGATCAATGTAATACGCCATCCGCAGCCGGCGCGTCTGTGAGTTTACATCCTTCACCCCTCCGAAAAAATCCGCAAGCGCAACCTGGGGTGCCACGGTCTTCCCCTCGTCCAGCTTCGCTGCCGTGAGCAACGCCTGCTTCGCTTCATCCGCGTTTCCTAACTTCGATGAATAGCTCCCCAAGCGAAGGTAATCTGACACCCGCCCCCGCTCCCCCGCCGCCCGACGCAGCAGCGCTGTAAGCGCATCACGCTCATTGGCCTCAAACATCGCCCGCGCCTGCAGATCAAGATAATCATCGTTCAGCGGCGACACATCCAACGCAATATTGAGCTCTTCAATCGCCGAGCGTGGCTTCCCATCCGCAAGGTACGTCCGCGCCAGATCATAACGTAACTGATGCGCCTCCGGACGGCGCCGAATATACTCTGAATAGTCCGCAGTTGCGGTCGCATAGTCAGAGCCCCGCAGCGCAACATCCGCATCCCGCTTGAGAATCGCCAGCGGCCGCGTCTTCCCGCAGCCCGCAACCACCGCACCACCCACACACGCCCCCACACACGCGGCGATCACCGCCACACGCACCGCACCGCTCCGAAGAGGCTTCATGTAGAACCAAAATGAACGCAAAACGAGTGGCTGAGGCATTGCGGAAGTATATCTCGTTCAGTTCCGTCCGCTCTATGACGCTTTACGAAATCAAACCCCGCGGCAATACCTGTTAGCTCGCGCTTCACGCCGCGCACCTTCAGCTTTGACACCACTTACCTCGGCCGCCCCGCTCTGCACACCAGCCGCGCATCGAGAGAGAGGGTGTTCCGTCTCGCACATCACGACCCCCACCCCACGTCAAAAACCGGCCGCCCAACCATCGCTCCCCATCCCGCAAACCCGCGAGAACGCTTGCACCCTCCCAAAAGGGCACGTCAAACTATCCATTCACAAACGGGAACCTTTCGGGGTTACCATTCGTCTAAGTCTAAGAAGCGGTCCTCCGCGCGGCCGCGGGCCCCGGGGACGCAGACATCACCTTTGGAGAACCCATGAATCGTCTCTTCGGATCGCTCCTCTCTCTCACGCTCTGTGCCGGCCTTTGCCTTTCAGTCTCGTCCGTCCATGCCCAGGCTGTACAGCCCGCGGCGACCAAGGATGGCGCAGCAGCCGGGGCCGACGCGTCATCTAAGCCTGCAAAGCCCGCCGTGTTAGGCGTCGGCAGCGATGCACCCCCGCTGAAGGTCGGCCAGTGGCTCAAGGGAAAAGAAATAAAATCGCTTGAAAAGGGCCAGATATACGTCGTTGAATTCTGGGCTACTTGGTGCGGGCCTTGCATCAAGGGCATCCCTCATATCACCGAGCTTGCAAAGAAATATAAAGATAAGGTCACCGTCATCGGTGTCAGCATCTGGGAGAGCGAAGAAGATCGCGTCGAGGTGACGAAAGCCTTTGTCGACAAAATGGGCGACAAGATGGTCTACAGCGTCGCCATCGACGACAGTCACGGCAACGAAGGCACCATGGTAAAGACCTGGATGATCGCCGCCGAGCAGTTGGGTATTCCCGCCGCCTTCATCGTCGGCGCTGAAGGCAAAATTCTTTGGATCGGTCACCCGGGACAGATGGATAAACCCCTTGCACAAATTGTGGAAGGTAATTTTGACGCGGCAGCCGCCGCGAAGAACGCACAATCAGCCCGAGACAAAGCCGCCAAGGCTGAGTTGGAGCAGGCCGAGTTCATGAAAGCCTTCGCGCCTCTCCAGGCGGCCGTTACCGCAGAGGACCACGCAAAAACAATTACGATCGTCGATGATCTCTCGGCCAAGTATCCCTTGAAAGCCGATGGTTTGAGCGTCCTGAAGTACCGAGCTCAAATCCAGACTGATGAGGTGGCCGCTCAGGCCCTCGCCGAGAAGCTCTCTAAGGGTTTCCTGAAAGACGACCCCCAGGGGCTCAACGAGCTCGCTTGGCTTATTCTCGACACCAAGAGTGTCAAAAACCCCAACTACACACTCGCCCACACCATCGCCACTCGGGCCGCGGAGTTGACCAACAATAAGGACGGCATGATCATCGACACGCTCGCGCTCGCAACCTTCAAAAAGGGTGATGTCGCAAAGGCTGTCGAACTGCAGACCAAGGCCGTCGAACTCTCCAAAGACTTCCCCGAAGAAATCGTAACCGAAATGGAAACTCGCCTTGCGGAATATAAGAAGGCCGCCAAGTAAGCCCCAACTCCGGCCGTCGGGCAAAATCTACCCACGTCGCGAAGTGGTCTCTAACGTAACTACCGCAGAATCGCACTATAAATAAACCAAACGCCCCGTCCCTCCGCCTCACGCGGCACGGCGGGGCGTTTCTTTATGGCAACCTCCAACGCAAACCCTGACCATTTAACGCATTCGTTGCAACAACAGTTAACAACGGGCACAACGGGTGGCTTACGTTCGGCGTGATCGCCTCACGCCACCGATTGTGGCTCTGACAACTCGATACGTTCCGCGGTGACCGCCCCCTCAAAGCCGGGTCAGTGCCCACGCAAAGACCCCAACCATCATCGCAACAATAAACGCGGCGGTTCGGTTCATACACTGCATCATACCACCTTGAGGAAAGCCGACAAA
>CAYVFW010000226.1:2864-5119 GCA_964450325.1 uncultured Phycisphaeraceae bacterium | reverse complement strand
TCTCAAGTGCGGCCTGTGCAGATGCAGAGGACTCGCGTGGAAACCCCGGCAACACTCGGTCGCCCGCTTCAATTAGTAATACTTTCGCCGTGGTCGTATCCACACGCCTGAAATCTCGCGGGAGCGCCGAGCGTGCAATCTCTATCATCGCTCCAGCGAGCTCCACCCCTGTGGGGCCCGCCCCCACTACCACAAACTGTAACTCCGCACTCCGCCGCACCGGGTCCGGCTCGCGTTCGGCGGCCTCAAATGCTAGTAAAAAGCGCCGTCGAATCTCAACCGCGTCGTCGATAGTCTTAAGCCCGCGTGCATGCTTCGCCCACTCGTCGTGCCCCAAATACGAATGAGTGGCACCAGCCGCGAGGATCAGATAATCGTAAGTCAACTGCCCATCGCTTAGCTCCACCGTCCGCTGGTGGACATTGATAGCAGCGGCCTGAGCCAGGAGAACGGTCGTATTACGTTGACGCCTTAGGACCCGCCTGATGGGCGCCGCAATGTTCGCCGGTGAGAGCGAGGCGGTCGCAACTTGATACAAAAGCGGCTGGAACAGATGGTGATTGTAACGATCTACCAACGTAATACGAACCGGCGATCTCCCCAGCACCTTCGCCGCGTAAAGCCCCGCAAACCCGCCACCGATGATCACGACGTGTGGGATTGTCATCAACGTAAGTGTAGCACGGCAACGTGACACTCGGCGGCGTGCCCGCGCGTTCTTACTTTCAACACCTTGGCGTTGGCTCACACATGGCTAGTGTTTACCATTGCTAACGATGCCACCCCGGCAGCCCATGCCAGGGACGGTGTTAACAGCCTCGCTGTCTCACCCACATCCGCCACAACTATGATCTGTCAGGGAACTGTGCTTCATCCTCGCTCGCTTTGACCTTCCGTGGCGCGCTGGAAGTAAGCCGAACCGGGTGCCCGAACCACTCTCGCCGGCCGGAACCATACTTATCTTCCAGCACCGTCGCCACCTGCGCCATCGTCCCGTCCGCAGGAACCCATCCTCCATTGATGTCGGGAAAATCTACTTTGCAGTTGTCGCACTTCTTCCCATCGTAAAACCGGATCGGACACCAGAAAGATTCGACGTTGCGCAGCATCTCCCCGCCCAATGAATACACGCCCGTCATCCAATCACAATACAAGCACCAAATTAAGTCATGCCCCACCAGCCCGCCAAACTTGTGCCTGCTTACGTTGATCCATTCCCCGTGCTTATATTTGGGGAAGCCCAGCAACAGCGGCAAGAGCGGATAGACAAAGATCTCCGCGGCTCGCAGACCCCAGAAGACCGGCAACGCAAGTAAACAGACCCACAACGCCAAGTGATTAGGAGCTCTGCCCACCACGCGGTTGAGCACCTTTACGATTCGCGGTCCACGCCGCGCGCTGGGGTGCGCTAACTCATGCAAAAGCCCCCAGGCAAAGAGCACAATGAACTGCCCACCCAGTGCCACCGCGGCACCCAACCACCCCGCATACACACCCGCCGCCACCCAAGGCACCCAGGTGATCAGCGCCACGACAAGGTCGAGCATCGGCGCGCGTGCTAACACTTCCGAGAATCGTGCGGAGATGCGCGGGGAAAGCGTAAGTATCAGAGTCAGGGCGGCCTCACCGACGACTGTCCAAAGTAATACGTGCAGGAGTGGGGTCAGGGTTATCTCCGACTGAAAGTGCGGGCACAATCGATACGTCCGTCACGACCGATTCGCAGAAGCACGCCGCCCGATTCACCACTGCATTACCCGCCCAGAGCCCAAGGCCGCTAGGCAAAGATCAACCCCCCTCGCCCCGTCCTCGCGGTCGAACAGTCTCCAGTGAAGGTGCGCATGCCGCACCGCGCTTCTGCGAACGCTTCGCAATGTTAGGGGTGTCGAACAAGGGGGGTGCGGTCAGAGAGGCAGCTGGATGCGCACACGACCCCGACGCAAAATTCGCGCAAGTCCCAGCCCATACTTAACTCCCACCGCCACCGCCCAGCCGTGCTCTGCGCGACTGCCGCTTCATCTGTCGCGAAATCAAGCTAGGCAGACATAACTACCATCACCGACCCCAGCACCAACGGAACTCCAACGTAAACTAATGGTGACGGTCTCTCGCCCAAGCCTCGCAGGAACCGCAACGCACTTACAATCGCGGACGCGACGACGAAGATAAGCGGCACATCTACCCACCGACCCAGCCGCCGCGTGTAGGGGCACGAGTGCAATCGCCGTTGTGCGGTCCCGCTTTATGGGGCATGA
>CAYVFW010000226.1:0-2764 GCA_964450325.1 uncultured Phycisphaeraceae bacterium | reverse complement strand
TGGCAGGTTACGGACAAGTTATTGGCAAGTTATGGGCAATCTACGGGCAACTCATGGGCAAGTTATTGGCGTGATCCAGGCCTGGTTCAGGCGCGAGCCCGGGCCAGCGAGCCACGCCCAGATGGGCACCACCCCCTTCGCAAACTCTTTTTTCAACCCGGGAATCCTCGCCACAGCTACTTTCTGCGTCTGACAACCCCAGCGCAACCGCTGCAAATCATGACAATCGCTGATACCATTAGGGCATATGGCTAAGCGCGGAGAGACGGCAAGGGGCGAGAAACCAATCAACTATGATCTACTTACGTTAGTTACGTACCCCGGGGCGTCGCTCCGAAAGAGAGCCGCGGCGATCGCTCAGGTCAACGATGACGTGCGCGCTGCGATTCAGTCAATGCTGCGGATCATGCGCGAGAACGAGGGCATCGGCTTAGCCGCGCCGCAGGTTGGGTTAAGTTGGCGGCTATTCATCGTTGATATCCCGGCCAAAGAGGGGCGAACAAGCACAGGCACCGCCGAATCACCCCCCACCGCCACCGACGGGCTGGCTGTCTATATCAACCCCTTGATCAGCAAACCGACCGGACCGGTCGAACCCTTTGAAGAGGGCTGCCTCTCACTCCCAGATATCCGCGGAGACGTCCTTCGGCCACCAATAGTTACAATCACCGCGCTCGATGAACAGGGCCGCCTCTTCACGCAGACCGGTGCGGGCCTGCTCGCCCGCTGCTGGCAGCACGAGCTAGACCATCTCAACGGCGTGCTTATCATCGATAAGATGCTGCAAGCCGCACGCCTGCGCAATCAAGCGGCCATCCGCGACCTGGAACGCGACGCGGAGTGATAACGTTATATTACGTCTTTGGCTCCGCTCCTAAAGCGCCGCCGCACGCACAATCGCAGCGCTCGCCAGCAGATCCGCAGCGTGATACACGGGCAGCGCCGAGTTTTCTTTGTCAACCAGCAACGGCGCCTCGCTGCTCGCGAGAATCACCGCGTCGCACTGCTTCTCATACTTTAACTTGGCGATGAGCTGCGAAGCAAACGCCAGCGACTTCGGCACCACCTTGCCATAAAGTAACTCTTCAAATATAATTCTATCTACTTCGTGGCAGTCCTCGGGGTTTGGGATCTGCACCTGAACACCCTTGAGCCCTAACGGAATCTGGAAAGTAGAGGAGTTCATCACAAGGTCGGTACCCAGAATGGCTACCCGCTTATGTCCATCCTTAGAGACCTGGTCCGCCACCAAGTCCGTCATCGAAACCCACGGAATCGCCGAGCCAACCCCCGCCAGTTCCAAAACCTGCTGGACAGCCGCGTCGGGCGTGACGCAGAACTTTGCGCCGCACCGGGCCAGAAGCTCGTTCGAGCGTTTGAGCAGAACACTTACTCTGATCCAGTCATTCTTATGAATCGCTTCGAGATAATGGGCCAGGGGCTCGTGGTGGAACGAGCAACGAAAGTCGGCCGGAAGGTTACCGGCAGAGCTCGCCAGTTGACTTAACGTCCGCAGAAAGATCGCACCCCCCACCGCGCTCACCGCGGCGATCCCGATGTGCGCAGAACCCAAACTATGGCTGGATGCCAAGAGCCCAGAGTTGACGGCCGGTGTTTGCCCACCATTTATAGAAACCTGAGTCACGGGAAAGAATAGCAACCCCCAAGCGCGCCGGGCGACTACGGCGGTTGTTTCGGCCATCGCTTGGGCGATATCATCCTGCCAATGGCCCACACACCCGACGACACGCCGCGAAGGCGAGTCGAGAAAAACGCCTTTGAACTGCTGGGCCTTCCCATTGCGTACAACCTTGAGCCCGCCGTTGTCAACCGCGCGTTCCTGCGTCGCTCGGCACAGTTACACCCGGATCGAACTTCGGCCGCTGCTGAGAATCTCGACGACAGCACCGAACTTTCTGCCGCGAAGGCGTGCTTGCTGGATGATGAACAGCGGGCGATCGCCGTTATCGCGGCGTGGGGAGGGCCAGGCGCTTCTGAGAACAAGTCGCTTCCGCCCGGGTTGCTCGCGGAAATGTTAGAAGTTCGGGAAACGATGGAGGTTGAGATTGGGGGGAATGCCGGGGACGCGGAGGAGGCGCGGGCGCGTTGGCGAGCGTGGGCGGGGGCACGGCGGCAGGAATATAAGTCTTCCATTGGTGCGCTACTAAACAGTTATGAGGCGGGGTCGGATCCGCAGTTGTTGGCCGGGGCCCGCGTGCAACTGAACGCGTGGCGGTACATCGAGCGGATGCTCGAGCAGCTTGATCCGATGTATCGGCTTGAGTAGTTACCTTAATCTTAATTTTGCAGGCCGTCCCGGGTAAACCGGCCATCGAGGGCTTGCATCCGTTGGCTTCAACTGGCTTCCTATCCTTGGCGTAACGTGGCAACCTTCGGATACATCGCCCTTAATGCTACCGGCCAACGGCTGGTGGGCACGCTCACGGGCGAGAGTGAACAGGCGGTGCTGGCCGAGCTCGAAGCGCGATCACTTACGCCGGTGCAAGTGACCCGGCGCGATGAGGATGCCCGGGGCACTCAGAAGGGGCCTTCGGACGGGACGAGTCGCCTCGTGTCAAAGCTTAAGTCAGCCTTGCGGCCGCGAGGATTGTCGGCTCGTTTGTTGGGCGATTCGTATCAGATGCTGTCAGATCTGCTCGATGCCGGGGTGCCCCTCCTTCGGGGGCTGACGCTGCTTGGGAATCGCAAAAGTAAGCCTCGCGCGGCGGCTGTCTTTCGAGAGCTCGCGCAGCGAGTAGAGCGA
>CAYVFW010000225.1:0-5157 GCA_964450325.1 uncultured Phycisphaeraceae bacterium | reverse complement strand
GTGGGGTTACCGAGGAAATCGCGGACGAGGACCCAAATAGAAGCAATGAAGGGCGGGCGCTGGCAGCGGTCGCGAGCGTTCAGACCGTATTGGTGCCCACGCTGGCACTTTCGCCATTGCAAGCGATGGGTCTGGCGAGCATCGTGGCGCAGACATTAACTGAGCGTGCGACTTATGTTGGTGGTGATGGCGAACTAACGGGCGAGAGCGAACCGCCGATGTTGGTTGGGGCATCACTTGAGTACTTCTCCCAATCTTCGCGTCTGGCCAGATATTTGCTTGTGCAGCAGCGATTTGTGCCGTCGCTTCTGCAGGCGAGCACGGGAGAGCTGCGTGGTTCATGGCAGGGGTGGATGAGCGATGAAGCCACGGCTCGGCGCATGACTTTGCTGGTGGCGGCGTGCCCGCCGAGCGCGCGGTGCGCCGCAGATCATTTCAAGCACAACGCCGCGGCGATCACCGAAGATTACATCCATGCGGGCGTGGATGCGAGTGTAAGAAATGTGCTGGTGCGGGAGAACTTCCGCGATTCGATCGAAGACCGTGACCCGGTGAAGGATCTGCATGTCGCTTGGCTTGGGGGCCTGCTTCGGGGGGAGAATAGTGTAAATGCGGGATCGGCGGCGCGGCAGGAGATGATCAAGCGGGTGCGTGGATGGATCGGCGTTCTGGAGGAGCGGGGCGCGAGTTCGGTGTGGCGGTTGCTGCTTAGGGTGAGCGAGCCGGCGATGGCGGGCCTAGCGCCCAATGCATCACCGGACCCCACGCTGGCGTCGTGGCCGGTTACGTTTCACTTACAATCGGTTGAAAATCCGTCGCTGGTGCTGGATGGCAGCGATGTGTGGATGATCAGCGGTGATTCGGCCACGATCATGGGCAGGCGGATCGATCGTCCCCACGAGCTCCTGCTGGGCGAGCTTGGGCGGGCATCGCGTTTTTACAGACGGCTGGAAGAAGCACTCGAGCAGGTTGAGCCCACTAAGTTATTACTTACAACCAAGCAGGCGTACGAGTTCTTGCGCGAAGTGCGGACAGTGCTTACCGAGCAGGGCTTCGCCGTGCAGGCCCCCGACTGGTGGGACTCACCATCTGCGCGGGTCGGCGCCAAATTGCGGCTGGAGAGCGACGCGGAGAATCCGTTCGATGTCAATCGATCCGGGCTGACTAACGCCGCGAAATCGCAGTTGGGGCTTTCGTCGCTGGTGGGCTATCAGTGGGAGATTGCGGTGGGCGATACGACGCTCTCGCTTCACGAGTTTGAGCAGTTGGCCGCCAAGCGGACGCCGTTGGTGCGTGTCAACGGCCGATGGGTGGAGATTCGACCCGAGGATGTTCACGCTGCGGTGAAGTTTATTCGCGAGCATCCTGGGGGCCAAGTTAAGTTGGCCGATGCGCTAAAGATGGCATACTCGGTTGACCTACGTGAAGCGGGCATACCCGTAGTTGGGATGGAGGCGAGCGGGTGGCTCAACGCGTTCTTGAATAGTGATTCATCCAGCAAGCAGTTGGCGGTGTTGCCAACCCCGCGGCGGTTCAATGGAACATTACGTCCTTACCAGAGCCGCGGGGTCTCTTGGATGGCGTTCCAAGAGCAGCTTGGCTTTGGAATTTGCCTGGCCGACGATATGGGTTTGGGTAAAACGGTGCAGCTGCTGGCGCTGTTAGCCTGGGAACGAGAAGTAAGCACGCCGGAGTTAAGTACGACCGAACTTGCCGGTGATGGTGAGGCGCAGGTGGTGGGACATCAGGTGCCGCCCACGCTTTTGTTGGTACCGATGTCGGTGGTGGGCAATTGGATGCACGAGACGAAGCGGTTTTGCCCGCATTTGAGGGTACTGATTCATCATGGTGCCACGCGGCTGGTGGGTGACGCGTTTCTTGAGAGGGTCGGGCAGACCGACCTTGTGGTGACGACTTACGCTCTTGCGAATCGGGACAAGGAGATGATTTCGCGGATTAGGTGGGGGCGGATTGTGCTGGATGAAGCGCAGTACATTAAGAACCCACTGGCCAAGCAGAGCCAGGCGGTCCGGAGCTTTGATGCGATTCAACGCGTTGCGTTGACTGGAACGCCGGTTGAGAATCGCTTAACCGAGCTTTGGTCGATCATGGATTTCCTTAATCCGGGATACTTAGGTTCCTCGAACGGGTTTAGAAGCAAGTTCGCCGTTCCTATCGAGCGGTACCATGATAAGCTGCGTGGCGAACAGCTCCGCGGATTGATCCGTCCGTTCGTTTTGCGAAGGCTTAAGACGGACCCGACGGTGGTGGCGGACCTTCCGCAGAAGGTGGAAACCAAGGAATATAGTTATCTTACCAGCGAGCAGGCTGCGCTCTACGAGAGCTGTGTCAAGCGGATGCTTAATGAAGTGGATGAAGCCGAGGGCATGCAGCGGCGTGGGCTGGTGCTAGCGACATTAATTAAGCTCAAGCAGATCTGCAACCATCCGTTGCAGGCTCTTAAGGGCAAGGATGAATCCTCGCGGTTGGTGGTTGATCCCACACGGTCGGGCAAGTGCACGCGGCTTCTTGAGATGCTCGATGAAGTGATCGCTGAAGGTGATCAATCGCTGGTGTTCACGCAGTTCCGCGAGATGGGCAAACTGCTTGAGACCATGATCGCGCACCGCTTTGGCAAGGATGTGCTGTTTATCCACGGGGGCACGACACAGCCGCAGCGGCAGGCGATTATTGAGCGGTTCCAGAAGGCCGATGGCACCTGCCCGGTGCTCTTGCTTAGCTTGCGTGCGGGCGGTGTGGGTCTTAACCTTACTGCGGCGACGCATGTCTTCCACTTTGACCGGTGGTGGAACCCTGCGGTTGAGAACCAGGCAACGGATCGGGCGTATCGCATCGGCCAAACTCGGACGGTGCAGGTGCATAAGTTCGTGGTGCGGGGGACGCTCGAAGAGCGCATCGATCAGATGATCGAGAGCAAAATGGAGCTTGCGGAGAATATTATCGGCAGCGGCGAGCAATGGATCAGCGAGCTGAACACCGACCAACTGCGGGATATCTTAACATTGCGTAACGACGCGGTTGATGATGAGTCGTAAGTCTGTGGGGTGAATCGCGCTTTGTGAACTGCGGGTTTTACCGGCCCGGCGGCTGTTGAGTGGGCTCCGCCGCCTCGACCAGTACTTCGCGAGGGCGCTTGGGAGAAAGGTCGGCGTTCTTCTCGATAAATCTAAGTTTTTCGTCGGCTTCGCTGGGCGTCGTGCCGATCAGCCGATCGATCAATCGGGAGGCGCCGCTAAAAGATTCAAAGCCGAATGTAAGGTTTGAGGCGGGACCCGTAATTCGGGCGGTGAAGAGCTCATCGCGGAGGCTATCCATCACCTTGGAGATAACGGGAATGCGGAATTTAGATTTCCCGCGAACGCGGGCATCAACGGTTAAGGTGGGCAGTTCCATCGTGCCGTAACCGATGAGGTCAACCCCCGGCGAGGAGATCCAGGCTTGCTCGAACTGGAGCGTATCGCCTTGCAGAAAGAAGTCGGCTTGGGCGTAAGAGAGTTTTTCAGAGACAGGGAGTTGTAAGTTGGTCATCCGGACTAGAGGAACAACCAGCGGGAGCGACAGCACTTTACCGCCGGTGACGCTGGCTGTGCCCCGGCCGCGGCGGGAGGCGGTATCGCCGGAGGTGCCAGTAAGTGTAACTCCGAAATCCAAGAGCCCGCGCGAACCATCGGGGGTGGTGTCGGGCTCGTCGGGTTGATTGGGAACAAGGTCGCTTTTCGCGCGGAAATCGGCGAGGACGGATGCGAAGCGTAAGCTAGACCCTTGGGCGCGCGCGTCAAAGGTGCCGTTCTCGCCGGAGGGGGCCGCGTGAGCGATGGCATCGCCAGAAAGCCGCCCGCCATGACAATCGCCAGAGAAGTGGGGGATGATCAGTGCCCCAGCCTGCGTACCTTCGCCGCTGGTTAACCGTAATTTACCGTTGGTGATGTGAATATCGGCTGCGCGCAGCGACTCGCACCAAGCCCATGCGTTGTAAGTGTCCGGCACCGCGGGAGTTGAGCGTGAGGCTTCGAAATCCAGTTTGACCGCGGCGTGGGTTACCTTCACACCCGCATCGAGCGAGAGTTCGCTGGCGAGAATCTGGCCTGACGTCTTAAAGCTTTGCAGCACGCTCTGGGCATCGTAAGTAAGCTGTAAACTGATGTTGTTCGTGGAAAGCGGGCCATCGATCTTTAACGCGAGATCGGTGAACACTTTTCGCAGGACTTCGGGGAAGACGGCGACGAGATCGGGTGAGAGGGAAGCGGCTTGTAGGCTTAGCAGATGATCGGTGGAGAGGGAGCCATCGGCGGGGCGATCCCATGTGCCATTGATCGTGGCCTTCCACGAGGGGGCGAAGACCTCAAGTCCGTTCATCACGCCAGACCGCTCTGTGAAAGTAACCGAACCCTTGGTTTGCGGGAGTGCAATCGGAGTAGCGGCCAATACCACGCCGAGCTGGCTGGGGATGAGCTCGCCCCGAACGAGCCAGGATTCTGGGGTTGCACTCAGAGGTGCTGCGGTTCCGGGTGCCATCGCCGCACGCGAGCCAGCCGTAATCTGAAACTGGAGCAGCCCGGAGAGTTGGGAGTTGGAAATGTAATCTGCCAGCCCGTCAGAGGTGCAACTGCGCACAAGCGCACGGACGAGCGAGGACTCAAGTCGTACATCAGTTCCTGCCACCGAAAGCGGCTGGTTGGAATGGGGGAGGAGTGAGAGGGGGAGAATTCCTGAAATTACGAAGTTACCGACGGGGCCATCGAGGCTCTCGACATGCAGGGCGGCTTTGTCAAACTCCAACTGGGCGCGAGGTTGAGAAGTTAGACCGACTTGCGTCGGCGGCTCCTCACGCGCGGGGGGCGTGCCGGAGTGATGAATGATGACGCTGCACGGTTGAGTTACGTCCGTTGAACTAATGATCGCGCGCGAACCCTGTAAATCAAAGGCCAACGACATGGGGCGAGAGAGGCGGGTGGTGGCGATCATCTGCTGCGGACTGGCAGGGAGAGCCGCGGTGGGGGGAGTAACGTCAGCGGTAGGGGTGGGTTGCCGAGTGATGCGCGCTGAAAAATCGACGCGGCCGGAGGGGTTTAACTGTGATCGTAACAAAATATAATCGGCGCTGACATCAGGGGCGACCAGCGAGAGGATCTCTTG
>CAYVFW010000224.1:3266-5200 GCA_964450325.1 uncultured Phycisphaeraceae bacterium | reverse complement strand
CTCATGGCAGGATCATACGCCCCCCAGCGTGTGCGAAAAGGCTTAATGAGAACGGGTCAGGTGGCTCACTTCGTTGAATCAAGGCTCAGCAGAAAATCCGCCGCACCCGCTTCGCCCGCGTCCGCAGCACGCTGGGCGTATTTCGCGGCGGCGGCAGGCTCGCTCGCCCGGTTAAACCACCGGGCAGCTTCCAGGGCAACATCGCCGCGGGCTGGTTGAGCATCCGATGAGGAGGCGTACGCGAGCGCAGCATCACGCGGCTGTTGTAACAGGCCGTAACACTCCGCGAGCGTCTGTAGTACGCCCGATTCGAGCCGCTCCACCGGTTCGAGCGCGAGAAGCAGGTCTGCGGCTTCTCGTGGCTTGTTGTCACGCTTCAAAACTCGCGCTTCTATCAGCCGCCAGAGAACCGCCGACGGTTCTTGCTCGCGGGCTTTGGCGATATGCTGGGCCGCGAGGCTAAGCTTATTTTCGCGCAGTGCAATCTCGGCCAGAGTGCCCCACGCGATGGTCGCTTCAGGGTTTAAGTTGACGCAGAGAAGCAGATTCTTCTTCGCCTCGTCAATTTCATTTAACTTAAGCTGAACCTGCGCCAGGAAGAGCGGCGCTTTCCAATCCTTAAGGTTAAACTGCTGCGCCTCCCGCAAATGCACTTGCGCGTCTGCAAGCTTGCCAGACATGCTCGCCGCGGTCCCCGCGGCGAGCGCCAGCGCATGCGACGAAGGCCCTTCCTTCAGAGCACGTTGATAGTTTGCGTACGCCTCCTCTGGCCTACCCATCGCAATGAGCACTTCAGCATATTCGATGTAAGGTTGAGCCTCGGAGGGATACTCAGCGATTGTCTGTCGCAGAACTACCTGCGCTTTTTCAAAAGCTCCATCACGTTTGAGGACGGCCACGGTGCTAAGCACTTCATCGAGTTTCGTGGTGGATGCTGCCGCGCCACCGCTCTGCTTCTCGGAACCTTGACCATCAGGCCGAAGTGCCAGGTAGGTCAAAGCACCCGCGATTGCTACGCAGGACACCATAAACGCTGTCGCCCAGCGGCCGCGTGACCTTGAGAAGAGAGGAGAGTTTTCCACCATCAGCCAGAGTATATGGTGCGGGGAACGGGTGGCTCGCTGCGGTGCGGTGAGGTTTACTACCCTTGCTTCCTTATGTCGGTACCCATCGAACCAAGCCCCATTTTGCCGGGTGACTCCCCGGCCACCCCCGCCGGCCCCGAACTCGCCAAGCAGTATCGCCCGGCGGAATACGAACCAGGGGTCTGGGACGCCTGGCTTGAGGCGAAGGCCTTCCATGCCAATCCCGCGCGGGTCCTCTCCGGAGAGCGGCAACCGTACTGCGTACTTATCCCACCGCCCAACGTAACCGCGGCGTTACACCTCGGCCACGCGCTGAACAACACCCTTCAGGATATTTTGGTGCGCACCCACCGAATGAGGGGGTTTGAAACCTTGTGGATGCCCGGGACGGATCACGCCGGGATTGCCACACAAGCGGTGGTTGAAAAGCGGGTGATGAAAGACGAAAAGAAGCGGCGGACCGACTTCGGCCGCGATGAGTTTATTGCCAAGATTCAATCTTTCAAGGATGAATACGAAGCGATAATTACCAACCAGTTGAAGAAGATGGGCTGCTCGTGCGATTGGGATCGCCAGCGATTTACGATGGATGATATCTGCGTAGGAGCCGTGCGCGAGGCCTTCTTCCGGCTCTTTCACGACGAGCTTATCTACCGCGGCAAGCGGCTTGTGAACTGGGACCCCGCCCTGGCCACCGCCGTCGCCGATGATGAATGTTATGATGAAGAAGTAGCAAGCGCTTTTTATTATCTTCGGTACCCCCTGGTAGCCGCAGGCGCGAAAGCCATCGCCGCAGGCGCAAATGGCATCGCCGCAGGCGCGAAAGCCATCGCCGCAGGCGCGAAAGCC
>CAYVFW010000224.1:0-3166 GCA_964450325.1 uncultured Phycisphaeraceae bacterium | reverse complement strand
CATCGCCGCAGGCGCGAAAGCCATCGCCGCAGGCGCGAAAGCCGTCGCCGAAGGCGAAGAGCCGGCCACCCCGGTCACGTGGGGTGAGTTAGCTTCACGCGGGTACCCCGGCGCGGCCGATCACCCCTCAGCATCGCCCGCGTGGGTTACCGTGGCCACCACACGTCCCGAAACGTACCTTGGTGACACCGCCGTTGCGCTAAGCCCGCACGACCCGCGAGCCGCGGCCCTGCGCGGACTGCGCGCGCAGTTGCCGCTGGTGGGCCGCGTTATTCCCATCATCGAAGATAGTTACGTTGTGCTGCCCAAGGCACTCGCTCGCAGCGAAGAAGAACGCAATGATCCCAAGGCGAGCTTTGCCACAGGTTTCCTGAAGGTCACTCCGGCGCACGATGTCAACGATTACGAGATCGGGCGCAGACACGGGCTAGACATTATTAATATAATGTCGCCCGATGGCCGCGTGAGCGATTCGCACGGTTGGAGCGATGTTGGCGGCGCAAGCGCATTCCTGGGCAAAAAGATGGCCGAGGCCCGCAAGAGCGTGGTGGAAGCCTTCAAGCAGCTCTCGCTGCTCGAAGATGTGAAGGCGTACAGCCACAGCGTGAAGCACAGCGATCGAAGCAAAGCGGTCATCGAGCCGTACCTGAGCGATCAGTGGTATGTGAAAGTAACCGACGAGCGACTCGCCCCGGCGGCCAACAACGCGCTGGTCCCTCAGCAGCGTAAGTCCGGCGGGGGGCAACCTTCTCAATCCCACGATGGTTCGATGAGTTTCTTTCCGGATCGCTACGCCAAGACATTCGAAGGATGGCATGATAACATCCGCGACTGGTGCATTTCGCGCCAGCTTTGGTGGGGACATCGCATCCCCGTGTGGCGGACCACCAGCGCAGCCACAACTCAAGAGTTTGCGAGCAAACTCACCCGCCTCGCGGCAGAGAATCGCGTATCCATCCTCCGCAGCGGCCTGGCATCTGCAGACGACGCGCGAGAGTCAACGCGCGTAGCGCTCGATATTGAAACGGTTCTTCAGCCCACCGCCATCCACGGCGAGGCCAACGTAACTGCTCCAACGCAAGCAGAATACTTCATCTGCGTGCGCCACGCTTCTGACATTGAAGCAATTAACTATCTGGAATCCGCCGGTTACGTGCAAGACTCGGATGTGCTCGACACCTGGTTTTCCTCTGCCCTTTGGCCGATGTCCACCATGGGTTGGCCCACGCCCGATGTGCGCACGTACGGGCTCCTTCAAGCGTTCAACCCCAGCAGCACGCTCTGCACCGCCCGCGAGATTATTACACTGTGGGTGAGCCGCATGACGATGTTTAATCGTTACTTCATGGGCGAGGGCTCCGGCCACGGTCCGGTACCCTTCCGCCACGTGTTTATTCACGCCGTCATCCAAGACGGCGAAGGTCGGAAGATGTCCAAGAGCCTGGGAAACGGTGTCGATCCGTTGGACATCATCGAGAGCCACGGCGCCGATGCGATGCGTTATGCGCTCTGTAACATGGCGACCAACACGCAAGATGTACGTCTGCCCGTTGTCAAAGACAGCAAGAGCGGAAAGAACACCAGCCCCAAGTTTGATGCGGGGCGAAACTTCGCCAACAAAATCTGGAACGCGGCTCGCTTCACCCTCGGCCTGGTCGGCCCGACCGCAAACTGGGCGCCGGACGAGGTGCTTAACGCCAAGCCCGTAGCCGCAGATTCACTTATGTTATCCTCGGCCCGCGACTTACCTTCAGCCTGGATGCTCGCGCGGCTCGCAAGAGCGGTGCATCGCGTAGACACCGCCATCGCCAACTATGAGTTTAGCGATTACGCGCAGGCACTCTACGACCTCGTCTGGCGAGACTTCTGCGACTGGTATCTTGAGGCCATCAAACCCACCGTCGCAGCCGACAAATCCCAGCGCGATGCCCTGGGCAACATCCTGTCGGCCATACTACGCCTTCTCCACCCCGTCATGCCCTTCATGACAGAGGCGCTATGGCGCAACGTAAGTACGCTCACCCCTTCACCCATCGATGGCTTACATCTACACCCATCGCGCTCCGCCGAGCTTCTCTGCAACGCCGGGTGGCCGCAACTAAGCGGGGATCTCGCCAACATAAGCATTTCAGAATCCCCCACCCCCGCCGAGCTGGATTTTTCCCGCATCCAGCACCTCGCCACCGCCCTGCGCGAAGCGCGTGCCACCCGCGCCGTTGCCCCACGACGTAAGATTACCTTACACGTCACCCCCTCCGAGCTACCCTTCTTCCGGATACACGAATCACTCTTCGCGGTCTTCTGCACGCTCGCCGCCATAACCTCAGATTCCCCGCCCGCCAACGCTTTCCAAATCACCATCGACCGCCAGTCTTTCGCCCTCAGCGACCTCTTCGACCCCTCCGAACAGACCTCAGACGCGGCGGGCGACGGTACCGCCGAGGTAAATGACGCCGAAAGATCGCTACTTCTCAAGCGATTGGCCGAACTCGACAAGGAGATCTCTACGTACCAAGCACGCCTCTCCAATCCCGGATACGCGGTCAAAGCCCCTCCCAGCATGGTGCAAGAGACCATGGCCAAGTTGGAAAAGTGTCGGGCGGAACGCCCCGCGATCGTTGAAAAGTTAGGCTAAACGTGGCGCGGCTCGCTAACCAGAGCCGTCCAGCACCTTCTGGAAGGCTGCGCGGCGTTGTGGCAACAGAGCGTGGGCCGCCTCGTCAGCTAACGTTTCCGCCCGCGCCCCGCTTTAGTAGCGATTCAGTTGAATCCACCGGCGCGCCCGCCCCGATTCCCTAGCTGTAAGAGTGAAGCGCCCCCACGGAGCGAGCCTATTCGTAGGGTGATTTGAAGGTCTTTGACGTGAGCGAGCCGCCCGACTCACCCAAGCGTTGATCCGTCTGCAACGCTAACATTTCCGGACACGAACGCCGCGGTCTCATTCATCATGGCACGCATCATGGCACGCATCATCTCACGACTCTGCTTCATCCAACGTCTTCCCGCCGCGTCGATGCTGGCAGTATCGCTGTTGACTGCGGGGCTGACGGCCCCCGCCTGCTCGCCCGCGCCTTCCCAGACCAGCGACACAACCAACCGCTCAACCGGCTTGGCAAGTTCGACCAATACCTCCAAGGCGGCAAAGCCTGCCCCACCCCCTCCGCCC
>CAYVFW010000223.1:0-5203 GCA_964450325.1 uncultured Phycisphaeraceae bacterium | reverse complement strand
CACCTGCGAGTACGTGCGCCCAATCACCCAGCCCACATCGCCCCGCGCAGTACCAACGTAATCAACTGCAAAAGGTGAATAGGCACCGTTTACCAGTGAAATGTCCGCGATTGTGCCGCGCGGCGCGGGATCATTTGCGAATGGGTTGGCGCCGCCAACGGGCAGCCCGCCGCGACCAAGCGTTGATCCATCAAGGGCGCTTACTCGCTGGGTGGGCAACGGACTTATATCCTGACCCGCCGCGCTGGTGCCTTGCGAAGTTAACAAGGGCGCTGAGAGTTGGAGCAGTTCCTGCCCGCTCGAGTGACCCGCGGCAAGCAACAGTGCGAGCGGCGCGGCGACGGCAGCGGCAAAGCGACCAACCAGCCCACGTGACAACGCCGGTCGTTTAATAATAATTGACATACCCATTTTCCCTTTCCCAGCTAGACATTACCTACAAGGCACTTCAGAAAGTCTCATGCTCCATAGCACGAGGCACCTCCATCCTCCCACGTACCGCCCCGCCACCGAATCCCACCCCAATCCGCTTCAGGATTTCACCCGCATCAACGACCGACGTAAATGATTCTACTTCACCGCAACTGCGGGTCGCGCTGCACTACGTACCGACAGCCCTCGGTCTTCCTAGACATAGGCAGCCGCGCACTGGAACGTAATAGCCATTTGGCCAGACGCCCACTCTCCAATCCAGAATTAAACATAACATCCCGTCTGCGGCAAGCCTGCTGTGTGACAAGGTCCTCCGCCGCGTCCGATATAGACTAACGCAGACGGTTGACGAAAGCACAGGGAAATAACTAAAAGCGGCAGATTTGTCACTTATTGCTGATTTTGGGCGCACGGAGAGCAAACATTGTGGATAAGTATGCTACTCTTCTCAAAAGTGTGCGTGAAGCAGGTGAAAACCCTGGGTCACTAGGAAGGCGATAGGGAGAAACCACGTCTTCCGCGGTGGTGTTGTGGCAAGAATAAGCCTCCCTACATCGCTTCCGCTTATCTCCGTTCCTGTGCCGACGGCAGAATGAGCTATGGGGCTTTATCCTGCCCAGCGCTACGAAATTTCGAGCCGAGGATGGACTCTGGCTGTTTGCCAAAGACTCTTATTAAGCGCGGCCCAAGATTCGGGTTTGAGCGCATTAGTACGTCAACGTTCTCAAACGAATCGCTTTAGCTTGATTAAATTAAGCCAGCTTCGCTAAGCTGGCTCTAGTCCCGCGCTTAGTTTCAAAGGGCCGTCGCATCGGACAGTAGCTCCCTCTGCGGTTCATCCCCCCAATCGCAGTTGCTTAACCCCGGCGTTCGCCCACTGGTTCGTTGAAGCCGCCGCAACCTGGGCACATAATTCCGTATTGGCTGCCGGGTTCGTTCTTAATATCGAGGCCGCAGTGCAGGCAGGTCGGGCGGTCTAGCCGGCTTGTCATGTTGCTCCACACCACCGCCACTGTGGCCACCGCCACGCCGAGCAGCGGCCACATCGGAGCCGCGGTGACTGCGACGAGGCCGATAACAACGAGGCCCGCCGCCAGAAACAGCGCGAGCACCCGCAGCCAAACTTGATGGAGCCACTTCATATTCACCCAACACTATAGCCCAATTCGGGTAGCCTTCGCTCGCCACAAAGACCCTAATTCGCCCGCCCTGATGCCAACACAGTTACGCGGCCACAAACATCGGTCGCCCGCGACATTGATCGTCTTAAATCTCTGTCTTTACGGATACTCCTGACGCGTCGGCCTGATCAGCAAATCGCTGATGTGTACTCCCGCTGGCTGGGCGGCTACAAACGTCACCGCCCGCGCCACATCGTCGGGCGTCAGGGGCGGCCCGATCTTCTCGAACATCTCCTTGACCCATCCCTTCTGGTACCCCGCCACATCCTGAAACTCGCTGACCACAAACCCCGGCTCGATCAACGTAACTCGTATCCCTTTCGCCGAGAGCTCGCGCCGCACCCCCTCGATCATTCCGTGCAGCGCGAACTTCGTGCCCCCGTACATTGATGAGAACGGCGACACGTGCCGCCCCACCACCGAGCCGATGGCAATTATGTCCCGCGGCCCAGCGGTCAGCACGCCCGTGCCCACCTTGCCCACCGACCGCTCCAGCATCTTCTCCGCCGCGGCCCTGATAAGCCTGGCCGCACCGAGCACGTTAATCTTAATTAACTCTTCCCACGCCCCCATATCCGATGTAAGTAATGACCCGTTCAGCCCCCGCCCCGCGTTCACCACCACCAGGTCCGAATTCCTCCCACACTGTTCCTTGGCCGCCCCGAGCATCCGATCGATCACCCCCGCGTCCGCCGCGTCACCCGCAACCGCCGCGACTTTCGCGGGCGCAACCACCAGCCCGCCCAGTTCCTGGGCCAGCGCGTTCAGCTTATCCTCCCGCCTTCCGTTCACCACCACGCTCGCGCCACCCGCGGCAAAGGCCCGCGCGATCGCCTCTCCGATGCCCGCCGTCGCCCCGGTAACAACAGCGATCCGCCCTGATAGTGGTGCATTCATCATAATGTTCCGCCAAGTCTGAAACCCCGGCCTCTAACATAATCATAATTCTCACGACCCAATAATGTTCACGCCGCAATCAACGTAAATCGTCTCACCCGTGACCCCGCTCGCCAGATCACTCAGCAGATACACCGCCGTCTTCCCGACATCCGCGCCCTCGACATTGCGCCGCAGCGGCGCGTGCTTCTCAACTCCCTCGGCCATCTTCTCCGTCCCACCCACCGCGCTGCTCGCGAGCGTTCGTAGGTAGCCCCCGGAGATGCAGTTCACCCGGATCTTGTCCTGCCCCAGTTCCGATGCCAGATAGCGGCTGGTTGACTCAAGCGCAGACTTCGCCACGCCCATAATATTATATCCGGGGATCACCTTCTCCGCCCCGTAATACGACATACTTATGATCGAGCCGCCCCCCGCCGCCTTCATATACGGGTGAGCCGCCCGCGCAAACGCCAGCAGCGTGTAAGCCGAAATATCGATCGCCGATAGATACTGCGCGCGGGGGGTTGTAATAAACTTGCCCGGCTGCAACAGGTCCCGGTCGGCGAATGCAATTGAATGTACGAGAAAGTCAATCTTCCCGTGGGCTTTCCCGTAGGCATCAAACGCCGCCGTCGTCTGCTCGTCGTTGCCCGCGTCCAGCGGAGCCAGCCACGGATTACTTATGTTAAGTTCCCCCAGCGACCGCTTCACGCGGAACTCGTTCCGGTCGCCGGGCAGGTGCGTAAACCCGCACGTGGCCCCGTGCTCCATCAACGCCTTGGTGATATGCCATGCGTAAGACCGTTCGTTGGCAATTCCGACAATAAGCCCAGTTTTGCCTGCCAGTAGTTGCATCACCCAGCGTAGAACGCGACGGGCTTGAAGAAAAGCAAAATAGCGTCCCGGCAACCCCGTTTACTGACTTTTCGCACTGAACCCTGCTGAAATCAGTGCCAGGATGTCACCGCCGGTGCCGCCCGGCTGTTGGACGACGGGTTGGTGCCCGGTGGCAATCTGCACATTCTGGACCTCGAAGTTCCCTTTGCATCAAGGTGACCATGTCCGCCCCCTTGCTGTTCAATTACGTTCCGCTGGTAAAACTTAATATTACTATTGAGTGATGTAAGTCTATTAACTTACGCTTACACTAATTCACACTTACTCCGGCACCACTGGTGCTGGCGGCCCCATCAACGAGCTTTCACCCAGCAAGACCTCAATCGCCGCCCGTTGCCCCTCGCTCAGCCGAGACCCCGCAACATCAAAGATAAGCTCCGCCGCTCGTGCCACGTGTGCTGTGCCACGCGTCAGTTGCAGCCCCCGCATGAGCGTCTCCGTCCGCGGCAGGGATGGGTCCGTGCTCGCCGCGCAGATGGCCCTCGCGGCGTCCAACTTCCCAACGCCGATCAACGCCGCGAGCCGAAACTGCGCCGCCTCTCTTGCAGTCCGAGGGTCACCCTCCAGATACGCCGCGGCATCCAAAGTCACCAGAGCACCCGCCGCGTCAAGGTCATCGAGGTACCGCTTGGTGAGTAGCAACGCACCCTCCCGGATCGCCGCGAGCGACTCGGGCCGAGATGATTCAGACGACACCCGGTCTGCGGTTAAGAGCGAAGCGAGCAGCTCGTCTCGCAGCGGACAGGTACTGCAAGCCCGCAGCGCTGAAAGTAACTGATCCGCCGGCAACTGCCGTGCCGCGGCCATGATTAGTGTTCGTAAGTTTGAATCTGCCCCGGCCTCCGGGAAGAGCGCCAGCGCACGCCCGAACAAAAGCGGGTCGGGCGTATGCACCAGCACTCCCCGCACCGCCGCCGCGGCTAGCTGCGGCTCCAACACCGCGGCGTCCAGCAGCCGCGCCCGATACGCCTCTTCGTACACCAGCGCATCGGCCGCCGCCATTCGTAATGTTATATCAGGGTGTTCCAACAGCCCGCTTATCTCCGCCGGGTCCCCACCCAGGTCCGCGAGTAACGTAACACCCGCCGCCGTCAGCGGCATCGTGCCCGCGCCCCCACCCGCGTCATTTGTTACATCGTCGTCCGCCATGCCCGCCAACGCCGCCCTCAGCGAGGCTCGCAAGAGAGTTACGATCTGCTTCTGCCGGGCATCGTCAAGCCGCATCACCCTGGAAATCTGCAGGCACGCCTGCACCGCCGCCTCACGCGCTTGGCTATCGCTCAGCAACCACTCCATCACCGCATCAATCGCATCGGGCGTGGGCGTCCTGGTCGCCGCCAATAAAAGATCCGAAGCCGCCTGCGGGTCCGTCTCCTTCTTCAGCGCAGCAACCACTCCCTCCGCCGTTCCCGCCGGGGCCAACTGTCGTAACAATACCGCCGCCCGTGACCGCACCCTCGCCGAGGAATCACGGAGTAACTCGAGCGCAACAACTCCCACCGCCGGGTCTAACACCGCGCTGTTGGAGATCTCTCGCTGCGCCAGCTCAAACCCAAGGTCCTGCAGAATGACATTACGATCGCCAAGTAATTCTGTTAACATCACCCGCCGCTCATCGGCGCCCGTCGCAATATATAACTTACGTGCACATTCCGCAAGCCGCGCCCCACTCGCCGCCAAACTCGCCATCCCCGTTCGATGAGACCGCTCAAAGTTAATTAACAGCGCACGTTGCCACTCCACTTCGTTGAGATCGTCAAAGCTCTCCAGCCATCTCTTCCACGCGCCGTAATCATCCCCCGGCCCACTTAATC
>CAYVFW010000222.1:0-5222 GCA_964450325.1 uncultured Phycisphaeraceae bacterium | reverse complement strand
GTTTGCTACGTAATCTAGTTTTCCCTATCAACCTTACCTCAAAAACCAACCTACCAACTTACCTCTAACCAATCGATGAATGCCAAGACTCCAGTGATATCAGCCCTTACCGAATTTGCTCATTCTCGCTGGCATGGCACTACTTCTTAACCGTTACGTCGCATCAATTATGACATCTCACGAACTCACCTCATCAAAGTCCATAACGCCACAGCTCCGGTCCCAACTGCAAACCGCTTCCACTCGAGCTCAACTGACCAGGATGTACGATCCACGGCTGCGGCCAACTCAACTTTAATGTCAATCCTACCCGAGTCTCCCAACCCCTCCTACCTCATATCTCAAATCTCGCTGCGGGCACTGATCAGCGCAACCGCAGCGTCGCTCAAACTCACGCACCAACTATCGGCGACGCCGCAACGAAATACCACCTAGTAGCGCGCCGCACATGGCGACAACTCCAGGCGCAGGAATTACAATGTTAAGCGTTACGCCGCTCCCTAGCCGCGTGGTTATCTCTGAAAAACCATTCGCGAACGTATCAGGTATCGCGAAAATGAAGACCCGCGTTGCACCGTTATAGCTCGCTGGCACTCTCATATTCGCCGTCAGTATCCGGCCCGGTCCCGCCATGCTGGTCCCCGACTCCGGGTCCACGACATTGGAAAACTCGACATCATTCAGATCAGGTGCTTCTTGGCGAACGTAAAGATCAGGCGTAATAATCGCTGGCAGTGCTGCCGCCCCCGGCGTCGAATACTCGTAAGGAGACAACGACTCGTAAGGCGTCGCCCAGTCGTAAGATAAAATTTCGATGCCCGGCCCTGTCAAAAACAAACTAAAGATGCACGAGTTGTGCATCTGTGCAGCCGGTCCCTCAACAATTATATTAATGCTAAACTCATCGCCAACGGTAAGCGATAGTTCAGATGACGTGGAATACGCCCCAAGTCGGTAATCCGCGTGGGCAGTGCCCACCGCCAAGACAACGCCAAGCATCGCCGCCGACGAAAGCAGGCCGCACCTCGGGCCTCGCACCCTCAGACCCGTTGCGGTCGAGTGCCTGCTAGAAGCAACAACCTTAGCAGAGCAGAAACTCAGCGCGAGCGGCCGTCCGCATATGGTCATCATGTCTTTCTCTCCTTCTGTGCGGTCTGGTCCGACCGCTACTGGGTCCAGTATAACAAGTTCCCGGCAGCGCGTCAAGCCCGTTTTTTCAACCCGTGCGTGTTCTGACACAATCTGAACGTAATCTACTTCTTATCCCAAGCTTCACCCGGCCCGCGTCACGCTCAAACCATCGCCTCCACAAGTGAGGATGCATTTACACGCGAGATGAGACGCCAGCCGACTTCGCCTGCGCTCATGCTGAAAAATTCAGCGAGCAAGCCCCCACGTGCGTGCTCATGCCGCACTCCGCCGTCTGAAATTAGGGTTTTTACCCAACTCCTCAGCCCCCCGACTTCCAGATCGCGATCTTGTAGCCCCACGCCGCGACTAACAGTGCGAAAGTTGTCCAAACGACCCGTGGGCGAATAAGGCTGAGAACTACCCGGCCTATCTGCGAACCAAACACCGCGACATGCATACTTATCCAGAAGACTACTGAAAAAGCAATCGCACCTATCGCTCCCATCGGCTGTGCCTTGAACGCCTCCAACGGCTGCAAGTTCGCGGCGTAGGCGAACGCGGTGGTCATGCCGCACGTGGGGCAAGGACGACCAAATCGAACCGCCCACTGGCACGCATCCATGCCCAATTGCAGATGCGTTCCGTGCCCCTCCGATGCCGGCGACAACCACGCAGCAGTTATCAGGACCCCCAGCGTGGCGGCTGCTATCCCCGCGGCGAAGAGCCGCGTACTCATTCTGATCGGTGATCGCTGCAGGTGCCCTACCACGTTTGTTAAACCCCGCAACGAACCGCGATCAACCCTCTAGGCAGGGTTAAACTCGACCTTCGAAAGGGTAACTCAAGCACGACCAAACCCGCTTAAGCACCACCAAACCGGTTTAGTCGAACTTAAAGACGCCCTTCCGGAAGCCGTAGATGTAAGCAACCACAGTCGTAAGCAGGAAGAACAAAATTCGTCCAAGCCACATCAAACCCTCGGAACTGGGGTACGGCGCGATGTTCGGGAAGGTCACCGCCCAGGGGTACAGAAAGATAATTTCCACGTCGAACACGAGGAAAACCATAGCTATGAGATAAAATCGCACATTGAACCGCTTACGGGCGGTGCCAACCGGGTTCATACCCGACTCGTAACTCTGTCCCTTGGTCTCGCCCGCGCGTCGTGGGCCTATCAGCTGGCTCAATACGATGTTTGCAACCCCAAAGCTTAGTGACATCAGCACGATCAGCGAGATCGGCATGTACGACTTGAGGTCTGTATTAGCTAACGTGGCGAACATCATTCTCACCGAGGGTAGCGCACCCGAACTTCACAGAGCAAGCTGCGGTCAACCCTGACCACGCGGCGAGGGCGAGCACCATCCGTTGTTTCCCTACACTTGGCTATGCACGTGATTCTGGCGAATCCCCGAGGTTTTTGCGCAGGTGTCCGGATGGCGATTGACGTCGTGACGCAGGTCATCGATCTCTTCCCCGGCCGCGATGTTTATGTCTATCACGAAATCGTACACAATAAACACGTCGTGGGTCGCTTTAAAGATCGCGGCGTCATCTTCGTTGATGACCTCGCAGAGGTACCAGATGAAGAGATTGTCGTCTTTTCGGCCCATGGCATCAGCCCGGCAGTACGCGCCCAGGCCAAAGCGCATCGCCTGATAGCAATCGACGCCACTTGCCCGCTCGTAACCAAGGTGCACGCGGAGGCGGTTCGGTACGCACGAGCCGGGTATCAAATATTGCTCGTGGGGCACAAGGATCATCAGGAGATCGTCGGCACGTTTGGCGAAGCACCCGATGTAACTCAAGTAGTCGAACGCCCCGAAGATATTCCCGGCCTTCGCATCCTGGATCAATCCAAACTCGTGTACCTGACGCAAACCACGCTGTCAGTCGATGATGCTAATATTATTATCTCCGCACTCAAGCTCGCTTTCCCTTTAATTAAGGAGCCACCCAGCAGTGATATCTGCTACGCCACCACCAATCGCCAACAAGCCGTACGAGCCATCGCCCCCGAGTGCGACCTTGTGCTGGTCGTGGGCTCTAAGAACTCTTCAAACTCGGTTCGTCTAACAGAGATAGCAATGGCCCTGGGCACACCCGCTCACCTCATTGACGATATCTCCGAGCTTGAGTGGAACTGGTTCATAAGCTCCGCCGCAACGGTGCTGGTTACCGCAGGAGCTTCCGCCCCCGAAGATTTGGTCGCCAGCGTCTGCCGCGCGCTATTAGAACGGTTCGGCGGTTCAATCGAACAGCGCGACATCTTCGAGGAAGATGTTGAGTTTGCGCCCCCGGGTGCTCTCCGAAAGATCATGGAGACCCGGGGCATCGACCCAGAAACCCGACGCTTTAGGGCCTCCGCCCACACTATTACGACTGAGGTTTACGGCGCGGTGCCACTCACTGTCGGCGGCCGTCCGGCCTAATCGGCAATCTCGCCCGCCGGAGTAGTTAGCAACTTATCGCCTCTACGCGCACAGCTCCAGTCGCCGCGATGCCGCCATAATAATGCTGCCGACGAGCTCACCGCTCCGCGAGATCGCTTATGTTAACTCTCAAAACCTCCACGGCTTCTTTCTGCCGCGACACAATGATGTCCAGCTCTCCCCCATGCTCGTGTGCGTGGGCATACCCATACTCGCCAAACTTCGCCCTGCCGCCGTTTGCCATCACATAGGGTTCATCCGCCACCAGAAAGTGCCGCGAAAACACCATTCCATCGCTCGATAGCGATAAAATGAGCGGACTCCGCAGCGTGTGCGGCTGGGGGTCCGGTGTCCCTAGATAAAAGTATCGCCCATCCTTTAACCGTCCGAACTGAAACTTATGATCGTTGTCGGGAAACTCCGATTCCACAGGGTCTGACCATGTCAGCCCTTCATCAGAGCTTAAGGTTGACCAGAGCCGACCACGAAAGCCAGCCCCGGTTGAACGTAACATCATTCGTACCACCCCGTCGGCGGTCTGAATAAATGATCCTTCGCACAACGCCGCTGACCAGCCGCGATTCTTAGCCACACCCCAGAACGTGCCGGGGTTATCTTCAAACTCCGGGTGCTGCGGCAGATGCAGACCCGTCATCTTCCACCCCGTCCTCGCAGCCGGGTCGCTGGTAGTCAGGAATGAAATGTTACCACACATCATTACGCGGCCCGATTGCAGCGCCCGCGGGCCCTCATTGGCATTTACAGGCATGTTCATGTAGACCGGGGGCGTCCAGGTCTCGCCGTCCACGGTCGTTACATAACCAAGGTTGGTGTGAGTGTGATCGATGTCGTATTGCCCGAAGTACGCAGCGAGCTCCCCCGCGTGCTCATAAAAACCCGCCGCGGTCATCACCACCGGCAGTCCTCCCGCCGACGCCGGGGGTGTGACCAGGGCCCTTGGTGTGCTCCATGCGTCAAACCGCTCCGCCACCGACAACATAATCCGCTGCCCACGAGAGTCCTCATCCTTGGGAGCGTTGGACCAGGTGGCGTATAGCTTACCTTTAAATGACGTAATATAAGGATGATGTGAATACGCCCACTCCCCGCCCGCCATCGGCGCGTACAACATCGCACGACGCGGCGTGAGGCGCACCGTTTCTCGCTTGGGCAGATACGTGGTGCTTATCGCCCGAGTATCCGGCTCCACCTTGTTTGATGCCCGCTCCACCACTTTCTCGGTCGGCGGTAACAGCTTCGGGGGCTGCGCATCAGGTTCCGCGCGGCCGGCCCCACACCCCACAACACCCGCAATAACCGTCGCGGCGGCACATATTCCGACTACTGCTTTCACTGCTCGCATGGCCCACTGTACGGCCGAGCCAGCGAGGGGCAGCATCGCGGCGACGATCGCGCCGGTATAGTTGCCCGATTCGCGAGGCGGCCTCTCTACTAAGCGAAAACCTCAGAATCACGGCAAAGGTGATTCATCGGGACATAACCACAGCGACCCCGCCAAAGACACCGCTCATCGTAACATGTTGAATGAGTCACCGCATCACCCAAACAATGAACCCGCCCGCCTTCAGGCGATCATGGCGTTTGCGTTTCCGCTGCTCCTCTGGTCCGTCGGCTGCTTCTATCTGCGTGGAGAACTAG
>CAYVFW010000221.1:0-5247 GCA_964450325.1 uncultured Phycisphaeraceae bacterium | reverse complement strand
TCCCATTAGTGGTTATGAGTCTGGTCATCGGGCTTTCGGTGTGGGTGATGCTTCGACTTCAGACGCCCGGAGTAGCTCCACGGGCGGGGGCGAATACGTTCGAGGTTATCATTACGTCTCGCAAGGTGCTGGTGGAGCAGATGCCTGGGGGCGAGGGGGCTGCGCGATTTACGTATCGTTTTCTGAACGCTACGGACCTGGGGACTGGCACGATGTCTGCGGCGGAGTTTGAGGAGGTTTTGGCGCGGGTGGCGGGCGCTGAGAATCGCTCGGCTTTGCTGCGGATTTTTAATATCAGCGCTTATAACAAGCTGTGGTGGCCGGCCCTGGGGCTGCTCGGGCAGATTGTTTTTGCGGGGCGGATGTGGGTTCAGTGGATCGCGAGCGAACGTAAGCGGCAGAGTGTTGTGCCGCCGGTGTTCTGGTACATGAGCCTGGCGGGAGGATTAATTACGGCGACGTACTTCATGTGGAGGCAGGATCTGGTGGGGGTGATCGGCCAGACGAGCGGCATTTATATCTACGTACGTAACATATACTTTGTGAAGCGGAACGCGGCGGAGTAAGAAGCTGCTTTACGCGTGCTCTGGCCCTTTCGTCTCTTCATTGCTCGCTCGCTGCCTTCATCTCTGGCTATGTGCGGCTCACGCCCACCGCGCGTGAACGGCGTATAACTTTCAACACCCGCCCTGTTGCCAGCGGGCGAAGAAAACTTCGACATCTTCACCATCGATTCCGCCGTCCAAGTTAACATCTGCGAAGGGCTCCGCAGCGGACCAGCTTAGGAAGAAGGCTTCGACATCTGCTCCGTCGACTCCGCCGTCGCGGTTAAAGTCGGCGACGCACCGGCAGATGTCGGGGAGGCGGTCTTCGTCGAGGTCGTTCGCACCTGCGATCATAAGCGAGGCATCGGCGACGACGAGTTGATCGCAGAAGTAATTGTTGGCTTCGAGTGAGGCGATGGTGAGTGTGCGTGCTTGCGACGGAATCTGAATTATGAAGGGTTCGGCGAGGTTACCGGCTGAGCTTATCAGGCGGCGGTAGGCTGGAGCCCCATCAATAAGGACGTGAAATTCGATCTGCGAGTCGGCGTTTTCGCATCCGGCGAAGTTCATCGCAGCCACGCCCGAGAAGCTCTGCACAGCGCGGCCGCCGTTGGCGAGTTTGATGGCCTCCAGGTTAATCGTGAAGCCGCTGTTGGCGCGGAGGCCGACGCCGCGACGGAGGATTGAAAGATTGTCAGCGGTTCGGATGGGCTGGGTGTCGCCGCGGGCGTTGCGAATGGCGTTGTAATAGGCACCTGTGGTGGGTGAGAAGAGGAAAGTGGCACCGGATCGGGAGATGGTGGTAGTGCCGCTGGGGATAAAGACGCCATCGATGAAGGGGGAGAGGGCACGGCCGCCCAATCCGTCGAGGCGGTTGAAGGTGGGTGCGCCGGCGGTGCGGCTGCCAGCGAATGCGGTGGAGGAAAACCTAACTCCGTTCAGTGGGCTTATGCCTTCGCCATCGCGGGTGTTGCCTAGGCCGTTGCCACCTACGAGCATGTCGCCAACATCAAGCGAGATACGTGTTTCGTTTTCGTCGAGCAGGCCATTTGAGTTACAATCGGAGGCGTTGAGGGGAAGATAACTAAACATTGACGCGGGGATCGGCTGCTTAGTCAGGCCGGGGCCTTGAACTTGCACGACGAGCCCCGCGCCACCGCTGCCCTGCCAGAAGTCAATTGCGATGCCGTGAGGACCGGCGGCGAGGGCCACACTGCCGCTGCGTTCGACCATTCCGTGTGGACCGCCGTTTGAAACGACACGGACGGGGGTGCCCGGCTGGGTTATATCTAAGGTGGAGCCATCATCTGAGGTGGTGAAGAAGGTGTAGATACCGGTCGTGGGGACGGTGACAAATCCGGTGAAACGAGCGGCGATGTTATCGCGGCGTGCGCTGGAGGCGAAGTAGTTTTCAACGTTGGCTTGATTTAAAGTGGAAACAACTCCGCCGAAGAGGCGGGGAGTTTGCTCCAAGTTGGGCATGTCTGATGGAGCACCGGGATAGGCGAAGTATTGGACGTTTACGTTTGAGCCGACCCACCAGGTGGCGGGAATGAGCCGCTTGGCGAGGGAGGGGCCTTGGACGCGGGCGATAAGGCCGGAACCTCCGGCGTTCTGGAAGTATTCAACGCGGATGGCGGCGGTGCCTGCGGAGAGGACTATCGCGCCGCCGACCTCAAACATGCCGTGGTTGCCGTCGTTGGCTACGACGAGGCGATTGTTGATGTAGAGGGTCGAACCGTCATCGGATTCGGTAAAGAAAGTATATGTCCCGTTGGAAGGGATAGTAAGCGTGCCGGTGAAGCGGGCGGCGACGTTGAAGGAGCGTCCGCTGGTTGCGAAGGCACCGTCAATCGCCGGAAAGTTAATATTAGCAACGGTTCCCGAGGAGTAGGGGACGAGTGATGCGAAGTCGGGGACGAAGGGAGGGGTGAGGGCGTGGTAAGAAGCGTTCAACCCCGGGAGTGTGACGAGGGGAGTCGCGGCGGGGCGCGCGGATAGGACGGAAACGGTTACGATCACCGAGCTGGCGCGGTTGCTTGAGTCGACGCAGACGTAAGCGAAGGTGTCTTCACCTACATAACCGGCACGCGGGGTGTAAAGAAGTTGGTCGCGACCGGTGGGGCCGGTGCCGATGGAACGGCTGATGGTTGCGCCACGCGGGGTGGTTGTTCCGAATGAGCCGATTGCGAGCGCATCGCAGTTGCCATCGATGTCGTTGCTGAGTACATCGATCAAGATGGATGCGTTTACAAATGTGGCAACGCTGTCGGGACGAGCCGTGGGGTAAGGGCCGCCGGGGGAGAGACAGATGCGAGTATTACGAAACGTGGTGATATCTCGCTGCGAACGGGCCCCGAACTTAGTGAGATTATGACCGCAACCGCCGTGTGCGCTGCACATGATAAAACAGTCAGAGTCGCTATCGCAGTGCCCCGCACCCCAGTTGTGGCCCAGTTCGTGCGCCGTCAGGGCGGCTCGGCTGGCGAGGTCGGTGGTGAATCGGGTTTGCGAGTAGCCGTATCCGTAATCACAGATCGTGTTGAGGTAGGCTACACCGATCACGTTGCCGCTGACATCGCGGCCTGTCATCAGGTGGGCGACATCGCGCTGGATTGCGGCATTGTTGTTTACCCAGTAGGTTGCGAACTCGATGAGCACTTCGAGCGCATCAATCGCTGAGTAAGGGTCCGAGGGGGAATCTCGCACAAGGATGGAGGTGATGACATGATCGATGAGCACATCGCGGGCATAGATCAGATCAACGGCGTTCAAAACTGATTCGACATCGGCCACGGTCGCGGGGATCGACGAACCATTGAGTAAATAAAGCTCGTGATCGGCATCGAAGGCAATCTGGGCGACTGAGATGCAAGAGGACCGGGGGGCGTAGCGATCTATGAAGGCGGGCCGCGGGGGTTGGGGCGAACCGCCGCACGTTACATCGAGCGGTGCAATCTGTGAGGGAACGAAAACCGCGTGGGTGCCAATGGGTTGAGCGCGGGCTTCATCAGGATAGAGCTCGGCCCAGGGCTGAACGTATATAAACCGCGTGAGGCCGTGGAGGCCGGAATCGATTGTGGCAGCTTCGCCAAGGTCAAGGATCAGCCGCCAACCTTCCTCGTGGAGAGAGGCGGCGACGATACTGCCGGGAAAGCCATCGACGCTTCCGAAGTAGGTAGTAGGAGCGGGAACTTGATCTGCGGGAAGCGGCTCGCCTTGACCATTTAGAAGGACGAAGGAATCTGCGCGCTGGCTGTGGGTAACCACGCGAACGGTCAAAACGTGTTTGTCGAGCGGAACTGAAAGCTCGGTCTGATCGAGCGGCAAGACAACGCGCGCGGGCGGCGATGCCATGGATTGCATGGGAGCGTTCTGTGCTGGAGAGACGGAAGCTGCGAGGGCGGGGGCCAGCAGAGCGAGGAAAGAGGTTACTAGATTGGATGGTTGAGTGTTCATGGGTTGGTGTGGGTAAGGTAGATAAGCTGCTCGGGCTTAAAAGGAACGTGTATCAAACGAAGCATCGGCTAAAGGGAGGAGGCGTCGGGGTGCTGAAGAAGGGGTTGAGGGGGTGGGAGCGGGTGGCGATGCTTTGGAGAAAGACTAAGGCGGCGATCTGGTTGCAACTCCGCAGCCGATGCGCGATTTGGACAACAGTTTGGAGAAAGACTAAGGCGGCGATCTGGTTGCAATAGGAGGCTGGGTGCAAAGCATGGGGTAGAAGCAGGGTGAAAAGATTTCCGGGTTGAGTGGTTCGAGTTGTGGTAGGTAAAAGTTGAACATGGATAGAGAATAACGGACTTCGTTACCCAAGTCAAGTCCAAATAGTAGAATTTGATAGTATTTTTTAAGGGGCTCGGATAGCCGCTTTTTGAGGGGTAGAAGGTGGATGAGGCGGAGCGAGAGGCATGTAGACGGCCTCCCGCCCAGAAGGAAGGGAAAGCCAGACTCCGATATTTTCCGAATTCGGGGCGTTACAGGTTGCATAGTCGGCAAGCTTCATGCACATTGTGGGAACATGCGTGCATCTCTCGATGGGGTTATTTTGACTTTGGATCGCCCGACGCTTCGGGCTGCGCTCGAGGCGGGGATCGCAGCGGCGGAGGCGAAAGGGGCGATGGTTGTCGGCGTCGTCGCCGACGGGGCGGAGATTCCTCAGTCAGAGCTTGAGGACCCTTCGGATACCGAACTGCGAGAGGGCGGCTTTCAGCTCATCGAGCTGACGAGCGTTCGCCCCGCAGCTTTGGTAGCCAGGACGTTGCGGGACGCTGCGGGCGCTATTGATGGGCTGATTGCATCGCAGGAGCAGGCAGCGGCGGCGATTCAGGCGGGTGATGTTCAAAAAGGTCTCAGCGATCTTCAGGAAGTCTTCATGACTTGGCAGATCATTCGCGATGTGGTTTCGCGCGGTGGGGGCGTGTTGAAGCGAGATCTTGCGGCGATCCCGAGTCTTCCCGGGATAGATGCCAAGGAGCCGGTGGCGCTCTGTCTGTCGGCATTGATACACACGCTGAAGGAAGTGAAGAAAGCGGTTGATACTGAGGATTGGTCGGCGCTAAGCGACCAGGTTGGATACACGCTGGATGCGATGGCGAAAGATTGGAAAGTGGTGTTGAGCGCGCTTGCGGAGCATGTGGAACGCTCTTTCGAGCATCAAAGTGGCGGCGATCCGAGCGCAGGCGGTGGTGGAGGTGGGGGTGGT
>CAYVFW010000220.1:0-5287 GCA_964450325.1 uncultured Phycisphaeraceae bacterium | reverse complement strand
TCGCGGTCGGCCGTGCGCGGGTGCCGGAGATATATATTGGGTGGTTGTCGTGGCGGGCCGGTCATGCTGTCAGATGGTAAGTAATGCTTGCGCGAGGCGGGTGAGCGTTGCAGAGTAGATAACGGGCAGTGCGGCTCCAAGGAGGACCAGAGCAAGCAGGGGCCGCAGTGCCGTGTTCAGTGCTGCGCCGTGGTCGGCTGAGTGAGGGCGCCGCGAGGCCCGCGAGGCGAAGGCCAGCACTAAATCCGCCGCCATCAACGCAATCAAGGTTGGGATCGCAAACAGGGCCGCCGCGGCGAACATACGGGCAATTTCGGTCGTCCCCGCGGTTGGCACCCACGCGCCCGCCGCCAGCAAGTCGAAGGAGCTGGAAAGATACGTGAACAAAAGCATTAAGCCACCGCCGCCGCAGAAGCCCGCCGCGAGCACCGCCCCGACTAGCCGCTCAAACGGCGCCCCGGAACCAGCCAGCGCGGACCCAGAATCGAGATCGCCCGGGTCGCTTTCGCCGTGCCCCGCCCCGTACTCTGCCCATGCGCCACCTATTGCGGAATCTATAAGCGTTCCCGCCGCGCGGGCCGCCCCCAAAATACACGTTACAACCAACGTAAGTGCCAGCCCCGTTGCGGCTTGCGTGGAAAGGTAAAGAACCAGCTCGGCATTCCCTGCGGGCACTGCGGCGCGAGGCAGAAGTGTGCTCAAGCCGATACCGATGGCTAATCGCACGGGGAGTGCAACGAGCCGGGAGGGAAACACTCCCGACCAGAGCACCACGGGCACACATCGCAAGCAGATCGCCAGGAATGAAAGTAAAAGGCTCAGCGTCATGACGTTATTGGGGCTGCGTGAGTCGATTGAGCTACGTGAGGAGCAGTTGGCCGCGCTAATGAAGCTGTCGCGACCAGAGATCCACGCCGAATGTAATTATTAACTTAAGTGCCCACACCCCCAGTGCGGCCGCCGCGACGTACATCGCGATTAGCCGGGGAACCGCCGAGATAGTCTGGTCGTGAAGTTGTGAAGCGCTCTGAAAGATTCCTACCAGCAGCGTGGCGGCCGCCCCGGCCAACACCAGTGGAAGCGAAATGAGCGACGCGAGGTACAAAGCCTGTTGTATTTCGATGAAGAGGGGATGGGTGCTTACTTCAATCATGTGTAGTTATACCCCAGTAGGACGCCCTTGAATATAAGCAGCCAGCCCCCCATGGCGACAAACACCAGCAGCTTTAGTGGCAGCGCCACCGAACGCGGCGGCAACGAAGGCATTCCCAGCGCGAGCAAAAAGTTGGCGACGACCAAGTCGATCACTAGGAACGGAAGCAGGATAAACAATGCTCCAACCATTGCCTCGCTCAATTCGGTTAACATGAACGCAGGGGCCCACACAGTGAGGCCATCGAAGGTGGTGGCGCTAAGGTCCGCCGCGTTGGGAATCGCGTTCCCGCGTTCGATCTGCGCAGCTCTGTGCGCTGCGAAAAAGTCGATATGCTCTTGGCTGGCGTTGGCGGCGAGAAACCGTGACAGCGGGCCCAAGTCCATCCCTGGTACCGGTGCCGCCCCGGTAACGGCAACAGGGGACAGCGTTCGCGTCCAGATCGGCCACATCACCACTGTGCTCAGGAGGACCGCACCACAGAAGACTACCACCCCTCCTGGCAGCCGCGGCGTGCCCAGGCCATACGCGACCGCGCTCATCAATATGGTAATTTTTGCAAATGATGTAACAACCGCAAGCAGCAGCGCGCCAAAGACTAAACCTGCCACGGCGCTTCCGGACACCGCCGCACCCGCAAACTCCGCCCCAAAGCCAAACGGCAACGCCGTCGCCTCGCCCTGCGCGAGGGTGAGAGAAGTAGCCAAGGTAAGTAGCTCGGGTAGCATGTGTGAATCAAGTGCGAAACTGAAAGCAATAAGTAAGTCTGTGGTAAGTATTGGAAGGCGGCTTGCCTTGTGTCGCTAGATCAGCTCTGCATTTCTCCTCCCGCCCCCTGAAGCGCCACCCGGTTGCCCGCCCGGCTGACTACCCAACTTTTCCTCCATCGGGTAGTCTATGGCGGGCTCCCGATGCCCTGACCCAGCATAGTCGCTTCGTGCCGGTCCAGCCGGTACGGTAAACCCAGGCCCACCCCCTCCAGGCGCTCCGCTTACCCCGTTGCCGCTCAGGCCAACCGTCGGTGCCGCACCGCCGGGCCCTGCAATCACGCGGCCCAGCCCGCTCCCGGTAGTTGCGCTTGTTCCGGATAGCTGCACTAAGGGCGTGACGCCCGCCGCGTTCGCTGAGATGACCAACTCATAAGTATTCGCCCTTACGATGTACAGGGTATTATGTTGGTCGAGACGTCGGCTTGCGATGACCTCCAGTTTTCCTCCGGTACCCTCGCCCGAGAGGTGAGCCGCCCCTGACTTGCGTCGTAGTTTACCGGTCAGCACGAGTGAAACAGCATAAAGGGCGATAACAAGCAAGCAGAGCACAATGCTAATTTTAGCCAGCTCCCACCCGTAGTTGGTCAATGATGGGGCCCCCGAGGGTGTGCTGGTGACGCTAGTTACACCGGCGAGAGAACCCGTCGAACCCGTAGACCCCGTCATGCCGGCCGCGCTTTCCGGCGTTGCGGCTGGCTGATTCCTCGCTACTACACCCTCGATCGGGCGGACGGTCTCAGGCTGAATACCTGCGGCGCCTCCTGTGGATGAGGCGAGAGCGGCCACGGACCTTACACAAATGGGAACGAGATCTCGATTCGGTTTTGTTCGGGACGGTGCGGTGTTGGTCGCGGTAAATGAGTGGACGCAGGCGTGCATGATAGTGATTCGCAACGTAAGTTTCGTACCCGGCTGGCCAGCGTAGCCGCGTGAACACAGAGGTTTGTTAAGAATGCCCGCCGAATTCACGTTTCAAAGCGGTCCATCATACTCTCGCCAACATAAATCGGTAAAGCCGCGCTCGCTTAGGATAGGCGGTCTGTTTCAATCACCCGAAGCGCGACTTCGCCTTCGACAAGGCACAGTTCGCCACGCGCCACGCGAGCCCCGCCAGCCAATAACCACGCCGATGCTGGCCCCAGCGGAAACGAAACTGATAGGGGTGAGTTCCTGAGATCACCGGTACGAGTCACCTCGGGTGCGGTCTGCATCTGTGCAATGTCGGCCGTCGCTACCGCGAGCGAGCCGATCGCCACGCGGCACGGCGTGTAGCCCACCACTGGCTCCGGGGCGGCAATCGTCGGTTCTTCCGCCGCGGGGGCGATTAGAGCGTGCCCGCTGGCAGCGGAAGCATTGCTCGGCGAACCCTCGGGTTCGCTGATTTCCGGCCCACCGGCCAACTCATCAGTCGCCCCTTCACCCACCGGAGGCGTGGGCGGAGAGGTGGCCTCAGACCCGGGCAGAAAGGCCAGCAGGCAGGCCGGTTCAGGCTGATCACCCCATCGCACCTTGCATGTAACGCCTGTGGCACTATCGCAAATGGCGTGCGCAGCCCCGAGCGCCCACCCGTGTTCATTAATTATATCGCAGCCTAGCGCACCGGTCAGACCGGCAAGCCCGCAGAGCACGCAGTCTCCAACCGCCAATGAACGCAACTCTTCATCATCAATCTGCACCGCCGGTAGCGCGATGGACAAAACAGTCCGGCCCGAGGGCTTTGGTGCTGAGCCTCGCACGGCCGCCCAAGTTAAGGGGGTCGGCGACACTTCCCACGCGCCGTCCAGCTGCACGCTTACCAGACCCGCGCCTCCCCCGCATGTAATCTCAAACGTAACGGAGATACGCCCTCGCGCGGCCGCAGAGCGCGCGCCCGGTTCTGTGCTGACGTGCGAAAGGCCGGGCACGCCTAAACGGTCAAGCACCTCTAACGTAAGATAATCGATGAGCGCGAACTCGGCCGCGCAGAGCGCGCCGAGCGGTTGGGCATGAACAAAACGCCGCGACACCGCGTTGGCTAGCAACCTCGCCGCGGCGGCGTCTAGAGAGATAACTATCGGAGCTACGCCCATCCTCGGGCTGGTGATCCCAATATGTATCACCGGAACGATCGCACGCGAGCCCGCGAGCGACAAAAGTACCGGCTTAGATAGACTCAACGTCAACGCCTGCTCCGCCGCCCATGCCGCGGCGAGAATATGTATCCCCGCATCCTTTCGCACCCATCGCCCTTCCGCGTGCGGACTCATCGCGGACCGAACCATCGCTGGCTGATCAATCAACGCCCACGCAGTCGCACGTAACAAATCACGCGAGGCGTCAAGCCGATTGGGTGCGACGACGGTGATCTCAGCCCGGGAGGAAGCGGCAGAGTCGCCTTCGTCGCGCTCCCCGGCGACTGCGGGGACAATCGCCTCGGACAAAGTTGCCGAGCTTGATGCTAAAAGGTTTGCTGCGGGATCGTGCAATTCGAGGTGATGTTATTCATCGCGCCAGCGGGGGGCGGCGTACGTTCGTCCCTCGCAGTCCAAGACTGAGACTCGCGTTTGGTCATTGGGTCGGACCTCGCGACGCGGCGACGTAGGACTAAGGTGCTCTCGCCGTATCTATCTTATCTTGGTGAACCGCCTCTCCCAGGAATGAGCCTACCAAAATTTATTCGAGGTTGGGGGGCGTCAAGTTTCCCGCCACGCTCATGCGTACATGAACCCCGCTTCATTCGTACGCGGCGTGCTTCAACGTGTGTGTTGACCAAACCGGGTGTTGTATGACATCCGGCTTTGTTCACGAAACGTCTTATTTTTATGGAAAAGTCGCGATAGTTCGTCGTGAGACGCTTTTTAGTGTCTCTTAACTGGCGATTCCTTCATGCGCGCACAAGTCAGTCAGTCCCACTTGCTCACTCAAGTGCTTGCATGTTGCTTTGCAGCTCGCCTTGAACGCCAAGTGGTCAACCCCGAACAGATTTTGTGAGCGAAACTTACAAGGAGTTTACTTCATGTCACGCGATAACAGCGGGCGGCGGAACAACGTGGGCCAAGGTGGCTCGGGCGGGAACGACAATGGTCGACAACGCAGTCGTAATGACTACGAAAACGCTCATGCCAACCAGCGCGGGCTAACTAATTCGTGGAATGAAACCGACGATTCGGGCCGTAACAGCAGTGCGTCCGGGAGTCAATATGGTGACCGGTCTCGATCTGCCAGCAACCGCGACAGCGAATGGGGCTTTATGCAGGGTGGAGGCGACTCCCTCCGCGGATCAAGTGGTCAGTATAGTGCTTATGGCCAAGATAGCTCCTCAAGCCAAGGTGGATACTCCGGTGGCCAAGGCAGCTATTCCGGGCGGGGTCAGGGGGGGTATGAC
>CAYVFW010000219.1:0-5293 GCA_964450325.1 uncultured Phycisphaeraceae bacterium | reverse complement strand
GCTCGGAGGCTTTCACCACTTCGCGTACGTGGCGGCTCCGCGTGCTTGTAAAGATTTTGACCAACTCGGGGATGATGGCGCCCGCGGCGGTGCCGCAGGTGATGATGGTCGAGAGTGTCAGCCAAAGAGTTTCGTCCCCATGGATCGACGGGATGAGCAGGTACGAGACCAGGTATGTTAACAGAATAGAGAGGGCCGAGGTGATGAACACCAGGCTGGTGAGCGGCTTCTCAAAGTCCATCTTGCTTGAGTTTATATAACGGGCCTTGGCGAAGGCGTGGTTCACAAAGTAAGCGACCGCGGCGACGGCGATCATGATAATCCGCATCACGAAGATCCAGACGAGCATCTGGACCTGCACGACGCTTGCAGCGTTTGTGGCGATGGCCATCTGCTCGGCCGTGGCGATAACCTGCCCGACGACCAGCGTTTCGGTGCCCGGCGGGACAACACCGGTGGGCAGGTAACGATCCACCCCCGGGATGATCGCGAGCATGATAAAGGTAATCAGTGCGACGCCGGTTACACCGTAGGTTTCAAAGCCGTCGGCGCTGGGCCCGACCGAGTCGCCAGCGTTATCGCCCACGCAATCGGCGATGACGCCGGGGTTACGAACATCGTCTTCCTTGATCTTGAAGACGATCTTCATCAGATCGCTTCCGATATCGGCGATCTTCGTGAAGATGCCGCCCGCGATACGCAACGCGGCCGCGCCCAGCGATTCACCGATTGCAAAGCCGATGAAACACTTGCCCGCCACTTCGCTGGGCAGGAAGAGCAGAATGACCAACATAATCAAAAGCTCAACGCTGATGAGCGCCATACCGATGCTCATCCCGGCCTTCAGAGGAATGTCGTGACAGGGGAAGGGCTTGCCGCGGAGTGAAGCGAAGGCGGCGCGGCTGTTGGCGAAGGTGTTGACGCGGATGCCAAACCAGGCGACGCTATAGGAACCCGCGATACCGATAAGAGAGAACAGGATGATCAGGGCCATGTCGCCCCAGGCCACGTGCATTAGGATTTTGAAGTAAGCGATCATCGCCGCGGCGACGAAGGCCCAGAGGATCAGAAGAAACCTACCTTGGCGAAGGAGATAGGTCTTGCAGGTTTCGTAAATTAACTCGGAGATCTCCAGCATGCTGCTGTGCACGGGCATGCGCTTGAGTTGCACGTAGATGGCGAACCCGAAGGCGAGGCCCAATGCACTGATGAGCAGCCCGCCTAGCAGCAGGTTGTGGCCGCTGATGCCCCCGAAGAAGTCGACTTGGACAGACGTATTCGTGAGATCGGGGAGGACGATGTTCAGCTCACCACCGATCCGGTGCGCGGCTGGGAGCGCAAGGGCTGGCGCGGTGGTGCCCTGCTCAGCGATGGCCTGCCCGCTGGTGGCCTGCCCAGTGGTGGCTTGCCCAGTGGTGGCCTGCGCCGCCGCAGGTACGGGTATCATGAAGATCGCCAAGAGGGCGAGAATCGCCATTGACACGGGTAGGCGTCGGTGCAAGGACGCGACGGCAAGCTGGATGGTGGCGATCAAGGGGAGGAACTCCGATGAACGCGGCGGGGTTTGGAAAGCGACGGCTCACGAACCGCCAAGTACTCCCGATCGCCGCGGAAAGGGTCTGCAGAAGAAGAGTTTTATGAGATGGCGAAAAGTTTGAAGTGGAAAAGGGGCAGAGAGAGCGGATGTAGGGGGAGGGGCACCGACCAGAGTGGATCGCTCGGAGAGTTGTATCGCGCAACTAATTTATTGCGACCGGCCCGCTTGAACCCCAGGAACGATTCGCCCGAGCGGCCGCGATGAAACGGTTACACTCGAAACAGAACCCGCCGCGGCGACCTAGTGAAGGATCGTCCGAGGCGGTGGGTTACGTTGCGGATTAGTCAGCGAACTTAGGGCCGTTACGGAGCGGGAGCGCAGGGAACTCACCGTTGCGGCGGGCGAGGGAGCGGCGAGCATCGCGCCGGCGACGTTCGCTTGGCTTTTCAAAGAACTCTTTGCGCCGGATGTCTTTGGTAAGACCTTCCTTCTCGCACAACTTCTTGAAGCGGCGCATCAGGCCTTCGACTGACTCTCCGCTGCGGGATTTAACTCGAATCGACATAAGCTCCTCATTCGTAACAAAAGTATCACTGCCGCCCGTACTGAATCGAAGTGCCTTCCCCGGTTTTCAGCCTCCATCTTGCTTCGCTATGGAGCCAGAGCAACGGATGCAGTGACCAAAGCGGAGGACGAGCGCGAATCAACCAAAACGGGAAAAGGCGTTCCTGCAATCGACGATGCCGCCACAGCGCCAGTCGGGCAGCAGGGGGGCAAGTAAAGGATGGTCCGGGGCGGCAGTCAAGGGGTGGGGAAAATCGTGGATCATGACAACACTACCAAAATTAGAACAAAGTTAGATTCGTGTAACTTGTCGGGCAAAGGTACGGATAAAACAAAGCCCGAGGCTTTCGCCTCGGGCTTGAAAGGTAGCATGTGTGATCAGGGGAAGTGCTAAGCTAGCAGCCGCCACCTGAGTTTTTGATTAGCAGCGACCTTCAACCCAGAGGGTCATATAGAACTCGACATCGGCGCCATCAACACCGCCATCCCAGTTCACGTCGGTGTCCACGAAGCCAGCAGACCAGGAGTTGATGTAGCTGCCCACGTCATCGCCATCAACGCCGCCATCGCGGTTGTAGTCAGAGCGACAGGGAGGAGTCAGGACAAAGCCGCGAAGCTGACCGGCGGGGTTGCGGCCTTGGCCGACGATTTGACCGGCGTTGTTGATACCCGTAGCGATGAGCAGACGCCAGCCGCTGCCATTCGCCATGAGCGTGTTGAGATCGAAGGGATTGCCGCCGATCCAAACGCAGGAGCGCTGTTGATTGCGGTTGTCAAGGAAGTAACCAACCGCCGTGCTTTCGTTGTTTACGCTCAGAGCGAAGGAAGCTCCGCCCAAGGTGCCTAGGTTAGTAACTGTGCCGTTGCGCCAGAAAGCAGCACGGTTCTGGCCAGTCGCGAGTTCGGCAACACCGACGATGTCACCAAATATGTTGATGCTTTGCGCGCTGGAGTTGTCGCCACCAAGCGTTCCGAGGTCAACGATTCCGCCCGAGGCGGGATAGACGACCGCACGGGCGTCGCCGCAGGCACCTACACGAGACGAGTAACCGACTGCAACGCCCAGGTCGTTAATGCCAAGGCCGTAGGAGATGCGACAGATATCGCCAGCGAAGTCGGGAAGATTGACAGGTGCACCGGAACGCCACTTAAAGGCTTCGACCGAGCCGACGCCGCGGAATGAGTTGGTGCCGATTACCCAACCACTGTTGCTAATGCCAGCTGCCTGAGCATGAATGCCGCTGTTGATCGGATCGAGATCGATCCACTGACCGTTGCGATATATGAATGGTTGAGCTGTTGAACCATAGAGATTGGCGGCGTTCGCGGCGGAGCCTACAACGTCGCCAGCGTCGTTCACGCCGTACGCCGAGCTGTAGAGCAAGCCGGGCAAGCTGCCAATATTCTGCAAAGCTTGGCCGTCACGGACGCGGAAGGCACGGGTGTAGCTGACGTTGGCGACGGGGGCGATCTTGGAACCGCCAGCAATCCAGCCGTTGTCGCTGATTGCGGTTGCATAGCTTTCGTTACCGCCCAAGGTACCGATTTCAGTGATGTTATACATGGGTGCGACGGCGGGAAGCTCTTCCCAATCGGAACCGAAGCCGGGTCCGGGGTTGCCTTCGCCGCCGTCATCTGTGAAAGGGAACACATCTTGGGCGGCTGCTACGGAAGCGAGGCCAGCAAGAGAGAGAAGGGACACAATAACGGAGGAGGCACGGGAACGTAAGAGATTTTTCATGAAAGGCACTCTCTTCAATTTATTCGGACGCAGACCAGTCTGGTGCACCAAACGACGGTCACCGCAGATCAGATTCGCACTGCGATCGGCTAGGATCGTCATAGTGGCTGAGATAGACACCAAACTCTGCGCCACGCACACACACACACACACATTCACCCGAAATGCACCATCCCTCGAAGCGGGCCTAAGGAGCGGCCTAGCTCAACTTGCGCTGTAAGAGTCGCTTTTTAGGCCTCTGCACCGGGGCAAAGCCATAGCCATCTCGCGGGCAGAACCCGCAGAGATGCAAGAGCGCTTCGGCTTAGGTTTGGCGTGCTGCGGGTGTAACAGCAGCCGACACCTTAATCAAAGTGCTCTAGCGACGAATCAAACTCGGTAAGACAGTGCCTCTCTCCAAGCCCGAGTCTTTGCGCGTGGTTCCAACTCTGGACCAGACACATCGACTCTTTGTCATAACCGTACTTAAACCTAATGAGAATGACCGCACGTATTTAGTAGTTTTCTCCGCTCTTCCGTCGCCGCCGATAAAGTGGCGTCGCAAGAGTGTGAAAACGACTTTACGGGTGCTTCATTCTCCAATACTATTGTTGTATCGAAAATGCAACGCGATTGCAAGAGAAATATCCGTATGAAATGCTGGTTTAGGTTCCTTAACCTTGCAAAGGGGTTTTTCTATCCAGCCCCGAGCGACTTTTTATCTAACAGATTTCTCTGTGTGGCGCACCGATAACGCGGGCTATAAGCGTAAAAAGGTCCGACTTGTCATCACTTCTGTCGGTGGAGGGTTGCGGAAATCCGACGACCGATATTTCCCGCTCCCGGAACGATTTAAGAGCGTGGCTTTATGGAGACCATTTGATTTTGCCCGCTCACCGCGGGGCGACGATTGGTTGCGCGTTGATGATGCGAATTCCATCATCGCGCAGATTCCACATGATTTCCCCGGCGCTGATTGGCGTTGCGGAGTTGGGGTTGCTCAGCATGACGAGCTGGCCTGGGGCAGCGGTCGCGTCGATGAGGCCTGACGCAGCGTCGTAGGTGAGCGTCTCAGAGGTGAGTTCGCGGCCCCTGGAGCGAAGCCAAACGGAGCCTGTAGCTATGGCGGAGCGAAATTCGCCCCCGAAAGACTCGGTTGCTTGCAAATCCTCATTGCTTTCGCTCCTCGGGGCGGGGGAGGGCGAAGGAGATGCCGCTGAATCAATCGTCGCGACCAGACTTAGGCACTCCAGTTCGCTGCGAAGGCCATCAGCCGCGGCATCGTGAACAAGGCGGACACCTGCGAGGCCGGTGCCGCGGAGGGTGGCATCGCCGGATGCGCGGTCAAAGGTAAAATCTTGATTCCATGTGAAGAGGGCGGTGCCTTTGGCGGTGAGACCGCCGCGTGATGAGGCGGGGCTGGCGGCGGCGAGGGCGGCGATAGCGTTTTTAGGCGCGGGGGGGGTGGGTGG
>CAYVFW010000218.1:0-5298 GCA_964450325.1 uncultured Phycisphaeraceae bacterium | reverse complement strand
GGTGGCTGGTAATCAGCTTACACCTGCAAGCAGCTTAAATCTGCTCGCAGCCAAGCTAGTCTGCCCGGATACTAAGGCGACCCTCTTCTATGAGGCTTATAAGTAGATCAGAAACCCCGAGGCTCAGGCCGCGGGGTTTTTTAGTTTTGTTATGTTACGTCTAGCTGGCCCCGCTCCAAAGATAGCCCCGGCCCCGCACCCACTCCCAGCGCGCTTATGCTTAGGTCGTGCCACCGGACGGCCAACAGACGGCGGATCAAGGACGAGCCGCAGGCGCGAGCGCCGATGAGGGCGGTGGAGGTGCGCTCGCTTCCGCCATCCGCGTCGTCTCAGGACTTACGTTAGTCTCCCGCTTCGCCGGCCTGGCCCGAGACGTCGTCATCGTGCGACTCCTCTCCGATGGTGCCCTCGCCTCCGCCTTCCGGATCGCGTACACCCTCCCCAACTTGTTCCGCAGGCTCTTCGGTGAGGGCGCACTCTCCGCCGCATTCTTGCCTGAATACACAAAATTACGTCGCGACGACCCCGCCGTCGCCGACGAACTGGCGAGTATAACACTCAAAGTGCTGGTGCTCGTTACCGGATCGCTTACGTTGATTCTTGAAGCGGGCCTCTTCCTCGTCCTGCTCTTTGCACCCGCCTCGCTCACAGCCGGCGATATCGCTATCCCAGCCGCCGACTTTGTAAGCCAACTCCACGGCCCCCCCCCTCCCGATGAGCTGGGCGCAGCGGGCTGGCGCACCACCACAATACTTATGATTATGTTGATGCTCCCCATGATGCCCATGGTCTGCATCACCGCCATCCTTGGAGGCATGCTCCAGGCGCACGGACGTTTCGGGCCTCCCGCCGCAGCCCCCATTGTTCTCAACATATTTCAGATCGCCGCGAGCCTCCCCTTCTTCTTCGGCGCCTTCGATAATAAGTTAACCGCGGCGTACACCGTCGGCGTCGCCGCCGTCGCCGCCAGTGTCGCCCAGATCTACTGGTCGCTCTGGGGCCTTCGCGGCCTGGTGCGCTGGCGGGCCGCAGGCACCGCCGCGGTGATGCACGCCCGCAAGGTCCTCCGCCGTTTTATTCCCGCAGCCCTGGGCCTGGGAACCCTCCAAATTAATACAATGGTCGATCAGTTGATTGCCACCTGGCCGCTGCTCATCGGCCCAACCATGTTCGGGCGGGTACTTACGTTGGACGAGAAATCCAACGCAATATTAAGTTACACTCAGCAGTTATATCAGTTCCCCCTGGGCGTCTTCGGCCTCGCCGTCGCCACCGCCGTCTTTCCCTTACTCTCCCGCGCCTGCCGCGATGAGAACACCCCCGCCCACGCAGGCGCCTTCGCCCAGGTCCTCCGGCGGGGTCTGCGACTGAGCTTCTTCATCGGCCTGCCCGCCAGCGCGGGGCTCGCCCTCGTCCGGCATGACTTAATTTATGTTGTCTACAGCGGCGGAGAGTCCGGCTTCAGCGCCGAGGGAGTCGGCCGTGCCGCGGCGGTACTCCTGGGCTTTGCTCCCGCCGTCTGGGCCTATTCCCTCAACCACGTTCTCACGCGGGCTTTTTACGCCAAGGGTGATACCACAACCCCGATGCGCATAGCCGTCGCGATGGTGGGATTTAATATTACACTTAACCTCGTGCTCATCTGGCCCCTGCGCGAAGCCGGGCTGGCCTGGGCAACCGCCATCAGCGCGATGGTGCAGTGCGTCATACTGCTCACGCTCTGTAAACGTAAGTTAAGTGTAAAGATCTTTGACCCCGCCACCCTCGCCAGCTTTGCAAAGATCGCCTGCATCACCGCGGTAATGAGCGCGGCTGTGGTCGCTGTGTTAGTGCTCTGGCCGGGGGGTGCCGGCTCGATTGTAAGTATACCTTCTCTTAGCCCCCCGGAGCCACATCGATGGGCCAACGCCGCCGCCCGGCTCGCCGCGTGTACCGCTGTGGGCGTTGCTGCTTACATCGTCCTCGCCCGGGTGCTGCACGCTGTAGAGTTACGTTGGCTGCTCGAGCGAGCCCCCAAGGGAGCAAAAGGAAAAGACGGCGCGGAGGGGATGTCCTTCGAGTAAAATTATGTTCTGGGTGAGGCCGGTTCGGCCGTCCCGCTCGGCTTATAGGGCAAGATTCCACCCCGGCCCGGTAACAAAGCACACTCGAACACTTCCTCTCATAGCCACAGCCGCCGGGGCTCCATACCCTGCTTCACCCAGCCATGAAGTTACCCTCTGACAAAGTCAATCAGCTCCGCACCTTCTACGAAGGTCGCGAGGTCTGCGTCACCGGCGGAGCGGGCTTCATCGGCGGCCATCTCTGCGACGCTCTTCTGTACTTAAGGGCCAACGTCCGGTGCATCGACGACTTAAGTAGCTCCACCGCCGAGCATTTGGCGGAGTTAATTGATCTAGAGCCCCAGCTCGTGCGCTTCATCCACGGCTCGGTGCTGGACGATGAGGCGCTCGCCGCGGCGGTAGGGCCCACCCGCCGGCAGCCGGCCGCACAGGTTATCTTTCACCTTGCCGCCATCGGATCGGTGCCCCGAAGCATCGAGCAACCGCAACGAACCTGGTCTGTCAACGCCACGGGAACCTTGCGAGTGCTCGAGGCCGCCCGGAAGTTCGCGACCGCCAAGCGGATCGTTTCGATCTCGAGCAGTTCGGTTTACGGTAACGACCCCGCGCTCCCCAAGGTGGAATCCGCCCGCCTTCAGCCGCTTTCGCCTTACGCCGCGAGCAAGGCGGCGGGGGAGCACTTGCTGGCCTCGTACGCTTCGTGCTATGGGCTCTCCGGGGTTTCATTACGTTTCTTCAACGTCTTTGGTCCTCGCCAGCCCGCGGATTCAGCTTATGCTGCGGTCATCCCGGCGTTTATCAAGCGGCTGGGCGATGGCCACGCCCCGGTTATCTTCGGCGATGGCACCCAGACCCGGGATTTTACATTCGTAAGTAATGCTGTGATCGCGATGCTGCTGGCGGGCGCGAGCGGCAACGCGCTGGCGGGCGAGGCTGTTAACATTGGGGCGGGGCGGCGCACCTCGCTGCTGGAACTGGCTGAGATTCTGGCCAAGGCCTGCGACGGCGGCGCGAGGCCCACCTTTGAGAAAGCCCGGGGCGGAGATGTATTACATTCGTACGCCGACATAAGCCTGGCCCGCGAGCTTCTGGGGTACGAGCCGGTGACGACGCTCGAGGATGGCCTGGCCGAAACCGTCGAGTGGGCCCGGCGGCCAATGTCGCCTGCTGAAGAGTAATATTAAGTTGTCAAATAGCTGGTGGGCCTAAGGCCCTTGGAAGTTAACAAATGTTATGATTATGTTACGCCGTTCACCGGCGCCTCTCGCGATGAGTGTGCTGTGGTCTGGGTCAGGGCGATGATCCGGGCCGCCGCGGCGATTCCGGAGAGGTAGGCCGACTGGGCATCGGTCCCGGACCCGCAATGGTCCCCGCACCAGTCTCCGCAGAGGGCAACCGCCGCGGCGGCATCGATGTAACATTCGGTAGGATTTGGCGAACCTCGCGCGGTCGCTCGCGCGTAGCGCCAGCGGTGGGCCACGCAAGATATTATATTAGTTTCAAGCGGCACGCCGTTGGCGCCTTGGGTTTCAAAGACCCGGGAGGCCGCGGCGAGCAACTGCGTCGCGACGAGGTCCTTTGGCTCTTCCAAGTGAGCCAGCGACCAGGCTGCGCTGGCGTGCAGGGTCCAGGTTTCGGGGGAACTTACGATGCCCGCGACCTTCTGGCCGGACTTGGCGCTGTTGCGGATCATAAGCGAAAGGGGCTGGGGTGCTTCAACGGGTTGGGCCGAGCGAGCTGGAGTGATCCACGCGACATCAAAGTTAACATTAACCGGTTGCTTTACAGCGATCATGGCGGCCCAGCAGGGGGAGAAGGGCGCGGCCAGTGCTTTGGAGGTGAGTAGCTCGCTTACAGGCGCCAACAGTCGGGCGGCCTGGGGAGCCGGAAGGGCGATGATAAGTGAATCATAACCTCCCAGCGTCCGGCCATCCTGAAACGTAAGCTGGTAGGGTCTGTTGGCTTCTCGCGTGATGGCGGTTACTTCGTGCTCCTGGCGGAGGGTAAGGCCTTGGGCCAAGTGGTTGGCGAATGAACGGATCCCGCCGATGCCAACGTAACATACGGGCGTGGGAACGGGGGTGGCGAGGCCCGCCTGTATCGTAATACAACCGCGGGGGGGATTCCAGCGGGCGATTGCCCCATCCTGCTGCCAGGACAAGACGCTACCGGCCAACCGGGGATCATCAAATGTAAGGTATTGGCACCCATGGTCAAAGTGGAGTTCGGCGCCGTCCATGGATTCGCGGCGGGTGGAGGCCCGGCCACCGGGGCGGCGGCCCTTATCAAATACAGTTACATCCAAGCCCTGATCGTTTAACATGCGGGCCGCGGCCAGCCCCGCCAGCCCCGCGCCGATCACGGCGATGCGCGGGGGCTGAGTGAGCGCCGGGCGAAGGGCAAAGCGTTCATAAGTAATGAGGTCCAGCCGCCGTTGGTGGTCGGCGGGCGGGCGGGGTCGAACGGTGCCGATGATGGGCCGGGGCGGCGTGAAGGCTCGGTCGTAAAGGCCCAGGCACCATAACAACCCACCGTATGAATTAGGATCGCTGCCATCGAGCGAGAAGCGGTTGTTCAGGTCCAGCAGCGCGGCGAGGGCTTTGCGTGCGGTGGGAGTCCAGGTGGGGATGGCCTTGCCCCAGGTCATTCGTAAGTTATTATGCAACTCCCCGTGGATGAGGAGGCTCTTCTGGGCGGCGTTCCAGAGGCGGCTATCGGTCTGGCCACGGCTCAGGCTTTCGAGCGAATAGTTATGTTCCCGTGGGTCTGCCTCGTGTTCCGCGAGAGTGGTTTGTGCCCAGGCGGGCAGGATCGCAAGGCTCTGCACATCATCATGGCGATAGTAACATAAGTTATAAGAGACCTCTCGCCAGGTGAAGAGCTCATTAAGGAACTTCTCGGCCCCTTCCTTGAAGGTTGGTTTGCGGGCGGCCAGCGCGGCCTCGCGGGCGATGCGGAAGGGGGAGACCATGCCGTAATGTAAGTATGGTGAGAGCCGGGAGACGCCATCGCGCTGGGTGGCATCGGTGCGGCGGGCGGCGTACCGACGTAAGCCATCCTCGGCGAAGGAGTTCCAGCGATCGTAACCTGCGCGTGAGCCGCCGGGGCTATCGGCGATTGGTGGTACGCTGTGGTCAATCTTGCACGCGGCGACCAAGCCGGAGATGTCCAAGCCCTTGAACGTAAGCGGCGAGACTCTCTCAGGGAGGAGTGGGGGGGAGGTATTAAGTAGAAC
>CAYVFW010000217.1:0-5300 GCA_964450325.1 uncultured Phycisphaeraceae bacterium | reverse complement strand
CCACTCCCCCCGCACCGCGGCACGAAGCCAGCAGCGATCAAAACACCCACTTTCGCGCCAACGCTCCCTTCACTCCCACCGACCGCTACCTTCAACACGCCCCGCTCCCAGCCCGCCGCGCTTCTGACCTTCTCCTCGCGTTCGCCACGCAGTTGTTCAACACGCACCCCAACATCCAAACTGCTGCGCTCACCACCCTCTCTACAAATCTAGCCCCCGGCGCCACAATCGACGGTCTGCCAGTGGTCCTTCCAGAAGGCCCCAGAGAGCGGTTCGAGGCGGTCCGCGCCCTCGTCTCAACTTGCCCGTCCCTCAACCCACGCTGCCATCCAACGGCTGGCCTGAGCGCGACTGATATCGGGCCGCTGATTACCAGCGAAACGCCGGGACAACCAGCCAGCGCAGGCCAAGGCCCAACCGGCGAAGGCCACAAGCCCGCGCACGCACTAGCGCACGCACCAGCGAACTCATTCGAAGGCCGCCACCACGCCTCACTCACAATTACGTTCGCGCCAGAGGCTCCCCCCGCCACATCAACTAATCCCTACGACGATCCCAACCCAACTCACCACGCCCCCGCGCCTATTCGCTCGCTCGTGCTCGAGGCCGTCCGCTTCGAGTCTGAGCCTCACCGCTGGCTCCTCTCCGCCGTCACCAGCCACAACTTCGCACCACTTCCCGAAGTAACCTCACCCCCCGCCCCACCCAACCACTTATCTTCGGCCTGATGCAAACCTGATGTAAATATTCGCGCATTGAAGCGAGCGAGCGAGCGCCCGGACGTGGCCGCATCGATCGCGCTGCGCGAAACGTAAGCATCCGGGCTGAACGCCAAGGTCTACCACCGTTTCACTGAGCTTCATGAAGCTCGGTCGGGCGATCTGCTGGAGGCACTCCTCTCACCCATGAAGGGCATTAAAGCCTCTAATTTAGATGAACCATGCTTACGAGGCCGTATGAACTCACCCGACTTAAGCGTCGATATATTTACTACACAAACTCCCTCGCGCACGCGGCGTACGCCTCGTGTGGCTCGGCGTTGAAGAGATCTCATGCACATCAGTTACTGGGTAATAACTCCGGCCGTACTCCGCCCACCCATCGCGGGTGAGTGGACGGCGGTGGAAGTTGGGGTCGCGTGCGTCTGCGTGCTGGCGATCCTCTTCGTCTTGCTCTTGTTATTAAGACACTCTCAGACCCCGGCAACGCTTCGTCCTCTCGTGCGCCATGCCGCGGCGGACGCCGCGACTGCCCTCGACCTGCTTACCGAAAGTGTTGCCGCCCTGGACTCCCGGGGCAATGTCGAATGGATCAATGCGTCGATGGCCGCTCTACTGAACTGCAACCGCCAATCCTGGGGAAACTTACGCTTCCGTACACTTACTCAACTTAGTTCACCGGCCCCTCAAAAAACAAATCTTACGTTTACGCCCGATGCTTGGTTTGATATCGCCGCCGATGCTTTCATTGATGCACACTCTCGGCCGTGCGAGCCATGGCGCGGCCGCCGCTACCGCGCCCGCATCTCACCCTTAGGGCACGCCACGCCTGACCAGCGGTTACTGCTGCTGATTCAAGAAGTCACCCAACCAATTACTTTACCCGCCTCCCAGACTCCCGCGACCTACTCCCCTGTAACCCCGCCCCAAAAGTTATGTTTAACGCCTATCCCGATGTCCGCCTTGCCAGCCGGGCAAGAGGCAGGCGAGCGGCGTGCGGCGGGCCTCATCGCATGTCTTCGCCCGATGCAGGCGGGGCCAGCCAACCCGCTTATGTTACTCTCTAAGGTTGCCCTTGAGTTAAGCCAGGCCCTTCCCACCGGGTGCAAAGTGCGGATTAAGGCGGGCGATGCCAGCTCAAGCATGGGCGATGAAGCTCAGCCTGCCCAGAGCGATGCACGCCAGCCGGTGCGGATCAGTGCGCCGTACGCCGGCGCGGAGGATGGGCTTATCATCACGGTGCGAGGTGTGGATGTAAATGTCGAACCGGCACACGACCTCGACCTCGACCTCGACGCCGCCGACCGCGAGCTCGTGCTCATGGTCGCCCGCGCCTTGGCCACCTACCTTGAAAACCAAGAAGCCAAGATAACTATATCGCGGCTTACATCCAGCCTCGCGATGATGCAGGCGCAGCCTGCTAAAAAAGCTTCACTTACATCCGAGCAGGCCCCGGAGATGCGCAGCGGCCACAAGGCGGCGTAGCTCGCGCCGCACTCCAAGGCGGTGGTTAGGTTTGTAACCGGCCGGGCCGGGCGCGATGTAAGTTAAGTGATTGTGCCGTGGCGGCCCGGCGACGGGCCTGGTTACTTAATATTTTGTTTGAGGAACTGGCTCATCTGGGTCGCGAAGAGAAGCCGGTTTTCGAGTTTCTGGAAGCCGTGACCTTCGTCGGGGGCGTAGAACTGGACGGGGGTCATGCCGCGTTTCATGAGGCCGATGGCCAGCTGCATGGCCTCGCCCACGGGCACGCGCGGATCATTAAGGCCGTGGGCTATCATCATGGGAACATTAATTTTGTCGATCTTGTTCATCGACGAGATGCTCTCAAGAAACTCGGGGTCTGAGAGCGGGCCGTACTCGGCCTCGCGGAGCTTACGACGGTAGCCGCTGGTCTGCTCGAGGAATGTCTTAAGATTAACAATGCCGACGACGTTGACGCCAGCGCCGAAGAGGCGGGCCTTCTGGGTGCCCGCGTCCACGCGCAGTTGGTCTTCAACCAGGCAGGCCACACTCATGAACCCGCCGTAGGAGCCGCCGTAAGTAGCGATCTTGCCGGGGGTAGCGTACTTGTTGGTTACGAGCCAAGCCGCGGCTTCCACGCCGTCGCGGACGGAGGCCCAGCGGTTCTTATAATCATCCGACATAAGGAACTCGCGGCCGTAGCCCGAGCTTCCTCTTACGTTGGGCTGGAAGACGCCGAAGCCTTCGCTGAGGAGGTACTGGACGGTCCGGTCAAAGCCGGGGCGGAACTGGGCCTCGGGTCCGCCGTGGTAGTTGACTACAAACGGGATGGAAGTGCCTTTGCTGTATCCCGCGGGGAGGAAGAGGAAGCCGGGGATCTCGAGGCCATCGAAAGACTTATATCGGATGAGTTCGGGGAGGGGGAAGGCGGCGAGGTCGATGCCCTGCGTATCGGCAAACGTAAGTTGGCGAGCCGGGACGGGCTTGGCGGAGCTATCTGCGGGCACCTGCCAGGTGTAATTTAACCCCGGGGTGCGGGCGTTGCTGAGGGACCAGCTGATGCGGTTACCCTTAAGCTCGGTGAGAGCCACGACGCCCTGGTCAATGGCGGGTAGAGTTACTTCTTCAAAGCCGGGCAGGCGGAAGAGCCGGAGGACGCCGTAGCCGTCCTGATTAATGCTTACACCCAGCAGGGTGCGGTCGCGGCTGATACTCGCGCCGTCAAGCTCGAAGGAATCGAGGCTGGCGATGGGCTTCAAGATGGCGCCGGAGGCAAGGTCGCGTAGGAAGAGCTTTTTAAGGCCATTCTCAGCGTCGGACGTGAAGAGCAGGGCCTGCTCGCCGGGCATGTAACCCACAGGCCCGATCGAAACAGTGGAACCGCTGGGGGCGGAAGTTAAGTCCTTTAGTTCGCCGGTGGCCGTGTTAAGCTCGTGGAGTGAAGAGTCAGAGGCTGAGCGGAACTGGCCGACGAGCGCGCGGGAGCCATCGCGGGTGATGTCTCCCGCGCCCCACGACCCTTCTTTGGCCAAGAGTTTTGTTATGGTGCCTTTGCCATCGGCGGTGAAGTCGTACCGATAGATGTGAAAATCGTTGGCGCTCGCGTCGTTGGCTGTGAAGACAAACCCGGTATCGTTGTGAAGCCACTCGTTGATGCTGTACTGGACCTTGGGGTTGTTCAGCAGCGGAGTTATGTTGCCGGTGGCGGTGTTAAGCAGTGAGATCTGGATGTTCTCATTGCCGCCGAAGGCGTGATAGAGCAGAATCTTGCTGCCATCCTCGGAGAGGGAGAAGCCCGCGAGGCCATCGGGATATGAAGTTAATTTATCGCCTTTGAAGTCTGGCCGCACCGAATCGCCCTTGACGCGGTAGAGCTGGAAGATACCGTCGGGCTGGTCACGGACATACATCGTGCCATCGGGCGCGATGGCGGGCGCACCGGGCGTGCGGATCTTAACAAACTTGGCGATGCCTGGGCCCGTATCAGCAAGGGCTGACGCCGCGGCGGGGGGCTGTTCAACAGCGCCCAGAGCTGAGCCGAGGGCGAGCGAAGCGGGAAGCAATCCGGCGAGCAGGGCAACAACGAGAGGACGCGGCAAGAAGAATGAGGCCATCGTGTGTCTCCAAAGGGTAGGTCTGTGACTTGAAAGATCTTAGGGGCGGCGGTAATGGGAGATGGAGGCGGGTGGTTTTTCCGGCGTTGAGTGGCCGCCGGTGGGCGCCTGCGTCTCGAGACGAGTGCGGCCGACGCGCGGCGGGGCGGTTGCTCCGCCCTCACCCTTTACGCTGGGGAACGCCGACGGTTCGTACCCTGGCCTTAGCCATTATAAATTACTATTGGGATTTGGCTTTGCGAGTTGGGTGAGGGTTTGGACGAGGCGGGTGGCGAAGGCGGGGCCATCGCAGAGGGGGGAGGCGAGGAGGGTGGCGCGGAGAGATTCACGGCGCGAGGCGAGATTGGATTTGGCCAGGCGGAGGGCGAGTGTAACATAATCTTCGGGTGAGTGGGCGATGAGGTCGGTCGCGCCGATGGCGGAGAGGAGCGATGCGCCCACGCGAGAGGCGTGGGTGCCGTGGGGGGTGGGTGGACATAATGTTACAACCGGCACTCCCATGTAGAGCGCCTCGCAGGTGGTGGTGGTGCCGCAGTAGGGGGCGGTGTCCAGGGCGATATCTACCTTGGCGTACTGCGCGAGGTGCTCGGCGGTGGTGGCGGCGCGCGGCAGGATAATAAGTTGTGATTTGGAGACGCCCGCCGCGGCGAAGCGGCTACTGATGTATAGCTGCAGGGCGGGCTCGGAGAGGGCGACGCCCTTGAGAAGCAGGCGTGCGGTGGGCGCGCGGTTGAGGATGCTGGCCCAGAGCTTGATTATGTAAAGGTTAAGCTTCTGCGCGTTGTTGAACGAACCAAACGTAATATAACCATTCACGAGCGATGGTGGCGGCGACACCGGGGGGGCCTTGCCCGGGGGCTGGTAGCAGAGGAAGCAGGGGTCAAGCCTCAGGAAGCGTTCGGAGGAGTTAACACGCTGGGCATTGACTTGCGGAGGATCAGTGATTGAATCCACCAGACGAAAGTCTATGCTGGGCACACCTGTAATATTAGGATATCCGAGG
>CAYVFW010000216.1:0-5304 GCA_964450325.1 uncultured Phycisphaeraceae bacterium | reverse complement strand
GGTTGCACAACGGCCAGCCAACCGGGGCGCAGGACAACAGCACCACCGAGAACGGGGCGTACACTCTCACTGCCGGGGGCATCGCGGCCAACACCGTCAACCGGAACGGGGGCTGGGGGTGGGCGGTGGCGAGCGAGGATGAGTGGTACAAGGCCGCGTACCACCAGCCCGCATCCCAAGGCGGCGATAGCGACAACTACTGGCTTTACCCGACATCCAGCAACACCGCTCCAACGACTGCGCAGGCGAACATCAACTGGAACGGTTTTGACACCACGACGCCCGTTGGGAGTTACGCACCTAACTTCTACGGCGCGTACGACATGACCGGAAACGTTTTCGAGCTGAACGAGGGCCTGACCCGTTCGGGAAGCTCCCGAAACGTTCGTGGTGGCGCGTTTGATTACAACGACTTTGAATCCAACATCCGTTGGGACTTCTACCCAAGTACAACCGATGACAGTATCGGGTTTCGCGTCGTGCAAATCCCGGTGCCATCGTCAATGGCATTGCTTACGTTTGGCGGGGTGGTGCTAACGAGGGGGCGACGGGCCTAATCTTTCGGCAATCTTCAACATCATGACAAGGCCACACCCCGACCGGCTTAGCCTTAATTTCAGGATTGCTGCGGGAAAGGGCTTGCTTGGCACTGCGCGACACCTTGGCAGGAGCGACAGTGAGGCCAAGTTCCCCGGCGTTCGCCAGACCGCCGCGGAGCCGCCAGTGATGCTATCGTAACAAGCCACGTTTCACGCTCGTCAAGGCCCCGTGGGCGTGAACGCGCACATATGTCGTAGTGATCGAGCCTCGCCGACCGGCGAGATGCCAGCAATAAGAGAACGCAGTTGATTTTCGGACAATTAAAGATAGCCTCGGCGCATTCCGGTGCCATCGCGGCTTCAAATTATTGCTAACAGAACACCAATAGAAATTTCCAGTTAGGGAGCAAACGTCTGGGAGCATGCAGTATGCCGTTTATTCTCTAAACACGCTGCTGGGCCATTGTGGGAGCGAAGCTAAGACAACCCGGACCATACCGCCCTGAACGCATCGTTCCCCAATCCTGAAGACGCGACTTTGCTCATGTCCGCTGCTGCGGACGGTGACAAGGACGCCGCCAATCGCCTGCTTCCATTGGTGTACGAACAGCTCCGCAAGGCCGCACAGCTGCAAATGGCACGCGAGCAAGATGGGCACACGCTTTCGGCGACCGCGCTGGTTCACGAGGCGTTTTTGAAACTTTCCGGCCGGCGTGAGGTGCCTTGGGCCGGGCGGGGCCACTTTTACGCCGCGGCGGGTGAAGCCATGCGACGGATTCTGCTGGACCACGCCAAGGGGCGGGGTAGGATCAAACGCGGTGGACCGGGGCAAGGCGGCCACCCCGGGTCTGGAATCGATGTAGAAAACCTCGCCGCCCTGGCCTGCCGAAATTCTGAAGAAATTGTGAGGTTCGATGATGCTTTCCGTCGCTTGGAGGCTGAGTCGCCCGATGGCGCGGCAGTCGTCCGGCTTCGGTTCTTCGCTGGCTTAAATGTTGAACAGACCGCCGCGGCCCTTGAACTGTCCACTAAGACGGTGGACCGGCGCTGGGCCTTCGCACGGGCATGGCTCTACCAGCGGTTGCACGAGGCTGAGTAAAAGGACCATTTATGGCGGGCAGACTACAAGAGATCTTCGAGAACGCTATTGACCTCAAAGAAGGTGAGCGTGTAGCTTACCTCCGCGGAGCTTGCGGCACCGACAATGCACTGCGCGAGGAAGTTGACGCCCTGCTGGGTGCTCACGAACGCGCTGCGGGCTTTCTGTCCTCCACTACTGCCGAGGCAGCGATCCACTCCAACACCGTAGCCGCGCTTGACAACCCCTCATCATTCGATGCCGCGGCGACGATGATCGCGCAGCTGGGTGAAGGCACGGGCACGAAGATCGGTCATTACAAGTTGCTTCAACAGATTGGCGAGGGTGGGTTTGGCTCCGTGTTCATGGCCGAGCAGGAGCATCCGGTGCGGCGCAAGGTCGCACTTAAGATCATCAAGCTGGGGATGGACACCCGCCAAGTGGTGGCCCGCTTTGAGCAAGAGCGGCAAGCTCTGGCGATGATGGAACACCCCAACATCGCGCGCGTGCTCGATGCGGGGGCGACCGAGGCGGGGCGGCCCTTCTTCGTGATGGAACTGGTCAAGGGTGATCCGATCGTCGAGTACTGCGACAAGAACAACCTTTCGATCAATGAACGCTTGGAGTTGTTCGCGCAGGTGTGCAACGCCGTGCAGCATGCGCACAGCAAGGGCATCATCCACCGCGACATAAAGCCGAGCAACATCCTCGTGTCTACGCAGGACGGCAAGCCGCACACCAAGGTGATCGACTTCGGCATTGCCAAAGCGACCAGCGCGCGGCTGACCGAGAAGACGCTGTTCACCGAGCATAAGGCGCTCATAGGCACACCCGAGTACATGAGCCCCGAGCAAGCCGAAGGGAACCTCGACATCGACACGCGGACGGATGTCTATTCGCTGGGTGTGCTGCTTTACGAGTTGCTCACCGGGACAACGCCCTTCACCGGAACGAACTTACGTTCAGCGGCCTATGCCGAGATCCAGCGAATTATCCGCGAGGTCGAGCCGCCTAAGCCCAGCACGCGGATCAGTGCAAACACCGACACCATCGCCAGTGTCGCGGCTAAGCGGCATACGGAGCCCAAGCGCCTGGGAATATTGGTCCGCGGCGAACTCGATTGGATTGTGATGCGTGCCTTGGAGAAGGACCGCCAGCGCCGTTATGAGACGGCCAACGGTCTGGCCATGGACATCCGCCGCTATCTTGCGGGCGAGGCGGTCGTTGCCGCCCCACCGAGCGCGGGGTACAGAGCTCAGAAGTTCATCAAACGTAACCGGGGGCAGGTACTAGCCGCAGGGCTTATCTTTGCGGCACTAGTGGCCGGTCTGGCGGGGACGCTGTGGCAGGCAAGGCAGGCTGCCAGCCAACGCGATGCCGCTATTCTTGCGCAAGAAAATGAGGCCCAGCAGCGGGCCCGGGCCGATGAGCGAGCCGACGCCGCCACCAAGGCCCAGGCCGCGGCGGGTGCCGCTCGCGACGGCGAGAAAGCCCGCGCTGATGAGCTTAAGCAAGTCTCGGACTTCCAAGAGAAGATGTTGGGCCAGGTCGACCCCACGAGTGCTGGCGTGCGCCTGGCAGAAGATGTAAATGCCCGCTTCGCGGCGGCGCTGGAGAAGGCAGGCGTTCCTGATGCCCAGCGAACGTTACGCGCAGACTCATTCCGCCAAGAGTGGTTGAAGGTAAACGCGACCGACGCTGCGACGGCCCTGATCGACACGACGATCCTAAAGCCAGCCGTGAAGGCGATCGATGAGCAGTTCAAGGACCAACCCATCGTCGATGCGCAGCTCCGGCAAATCTTGGCGAAGCGGTATCAATCGCTCGGGCTTTACGATGCGGCCTTCCCGCTGCAGAAAGCTGCGCTTGCCAATCGCCGTCGCGTGCTGGGGGAGGAGCATCCGGAGACGCTCATTTCCATCGACGCGATGGGCTTGCTACTGCTTTCCCAGAGCAAGCTTTCCGAGGCCGAACCGTACTTGCGCGAAGCGCTGGAAAAGTTTCGTCGCGTGCTGGGCGACGAGCATCCGGAGACGCTCACCTCCCTCAACAATATGGCCGCCCTGCTTCAAGACCAAGGCAAGCTTACCGAATCCGAGCCATACTTTCGCGAGGTGCTGGAGAAACAACGCCGCGTAATGGGGGAGGAACACCCTAACACGTTGGTTTCCGTCAACAGCATGAGCGCCCTGCTTCAGGCTCAGGGCAAGCTCGCTGAGGCCGAGCCATACTTGCGCGAGGCGCTGGAGAAGCGCCGCCGCGTGCTGGGGGAGGAACACCCGGACACGCTCGACTCCATTAGAAGCATGGGCATGCTGCTGTATTCTCAAGGTAAGCTCGCCGAATCCGAGCCGTATTTGCGCGAGGCGCTGACAAAGTTCCGCCGCGTGCTGGGGGAGGAGCACCCAGACACGCTTAGCTCCATTAATAACATGGGTGTCCTGTTACAGGACCAAAGCAAGTTCGCAGAAGCAGAGCCCTACCACCGCGAGGCTTTGGAGAAGCGCCGCCGCGTGCTGGGGGAGAATCACCTGAGCACGCTCACTTCTATCAACAACATGGGAACGCTACTGCAGGCCCAAGGCAAGTTGGACGAGGCGGAGCCGTACTACCGCGAGGCGCTGGAGAAGCGGCGCCGCTTGCTGGGAGAGCAGCACCCTAGCACACTCGCCTCCATCAACAACATGGGCATGCTGCTGCGGTCTCAGGACAAACGCGCAGAGGCCGAACCCTTCTTCCGCGAGGTGCTGGAAAAGTGCCGCAGCGTTCTAGGGGATGAGCACCCTAACACACTTAACTCTATCAACAACGTGGGTAACCTGCTCCGGGAACAAGGAAAGTTCGCCGAGGCGATTGGGCTCCTCACGCCCGCCGAGCCCGCGGCCCGCGAGGCGTTCACAGGCGACAACACGCGGCGACTGGCGGGGCTCCTCAACACTCTCGGCCGTGCCCGGGTCGGACTTGGGTACGAGGCTCAACGATTCAAGCTGGCAGAATTGAACCTCCTCGAAGCTCACCCAATCTTCGTGGCCGCCCAGGACCGCGGACCGACGCACAAAGATACGCTCAGCTGCGTCCAAGGCCTCATTGAGCTCTACACAGCGTGGGACAGGGCTGAGCCCGGCCAAGGCTACGACATCAAGTCCAAGGAGTGGCAGGCCAAGCTCGGTGCGGCGACGCCGGGCACGCCGCCTGCCAGCCCCGCACCACAGAAGTAACGGACAAGTAACTACCGACCGTGTCGCCAAGACTTCACACCACTCTTTAAAATATTATTCCTGGCGGTTGCACCAGACTGAGTGAAAGGCACATCTGATGGCGGACAGACTACAAGAAATCTTCGAGATCGCAGTGGACCTCGACGGAGGTGAGCGAAGGGCTTACATCCGCCGCATCTGCGGTACGGACGCAACGCTGCGGGCCGAAGTTGACGCTCTCTTGCGAGCGCACGAGCGCGCGGCGGGATTTCTGGCCTCCCAGACTGCTAACGGTGGGCTTCTTCCCGATGCCTTGGCCACGCTTGACAGCCCTTCATCATCAGACGCAGTGGCGGCCATGACTGCGCCGCCTCGCGAAGGCCCTGGCACGAAAATCGGGCCCTACAAACTGCTGCAACTCATCGGCGAGGGCGGGTTTGGCACAGTCTTCATGGCCGAGCAGACGGCGCCGGTACAGCGCAAGGTCGCG
>CAYVFW010000215.1:0-5322 GCA_964450325.1 uncultured Phycisphaeraceae bacterium | reverse complement strand
TGTAGTGTGAGATTAGTGAAATATGCCTGCTTTAGCCACGCATTGGCGCTGCCACCAATATTTCGATGCTCATCCGCGCAGCCCCTCGTCCAGAAATGGCCTACCGCAACCCTCGGAAGTATCTCCGCAAACCCCGCATGCTACGAAGGTATTCTGGCGGTCATCACCGAGCAACGGGTGGGGTGAGGCTTGCTCGAATCGCTGGCAAGGAGCGATAGGTAGCGGCAGAAGAAGATCACGTCTTCCGTCCGCTGCGAAGTAGCGAGAGCTGATCCGCCGTCGCGATTTCCCTGAGTATCAGTCTGATGGGAGGAACACCCACAGTGCGGGGCGACCGCAGTTGCAGTGTACGGCACGTCCCAAAAGGCCAAGCCCAGATGCGCTGAGGTAGACAGCCGATCTTGCAGCGCCGAGGAAGCCTCGGATGTCTCGCCTTCTTGGTCCGTCGATGCGACTCTGAACACTCGGAATCGGGTGAAACACTAGCTCGATGGCTGTGGGCCGCTCCGTCTCCGCATCTTGTAGTGTATCGAGCTTCCGAATAGTCTCGTCAACCACCCGCTCGTCAATGCCTGACTGGCGAACCGCCCCGTCAACCTCGGCGACTCCAGCACGCGAGGGCGTGGGGAGCACCAGCAGGCCCAAGAACGACCACAACGTAAACACCAAGCTCATCTCCACCACTCCCTGAGCACTGCCGATATCGTCGCGACCGACGAGAATCGCGGCGAACGCGATCCCGGTCCAAGTGAAGCCAAGGGCCAACGCTCGTCCCCGGAACCAGCTCCCCGTAAGTACGGCGAACTGCTGTCGCCGACGCACCACATCCAAGGCCGCGGGGCCAAGGATTGTGGTCCATCGCTCGGGAACGATCACACTTCTGGGCCGGAAGACACCTTTGATTCCGCCTGTGAATCCCTGGTCCTCACTGGCAACGCAGCAGGCACGCAGACCTGTTCCTCGCACATCGATGGGCTCGCACGCGGTGGCCGTTGACCGCAGCGACGCCATGCACCGCGACAGTGGGCCTCGAACCACGAGAAGCGCAATTGACGCGAGTATTCCTATGCCGATGGCCCCCGGCACGTCGTACGCACGCGCGGCCAAAAGGATGAACAGGCCGATCACTGCCAGTACCAGCGTGTGTACACCCATGCCCCGGAACAAAGTTACCGCGAAACGCGCTAGAGAGGCATGAGGGCGGCCGAACCGCCGCGGCAGCAGATACCCGCCCAGCACATCAAATGGGAGGTGAATCGCGGCGTAAATCGCAAGGAACCCCGCCAATAGGAGCAGTTGACCCGACAGCGTGGGTTGTACGAGCGTGGCCGCCGCTCGCGGGAGTCCAAAGGCTAACGCTAGCGCTGACGTCGTGACGATCGTTCCCACGGCTGAAACTCCGAGCCAGAGCCTCGCCCGTCCATATCCGGGCCTAGGCACATCCGCGGGTTCCAGCGAGCCGGAACGAGTGCCTGCGCTACTTTCCGCCATCCGTTTAATTCCTTTGAGCATGCCGCCGAATACCACGTTGTGGAGCGGAAGTACCGAGTACCAGTAAAGAACACCCAGGATTCCCTTGGATCTGAACCGGGCGGTCATGGTGAGTTTCGTCGCCCCCTCGACCTCAGCTGGCGCGAGCGAGAAGTTAAGTGTGGCGATGCCCGGCAGCTTCATCTCGGCGAGCAGCAAAAGCGTGCGGTCGGGTTCGAGTCCGATGACGCGCCAGAAGTCGAGCGTTTCGCCGAACTCGACGCGGTCGGGGTGGCGTCGCCCGCGACGCAAGCCCGGACCTCCCACCAGCGTGTCCATCCAGCCGCGAATCCGCCATAACATGTCGCCCGCGTACCAGCCATGACCGCCCCCGATGCGGATCACAGCCTCAAACACGCTCTGGCCCTTGGCAAAGACCACGATCGAACGTTCGTCCGCGAATACCGCGCCGCCAGCCCACTCCGGGTCACCGGGGATCGGTCCGGCCACCGACCACCGTGTGGCAACGTCATTCGCTCGCACCCTCGCCAGCGCCAGTCGGATCGCCTCACGCACGCCGGTGGCTTGATGAGGCATGAGTTGCTGCACGTCGTCATTGGTAACTACCACGCGGTTGCGCAAACCCTCAGCAAGCGGACGGGCCAGGCGATAGGAAACCGGAGTTACAAGGCTAATCCAACTCGAACTCAGCCGCGGCGTGAGTAGCGGCAGCGGGATGACGATGCGGCGCTTCAGTCCCAGCTCTTGCGCCATGATCCGCATGAGTTCCCGATATGGGAGCACGTCGGGGCCGCCGATTTCCAAAATTCTGCCGGATGTTGCTGGCACCGAAAGGCACCGGACCAGCCAATGCAACATATCTTTAATCGCAACCGGCTGCGACTCGGTCTTCACCCAAGATGGGGTGATCATGATCGGAAGTCGCTCAACTAAGTATCGCAGGATCTCGAACGATACCGAGCCTGAGCCAATAATCATGGCGGCTCTCAACACCGTCACGGGAATACCCGTTGACCCCAGTATTTTCTCCACCTCGCGGCGCGAACTAAGATGCTCGCTGAGGCCCGCGCTCACCTCTCCGAGTCCGCCTAGGTAGAGGATCCTTGCAACCCGAGCACGCGCAGAGGCTTGCGCGAAGACCTCCGCCAACTTCCGATCACGATCCGCGTAGTCCTTGCCGCTCGACTCCATCGAGTGGATCAAGTAATAAGCCGCATCGCACCCAGCAAGTAGAGGCGTGAGCGAATCAGCGTCGGACAAATCACTGCAAACGACGGAAACATGCGGATGGTTGCGCCAATGACGATCAACCAACTTACGGGGCTCTCTCGCGATACACCGGACTCGAAAACCTGCTTCAAGAAGCAGCGGCACCAGCCGACCCCCGACGTACCCAGTGCTTCCAGTGACCGCGATTTCCGGGCGAACCTTCTCCTCCGTCATGCGCGGCTCGCTGAGCGTAAAGCCGGAACGAACAGCCTTACCATGAAACTAGGACGTGGAAAGATCTCTAGCGCGGACCACGAACCGACCCGCACGCGGACAGCACCGTTAATTCTCCCTGCCACAGAGAAGAAGTGGGAGGGCAAACGTCGCGCCACTCGCGCAGCGGTAAGTGCCGATCCAAGCCCGGAGAGTTGTACCATAACTTCAGATCCGTCCGCATCGCATGACCACGGCCGGCCGTTGAGTGTGCCCGACAAACGGCCGACCGTAATTAGTTTGGGCGTTGGCCCAGGTCCTTGGTGCGGATCTTGATAATGCCGGTGAGGATCCATTCGGCGTGTTGGGCTTCCGCACCCGTGCCGCTGGGAATCTTGATATGCATCTTATCAAACTCGTACGTAATTTCAGCGTTTCGGCCCGTCAGACGATCGTAAAGCCCAACCGCAAGGTCGGGCCATGTCTTAGTTTGATCAGAATCGGCCATGGTCGAGTCGCTTTCTTTTAAGGTGTGCTCTTTGCGATAAAAAGTAAAATGTTGCCCAAAGTCACCGAATCAAGCAGCCAGCAGGTTGCATGCTTGACAAACAGTATAGGGCACCGGTGCTAGGCGAGGGCTCTTTTCCGAAATCGGGGTGCAACTTTGATTTACACCGAACGCAGGCGACGCGTCTCCAGTTCATCTTCCTGAACCGCACGCAGAGCGATGGTTGGGCTTGCGACCATCGCGCCCCCCCGGACTGTTGCTCCGACGACGATTGCCGCAGCGATCAGCACGATGTTTTTAATGATATATTGACCCTCCATAGTTGGTACCAGTGGAAAGAACTTCCAAGTCTCAGCCGGGAAGAGTACCAGCGGGGTCACCGTGCCGAGCATTTGGAGCACCAGAAGTAGCAACGTGGCGCGAAGGAACACTCCGGAGAGAAGCCCTACGCCGATGAGAGTTTCCCAAACTGCCAAGATCGGCCTTGAGACCTCCGCACCGACCACGCCGAAGGTAAGTGTTGAGATGGTATTGGTCGCTAGTTCATCCGCCGCGCTCAAGCCGGGGACGAACTTGAGAACACCAAACCAAAGAAAAACCATTCCCAGGGCGATGCGTGAGAGGATGGGCCCGTAGTGAGCCATCCACCGCGTGATTCGGGCATCAAGAGCATTGTAACGGGTTTGCATACTAGGGCTCTCATGACCCCGATCCTTCATACCAGATGAAGGCAACTCAGGCGGAATCTCAGCTAGTGGGGTCAAAGATCCTTAATCCGCCGTCATAAGTTCGGATCGATAGATCGTACGGATTCAAGGCAGCGGAGAGCAAGGCTGCCGCCAATCTAACGTGGCATGAATAGTCGAAGCACCTGGCGGCGCTCTCTACTCACGAAACGATCAGACCCGAACCGAAATGCAGAAAATGCGCAGTAAATCGAGGTCCATGACTTCCTCGCCCGCCAGAAAAAGTTCGATTGACATTGTTTCTACCCGACTTGAAGGCCTCGTAAACTTGGCAATTGCGGCGGCTACCTGCATTTACAACCTTTTTATTCCCTCATTCGCGCCCGCGAACGCGCAAGGGCAGCGAAGTCGCGAGCTGGGCACTGTTGCGGTCTGGAGGCCGCGAGGCGCGACCCGCCGAAGCCCCAAGCGGGTGGGCAAAAGAGGCTCTACCGTTAGCTTCATGCGTCCATCGGAGGATCAGAATAGTGACCCTCTGGCCCCCGAGGCCTCGGCGCCTGGCTCGGCGGACCACGCAAGATGGTTTGCGTTGCTGCACTCCGAGCTTCGTCTTCTGGCTCAATCGCAGCTTGAGGGCGAGCGAGCCAGCCACACACTCAGCGCAACCGCTTTAGTCCATGAAGTTTACGTAAAGCTTTCAAAGAACGACGGCACGGCCCAATCGGAATTCCACAGCATTGCTCCGCCCCGCGATCGCGGCGTTTTCTTTGGGCTCGCAGCTCAGGCGATGCGACGCATCCTCGTTGATCACGCCCGGACCCGCGGCCGCTTCAAACGCGGCGGTGGCATGAAGATTGAAGGCGGCGATGTGCTGAATGACGTGCAAACGGAGCGCGCCGGATCGCCCTCCGATGCCCACCTCGACCCCATCGACCTCGATGCAGCGCTGACAAAGCTCGCCATCGAGCATGAACAAGCCGCGCGCGTCGTCGAGCTGCGCTTCTTCGCGGGCCTGCCTGAGAAGATAATTGCCGAGGTGATGGGCATTAACGAGCGGACGGTGCGAAGGCACTGGACCTTTGCCAAGGCATGGCTGGCGCGGGAGATGAACCCCGGCGGCGATGGCCGGGCGGGCTCAAAGATAAGTTAGCTAGAGCATGATCGCCTTCGCGACGATCGGCGGTCCCGCAGACGTCATCGCATCATCGGCGAAGC
>CAYVFW010000214.1:0-5377 GCA_964450325.1 uncultured Phycisphaeraceae bacterium | reverse complement strand
GAATGTTAAACGGCTCAGGCCGCTTTGAGCAACTGGGGCAATCGCATCTTAAGCACGGCTTTACCGCCCTGGATGGCTCGGTGTGCGCCCCGTGTGATAACAACAACACAGGCGACACGCTCGATCCGAACTGCTCGGATTCGTATTCTTCAGTCTGAACGGCAATCAGGGCAGGCTCGGGCCTCGCTCTGAGGTAAACGCCTATACCGGTGCGTATACCTATCCGTTATCGGGCCGAGGGGCCGTCATCCCCAGCGCCGCAAACGGTGGGGAGATTTGGCGGCGACTGCGGGTGCGGGCCAACGAAGTGCAATTGGTTGGCGTGCGGCACGTGGCCGTCCGTGCTCGCTCGATTAGAATGCTCGGCGGGATAACTAACACGGCGTTGCTGGCGAAATCGTTACCGGCTAGAACGTAACCAACTAGAGCGTAACTGGCTGGGGCACATCGACGGCACCCGGATCGTTCTCGTGCTTACGCGACCAGACGATAGGGGCAGCCACCGCGATAGACGAGTAAGTTCCAACGATAAGGCCGGTGAGCAATGCGAAGGCGAACGCCCGCATCCCTTCCCCACCGACGAGGTAGAGAATGAGGCATGAGCCCATCGTCGTGCCGCCGGTGATCACTGTTCGGCTGAACGTTTGATTGATCGAAGCGTTGACAATCGCCGAGGTGGCGTAAGGTAAACGGCCTCGGTTCTCGCGGATACGGTCCATCACGATCACGGTGTCGTTGAGCGAGTATCCCGCGATCGTAAGTAGTGCCGCGACGATGTTAAGGTCGATCTTGAACGGCAGAATGCCCAGCGCGCGGACGGTATCGCCCCAGCCTATATCGTAAAACCATCCGCAGAGTGCGAGCAGGCCTGCCACGGTTATAACGTCGTGGATCAGCGCGACGACGGCGGCCACAGAGTAAGCAAAGGTCTTAAACCGGATCCAGATATAAATACCGATGAAGAAAAACGACATAAGCGTCGCGATGATCGCTTGCTTCTGGAAGGTATCGGCGACGGCGGCACTGAACTGTTGCACACCCGCGAGGCTCGTGCTCTTGGTCAGACCTTCGCGGACGATGGCCCATTCTTTATCTCGAACATTGTCAAGCCAACCAACTTCGTCTTCAAGCATCGAGACGGAGGGGTCCCGCACCAGCACCACCGCGGCTTCGACTTGGTCGTCTGTGCCGCGGATAATGCGGATTTCGCGCTGGCGCACGAGCGTGGACGAAAAGACTGAACTCTTCCGCACGGTGTCAAGCCGGGTTTGGAGGGACGCGAGGGAAACGGGCGGGGTGATGGAATCCAGGACGATCGCGGCACCGCCGATATAACTTTCAACCGGATCGCTGAGTGTCGGGCGGTCAACGTTATCACCCAGACGGGGTTTATCAATCGGATAGATGGGCGCACTCTCCGCCCTCTCTGCATCCGCCCCAACGAACGTGAGCGCCGGTTGCACGTCCATCACGTCGGCAAACTTAAGTTTAATGGCTTCGGGGATTGCGCTGGGGTCGGGCAGCACGCCGTCGGGTGTTGGCCCTACCTTAATATCAAATCGGCTGGCGGTAATACCGTCGCGTTGTGGGTTAAGCGGAATGATCTCCGCATTGCGCAGCGGTCGAAGAACTGCTGGCAGGTTCGTAGCATCTGAGCCAGCGGCGACGCGTTCCGCCACGGCGGACCTCGTAAGAAGCAGCGGCTTACCGGAGCCGTCGTCGGTCTTGAGCTGCAACGTAACTTTGGTTCCGCCCAGGAACTGGTTGTCGAGCATGCGCTTGCCCTGCACGACGAAGATCATAATGAGGCCCAAGCTCACATAAACTGCCGAGATAGAATAGAAGACGTAGCGATACTTCAGCCAGTCAAACCGCGGGGTCAACGCGGCCTGCAGGCCGGGAATGGCCATGGGAAGCATCGAGGTCTTACGCCATCCTAGAGAGAGGAAGATATCAAACAGGAGTCGGCTGACCACCAACGAGGCGAAGAGAGTAGAAACCACGCCGATGCCCATCGTGATCGCGAAGCCCTTGATCTCGGGAGTTCCAAAATAATATAACACCACACAAACGATGAGGTTGGTCATATTACCATCAACGATGGAAGCGAGGGCCTTTTCAAAGCCCAACCGTACTGCGGTGCGCAGGTCAGCACCGCGCAGCATTTCTTCTCGCATACGTTCGTAGATGAGCACGCTCGCATCGACGGCCATGCCGAACGTGAGAATCATCCCGGCGATCCCGGGCATCGTGAACGCCGCCTTGCTCATGGCCATGGCGCCGAGAATCAGGACCGAGTTGATAATTAACGCAAAGACAGCGATGGCGCCGCAGCTGAAGTAGTAGAACACCATGAAAACCGCGACGATAATCGCGGAGTAGACACCCGCCCAAAGGCCCAGTCGCAGGTTGTCGGCACCCAACTGGGGCGCAATAGTCTCCTCGCTGATCGGGTCTGGCGAGAGGGCGGCTTGCAGCGATCCGCCGGTGAGTGTTCGAACAACGTAATCTACTTCTTCCGGGTTAAAATCGCCGGTAATTCGGCCATTGGAAGAGATCGCCGATTGGAGCGTGGGGGCTGTGTAAACCTCGTCGTCGAGCAGCACGCCCATGAACTTGCCGATGTGCCGCCCGGTGAGCTCTCCCAGATAGCGGGAACCAACCGGGTCCATGTTAAATGTGATCTCGAGCTTGCCGGTGTCGCCTCGCGCTCCACTGGAGGAGGTTACGGCCCATGGGTTATCGCGGTGATCATCGAGGTTAAGGCGAGTGCCGGGCGTGTCCCACAATAACATGTGAAACTCGCCCGCGCGGCCTTCGACAACATATCCGATGTTGCGAAAGAAATCGACACCCGCCTGATCGCTCTTGGCGACCTCCATCGCCATTTCTTTGCTGTGCAGCCAACCGTCAAGACGATTGAGCTTGAACCACCGGGCATCATCGGCGTTGGCATTTCTGGGGCCCAGCTCCTGAAACCTGCTGCGCAAACTCTCTTCGTCGCTACGCTCGCCAGCCTTCACAGCGATTCGGAAAGAAAGCACCCCAGAGCCGCGCAGCAGCCGCTTGAGCTCGTCGGTATCATCGAAGCCCTTGCGTTTCTCGGCGTACTTATCATGCTTGTTAACGACCGCGTCAATTTCAGCGAGCGTGTTAGGGTGGAGGGCGCGAAGTTTACCTTCGGCCTCTTCACGAGGGCTCGGTAAGCTTACGGGCTTGCCCGTGGCGTCAGAGAACAAGCGAGGGCGCGTCGAGAGAGAGAGAATACGCCGAAGCTCGTCGGCCGAGAGAGCGGTCGCCATCACGGCCTTTACGCTCTGTTCAAAGGCTAACTCCGCCGTTGCAACCTCCGGCGCGAGCAGTTCCTTTTTGGCCGGGTCAGCCTCGGCATCATAACTCGCACGCTTGCCGCGGGCTGAGTCGAGCGAAGCGGCGGCCGACTCAAGAAGTGTCTTGCGGGCGGCATTCCCGTGCGAAAGTTCGACAATATTACGTTCACGGTCGGGCCCTGCCGCGACCGCGGAATCCACTCGACGGGACGTGAGCGAAGCTTGCGCAAGGCCCTCAAGTTCAGATTCAAACTCTCGTTTGAGCTCTAATACTTCCGCGCTGGGCAGAGGCATCTGCACTTCGATGCGGTCGGTGCCCTGGGCGACCATCGAAATTTCGTAGAGCCCGTTGGGGTCCACGCGGTTCTTTAGAACCTCGATTGTCCGATTAATTATTTCCTTGGCGTCCGAGCCCACACCCGCGCGGTTCTGCACAGAGTAAAGCAGACTTACCCCACCTCGCAGGTCCTTGCCAAGGCGCAGGTTCTCCTTCGGCGGAAAGATAAAGTAGCCCAGGAGGAGTAGAACCCCTGTGACAATCAGCGCTGTGCGGATAGTACTTCGCATTGTAAATCGACCAAAAACAATCCCCGTGCTTGCGGCCTCAGGGCTTTACTTAACCGTAACGTTCATTCCGTGATACGACGAGGGGATGCCAGAACGAGTCAGACCGGCGCGGCGTTGATCTCAGGCTTCCCTTCATCTGCCTTTCCGTTTACCGGACTAGACTTAAGAATCCCAACGATCGCCGATTTGGCGAAGCGAATGCGTCCTTCCTCCATCCGAAGCACCACATCGTCCTGGCCTAGCTCGGTGATGACCCCGGTGATCCCGCCAGCTGTCTGCACGCGGTCACCCTTGCGCATCAACGAGAGCAACTGTGCCTTCTTCTTAGCTTCCTTCCGGCCCGAGAGAATCATCGGGATAAACATAATTCCGAAAGCGAGCAACAGTAGCAACGGCATCGAACTAAACAACCCGCCGCCCTGCGGCTGTCCGGCGGGCGCGGGCACCGCTGCGGTTCCCGGCTGAGCAACAACCGAAGTACCCGCCGGGCTTGCCTGGGCGGGCATACCAACCGCTTTGCTCTGCGACGGCGCAGCGATTGGTGCGGGGGCAGCGGATGCCTGGGGAAGTTCGGCAGTTGCGGCCGGTTGGGCCGGTTGGGCCGGTGCAGAATCACTTGCCTGATCAAGGTCGTTCACAGTTGTCAATAAGTTCATACCGTTTCCCATACCGATTCTCACACGCTGCCTTGCGACGCAGTTGCGGCGCAATAGCCGCCATTTGCTTCGTGGCGGGGTGTTTAGTTATATATCGGACCTACGTTGATCCGATTCCTGATCCGCGCACGCACGTAACCCGGCAACGGGCCACCTCGCGGCGAAGGCCGCCCAATCGTCATCGAGGATGCGCTCTCGCACATCCGCCATGAAACGCTGGAAGTGCCGAAGGTTATGCAGGGTCACCAAGATTGGCCCAAGCATTTCCTCCGCCATGAAAAGATGGCGGATGTAGCCGCGTGTGAATGGGCGACCGTCCGCGGTTTTCCATCCATATCTCGCAGGGTCGCACGCATGACAATCGCAGCCGAACTCGATCGGTTGGCTGTCGGCCGCGAACTTCGCGTTTCTAAGGCGAATCTGGCCCGTCGAAGTGAAGGCGTTGGCGTTGCGCCCGTTGCGCGTGGGCAACACACAATCGAACATATCAATACCAGCAAACACCGCGGCGATAAGATCGCGTTCGTACCCCACTCCCATCAGATATCGGGGCTTTAAATCGGGCATCAGAGGGGCAGTGTGGCGCACCACTCGGGCGATATCGTCGGTACCTTCGCCGACGGCGACGCCGCCGATCGCGTAGCCGGGAAGGTCTATGTTAGTAATTTGCTCGGCACACCATGACCGCTTATCTAAGTGGGTCCCACCTTGGATGATCCCAAACAGAGACTGGTCGTGCGGTCGTCCGTGTGCGGCCTTGCAGCGTTCAAGCCAACGAACGGTTCGCTCATTGGCGATTTCTAGCCGGCGAGTGTGATTAAATGG
>CAYVFW010000213.1:4150-5413 GCA_964450325.1 uncultured Phycisphaeraceae bacterium | reverse complement strand
CCGGTACGCTCAATCGCGGAATACGCCGCGATCTGCTCGCGAGATAAGCGTAACATAAATTCACAGTGGGCCGTGAGGCTCGGCACCGGCCCCGAAGGATCGTGATGATAAAACGCACGATACCACGCCGCCGTCGCATCAATGGTCTGCTGGAAACCCCAGCGAGGCTTCCATCCCAGTTCGCGCAGCGCCAGCGAGGGATCCAGCATCAGCAGCCCCGCCTCGTGCGGAGCCTTCACCGGCGGCTCATGCCGCCACGCTGCACTCTCTCCCCATGCCTGGGCAAACGCCTTGACCATCTCACCAACGCTGAAGACCTGATCGGCGGGAGGCCCGAAGTTAAATGCGGGGCTCACCGTGCGGCCGCGCTCGTACAGGCCCTGCGCTAACGTAAGATAACCACACAGCGGCTCGAGCACGTGCTGCCAGGGGCGCACCGCAGAAATATTACGAACCACCATCGCCTTCCCCGCTCCAAAGGCCTTGGCCGCGTCCACGATCAGGCGGTCCTCGCTCCAATCCCCCCCGCCCACCACATTCCCGGCCCGGGCACTCGCCACCGCGGCCCCGCCCTCATGAAAGAAGGCACGGCGGTACGAGTGGGTCACAATCTCCGCCGCGGCTTTACTCGCGGAGTACGGGTCATGCCCACCGAGCGCATCCACCTCGCGGTAGGGGTAGATCCACTCGCGGTTCTCATAACATTTGTCCGTAGTTACGATCACGATCGAGCGCAGCGAAGGCACCCCGCGGCAGGCCTCCAGCAGATTCGCCGTGCCCATCACGTTGGTCTGGTAAGTTTCTATCGGGTCGCGATAACTGCGCCGCACCAGCGGCTGCGCGGCCATGTGTATGACGATATCGGGCGCGAAGGCGCCGACCGTTGAGGTTAAGCTATCGCGATCGCGGATATCTGCGGTGATGTTCTCGCAGCACTGGCCCAGGTTCAGCGACTCAAACATACTCGGCGAGGTATTGGGCGCGAGTGAATAGCCCCGAACGATGGCTCCGAGGTCGTGAAGCCACAATGTAAGCCATGAGCCTTTGAACCCGGTGTGCCCCGTGAGCAAGACTCGTTTCTCGCGCCAAAAACTCGGTGATGGGAGCATGTCTGGTAGTGTATTCCGCTTGCGGGCTGTTCCCCCCTGCCGAGCGCACCTCGCTCGCGTCCGCCGCTGGACGATCGCAACTTCATCGAACGCTCGGGGTCGCGCCACGCCCCACACGCGCCACCAACGCGTCACTTACGAAGCCTATCGCTTA
>CAYVFW010000213.1:0-4050 GCA_964450325.1 uncultured Phycisphaeraceae bacterium | reverse complement strand
ACGCCCGTAACGCACCTCACGCGGCCGCCCCCATCACCACGCCTTCCACGGAGCCTTGCCACTCTCCCAAAGTTCCTCAAGAAGCGTCTTTTCACGCAGCGTATCCATGGGTTGCCAGAAGCCCGAGTGTTCAAAGGCCATCAACTGCCCATCAGCCGTCAGCCGCTCCATCGGCTCGCGTTCCCATGAGGTTGAATCATCAGAAACATAATTGATTGCCTTGGGGTCCAGCACAAAAAAGCCGCCGTTAATCCAGGAATCACTGTGCTGAGGCTTCTCGCGGATTGAGCTTACTTTATTGTCGTCAATAGCCAGCACGCCGAAGCGGCCGGGCGGGTTGATGGCTGTGACTGTCGCGAGGCGCCCGTGGCGCTTATGAAACTCGATGGCCTTTGTAATATTAACATCGCTCAGCCCATCCCCGTAGGTCATGCAGAATGGCCCATCCGCCACGTAGGGCTGAATGCGCTTCAGACGCCCGCCCGTCATGGTGGCCAACCCCGTGTCGATGAGCGTGACTCGCCAAGGCTCTGAACTATTTGTATGTACTTCCATAGCCCGCTTCTGCAGATCAAAAGTTACATCACACCCGTGCAGAAAATAGTTGTGAAAATACTCTTTAATGACATAAGATTTGTAGCCCAGGCAGATTACAAAGTCGTGTATCCCGTGAGCCGAGTACGACTTCATAATGTGCCAGAGGATCGGCCTCCCGCCGATCTGCACCATGGGCTTGGGAATGCGATCGGTCTCTTCCGACAGCCGCGTGCCCATTCCGCCAGCCAAAATCACTGCCTTCATCGCACTCATCGCCAAGTATACCGACGCGGCCCTTGCCCACGCCGCGGCGTCTCCAAGAAAAAAAACTGTTATCTTGAACGCGCCGTTGCTTCGACGAATGCCCTGACCCCATACCGAACAGCCAAAGTCAAGGGCCACCAAACGCTCCAAACCGACCCACGAGCCCTAGCGGTCTGCCTCGCTCCACACCACAATAGTGGGGAACGCGTATCTCCACCTCCGCTCCGCATTAGGGTTCTGGGCGAAAAGTAGTTTCCCCCGTTTACCATTCCAGGCCGTGTTTTCAGACGTTTTCGCCTGTTAGGCCGAACAAAATCTATTTAGTTTGATTGCACCATCCCCCTCTAAAGTGACGAAGATACACATGCAGGAAATAGCGAACGCATGGCTGCGTTCCTACACTTGTTCCGATCAGGAAAGTAACTCGCATGGCCGCAGCACGAAACACCTCCACCAAGCGTCGCAGCCCCGCTGGCACTCGCCGCGCCCCAAAGCCCAACCGCTCGCAGACGGTCTGGATGTCGCTCGTCGCGGCGATGACGGTAGTCGGTGGAATGTTATATTTCGTCAATCAACGCCCCAACATCGGTGCCGACGGTTTGGCCGTCCTTCCACTCATGTCCACCACCGGGCCCAACTCGGTCGAAGTGGTTCTTAACACCCGCAAAAATATCCTTCCAGGCCGCTGGAAGTCTATCGTCGTCCACGATTCAGGTTCGCCCGTGGGCTCGCAAAGCAGTCTTGAGTCCCAGGCCCGTCGCATGGGCCTGTACCGAGGCATCGGCCACCATTTCGTTATCGGCAATGGCAACGGCATGGGTGATGGTGAGCTCTTCGTCACCGAGCGCTGGCTCAATCAGGCCAACGGAGCTCACGTTGCCGGCGAACGCGGCGACGATCTCAACAAGCAATCCATTGGCATCTGTCTTATCGGCGACGGCGACCACCAGAAGTTCACCAAAGCACAGCTCGCCCGCTTGGTGCAACTGCTCGACACGCTCCAACGCGAGATGAGCGTCTCCCCCGAACGCGTCTACCTCCACAGCGATGTCGCGGCGGTCTCCAGCCCCGGAAAGCTCTTCCCCTCCGTTGAGATTCGCCGAATGCTCGCGACCGCTAAGTGAGCTACTTGCTAGCTTTGCCAGTCTTTGAACCCGCGCTTGCCGTGGGTTTTTTATTCCAAGGTGGCCGAGAGAGGGCGAGAATCCTGCGGCGTTAACGCTAAGTTATTCAGGCTTGCATAAGAAGCTGTTAGGAATGCATAAGGTAAATCGCGCGGAAAATCCTTAATAAATCAAAGATGATTCTTGTCGGCGTGCGCCTTATGCTTCTCTCCCTCTGTCTGATCGGAAGCATTCGTGTTCGCAGGCAACGGGCGTGATACCTCGGCGGCCTCGATTCTTAGATTCCGCCTTTATTCGTATCACGTTCGGATAAAACAATTGAACTTTTAGAGAATATCGCGCGGCGACGTGGATCGTGGCTTACCACTGAAACACATTGCCGCAGATTACGATACTTTGCTCGGGGCGACGTGCCCGACGACCGTTGGCGAATTGTGGAGGGGTAGCTTGCAGCGCCAGCTGAGTTGAAAGTGAAGCTACCGGGGGCGCGTGAGATAACTTATGATGCGGGGTTTGGGTTGTGGTAAGAATGTGACGCTGCATGGAAGTAAGGGCTAGGTATAAAGAAGGCGACGACATCGATGGGTATCGCGTAATGGCTCTCTTGGGCCAGGGCGCGGCCTCGACTGTCTATTTGGTGCAAGACCCCAAGTCAAAACAGATTTGGGCCATCAAGCACGTTGAACGTGGCGGGGCCAAGGATTCACGCTTTCTTGATCAGGCGATGTTCGAGTACGACGTCGCCGCGAAACTCGATCATCCCAACATCCGAAAAATTCCCCGGCTTATCAAACGCAAAGAGCGGATAATCCGCGTGACCGAGGTTCTCTTGGTCATGGAGATGCTCGACGGCAAGAGCATGGACCTCAAGCCACCCGAAACCTTTGAGGACGCGGTATCGCTTTTTCATCAAACCGCCTGCGCGATGGAACACATGCATTCGCGCGGTTATGTTCACGCGGACATGAAGCCCAACAATATCCTGATCACGCCCGGCCCCACCGCGAAAATAATTGATCTGGGCCAGGCCTGCGCTGTCGGCACGGTGAAGCCGCGAATCCAAGGCACGCCCGATTACATCGCCCCAGAGCAGGTCCATCGCCGGCCCATCACCGAGAAGACCGACATTTATAACCTGGGTGCCACCATGTACTGGTCGGTCACACGCCGAACCATCCCCACGGCGATGCCCAGGGATAATAACAGCCTCGTCAGCCGCATCGATGATGCGCTTCTTGAGAAGCCGGTAGCCCCCATCGAAGTAAACAGCCGGGTTCCCGGTAAGCTCAGCGAACTGATCATGCAGTCCGTCGAGATTGATCCCGCTCGCCGGCCCGCGAGTATGCAGGTCGTGGTCGAGCGATTAGAACTCATCTTGGGCCAGCTTCGCGCGAAGAACGGCGCGTCGGCCACTGATCTCGCCGCGAAATAGGGCTGGCGTAAACAGCCACTCGTGTCCGGCCCGTTTGAATCCCGCTCCGTAGCTCCTCTTCCCACCCGCCGATGCGTCCACTGCGTAACTACAAAGAGATGATCGCACGCCACCGGCTTCAGGTCCCCGCGCTCCCCCCGCCCCCGGTAACTTCCGCGGAGATCTTCCGTCATCAGGTCATGCGCCGCGCGATAGACATCCTCTGGGGAGCCATGGGCTCTACAGGCTATTCATGGATCGGCTTTTACGAACTCGCGGCAGACCAGAAGGAAATGGTGCTCCTCTGCCGCGAACCCAAGCCCGCGTGCAGCCCCATCGGGCTGCATGGCATGTGCGGCAAAAGCCTTAAAGAGCGCCGACCGATCATTGTGGGCAACGTCGAATCGCTGGGAAGCAACTACATCGCTTGCGATCCTAAAGATAAAAGCGAACTGGTCATTCCGTTAATCGACGCCAACGGCGGCTGCCGCGCTGTCATCGATCTTGATAGTTATGATGTCGAATCTTTCGATGCAAGCGACGTAAACGGTGTCACTTCGCTCCTCATCGCCTTGGGCCTCACGCCCCCCTCTGCCCTCGCGCTCGAGCCTCTGCGGTTATGATTCCCGACCAGAACACCACCCCGCTTCGGGTGCCCATGCCTCGCGCGGTCGCGGTTATCGAACACCTCATCGCCTCGGTCCTGCTAGAGGC
>CAYVFW010000212.1:0-5424 GCA_964450325.1 uncultured Phycisphaeraceae bacterium | reverse complement strand
CCACACCAGGCACAAGCCCCGCCCCCGTGGCATCGCCCTTCCGGGCGATGATGCATCAGCTTCAAAATTATGCAAAGCCAAACCAGGCACCAGCCCGCCCCCGTGGCATCGCCCTTCCGGGCGATGACGCATCAGCTTCAGAATTAAGCAAAGCCAAACCAGGCACAAACCCCATGTCCCCGTCGGCCACGACCTTAAGTTCCTCGCGCACTTCATCACGCCACTTGCCAAAGGGTTGCCAACGGAGGGCAGTGCGGTACTGACTCACGGCGGCCTCGCGGGCGAAAGGATGGAGCTTGAAGCGGGAGTTGTCGGCTTTCGGCGGGATCTTGACCGCGACTAAACGCCCGCCCATGCCGAGCTGGCGACAGAGAAAGACCTCGCCCATACCGCCGATACCGATCCTGGAAACTAATTGATACCCCGGAAGCATTGGCGCGGGCCAGCTTTGCAGTAGGCTGACTGTGCAGGCAATGCGCATCAGATACTCGGCACGCCGGGCCAAGTCTGGGCGCTCTTCGCAGAGGTCCCCCGCGTCGGGCGCGCGCCCCTGCTCGGTGTCATGCAGTATCGCGGCGTGTACGTCATCGAGGAACGCATCGTCGTCCGCTGTCCCGGCGGGCTCGCCCGATGCCATCGCCGCGACCCGCCGCGGGCCGGTCTCACGTGCATCGCTAGTTGGGCCGGAGAAGTTCCGCACGCGATGGAAGACCTGTCGCAGCGGACGCTCAGCGAGTTTGCGCGGCGCCGTATCGACCTCGATAATTGCACAGAATAGGTGGTCGGCACGCTCAAGACGATCGTAAGTCGTCGCCCGCGAATCACTCCGCTGCATAAAGCAACTTCTCAGTTGAACAGATCGGTGTCTTACCGGGTGAAAAATACCCAACCCTCAACGCCGCGGCACACGCTCGCAAGGAAAACATAATGTTATGCCTAAAATAACATTACATTCAGTTCAACATAAGTTACAAAGAATCTGGCGCTCTGTTCGGTGGCGCCATTAAAGATAGCCTCGCACCGCACGCACAAGGTAAGCTTAGCCGCAAACAAATATAATGTCCCACCTCAAATAACGTTATATTAATTTCAACTTAGCACCCGTCCGCGCATCCCGCCCCCGCCAGCACGATCCGCAAACCACTCGGCCCTCTACCATTAAGACAATTGATGAGCGCAGACCCGGAACAAAATTCCCGTCCGCGGGCGCGACGGCACCGCAGCAGACGCTCGTTCGGGTGTGATACGCTCAACCCCATGAGCCAGTCGAAGAAAAAACCTGGAGGGGCAAAAAAGGATCGGGGCACACCCGCCACCCCGCCGCAAGAGGAAGTGGCCCCGAACAGCAAGAAGAAGGACAAGGCACCGGCCCCATCGCCACGTTTGAGCCGCCCATCATCGCTCCTTGACACCCGCGTGATCTATTGCGGCGACAACCTCGAACAACTCGCTAAGTTGCCCCCCGCGTGCGTGGACTTGATCTACATCGATCCGCCCTTCAACTCCAACCGCAACTACGAGGTCTTCTGGGGCGAAACCAAAGAGAAACGCTCATTCGAGGACCGCCACGCCAGCACGCAGGCGTACATAGACTACATGCGGCCGCGCTGCCTCGCCCTCTCGAAGGTAATGAAGCCGACCGGCACGATGTACTACCACTGCGACCGGCACGCGAGCCACTATGTGAAGGTGATGCTCGACCAAATCTTCGGAGAAAACAACTTTCAGAGCGAGATCATCTGGAAGCGAACGCACGCCCACGGTTCGGCGAAGCGATGGGCGCCGATCCACGACAGCATCTTCATGTATTCGGGCTCCAAGGAATACACTTGGACCTACCCTACAGTGCCGCACGATTTTCTCTACATCAGGAAGCACTTTCGGATGAGCGATCCGCCGCCGAGCAACCGACCGTTCCAGCCCATCACGCTCACCGGATCGGGCACCCGCAACGGCGAGAGCGGGAAGTCGTGGCGCGGCATCGACCCGACGGATGTTGGACGGCATTGGGCCTTGCCGGGCGAGGTCATGGAACGATACAAACTCACAGGCGCGACGCTTCAAGCGCGGCTGGACGCTCTTGATGGTGCCGGGCTGATCTACTGGCCGAAGGAGGGGGAAGGCACGCCGCGTCTCAAGTGGTACGCCGATGAACTGGGCGGAATGGCGATGGGAACCGTGTGGACCGACATCGCGCCAATTTCCGCCAACGCCGCCGAACGTCTGGGCTATCCGACTCAGAAGCCGCTCGCACTCCTTGAACGTATTATTAACGCCAGCAGCAACCCCAACGACATCGTCCTTGACGCCTTCTGCGGATGCGGGACCGCGCTCGTCGCCGCGCAGAACCTCGGGCGACAGTGGATTGGCATCGACATTTCACCCACCGCCTGCCGGGTGATGGCCAAGCGGCTCCGCGATGTGTGCAACCTGCCCGAGAAAGAAACCCTCTGGCGTGCCGGTCGCGGCTTTGTGGTGCGCGAACTCCCCTTCTCCGCCAAGCAACTCCGCGCCATGCCCGCCTTCGAGTTTGAGAACTGGGCCGTGATCGGGCTTGGAGGCGTGCCCAACAAAGTACAGGTCGGCGACATGGGCATCGACGGCCGCATCTTCCCAGTCGGCACCAAGCCCAGTGACCAAAACTCCATGTTTGCGGGCGATTGGTTCCCCGTGCAGGTCAAGCAAACCGAGCGAGTGGGCCGCCCCGACATCGACCAGTTCGAGGCCGTGATGACTCGCGAAGACCGCCAACGCGGCTTCTTCGTCGCCTTCGGCTACTCCTCCGATGCCGAGGCCGAGTGCGAAGCTTTCCGCAAGAAGAGCGGTCGTATTATCAAGCTCATCACAGTTCAGGAAATACTTGATGAGCAACTTTCGCGGGTGATGTGAGATAATGCTGTTGCTCCCTCTTCGGTTTGTTCGCTTCCTTCACTGGTTCCGTCAGGCCCTTGAGGGAGTTTTTTTGCGCAATACATAAGCATGGGAGTGGCAGGCACCGGTCAATCTCGCCTTGGTTGCGATTGCTCCGGCTTCAGCCGAAGTCCCGCATCGGCGATGACTCTCCTACATGGGTGTGTAGGACAAGACATGTATATCGCTTCTGCGACGGGCGGGCCCCTTTAGCAGCCTGTTTGCCTGATGATACTTATGACTCTTACCAGCCTCATGCACGCTCCACCCAGCGCCGTACTAAACATTGGTTCTCACCCATGGAACCAGGCTTTACCAATCGTTACAAACCATCGCAGTTGCCAGCACTGGGTTAGGGGTAAATAATATACTTATGTTGTCAAGCACGTGCCTTCACGGCATAAACATAAGCAGCGCTAAGTAATTACTTGCGTTGCTCTTCTGCCCGTTCTGACCTCTGCGCGGGTTGGTGGATGGCCAGAAGAGCCATGGCGGTACCGTACCCGGCCGAGCGCGGGAAGACTCGATCGTTCCAAGTAGTATCGGGGCCTTTCACGCTCATGAGCAGTCCATTGATGCGCGCGCGGTATTCTTCGCGGTCGGCCTTGGGGAGGTGCTCGATGGCCTGCGCTGCGTAACGATGCGCGAACATGAAGTAATACGGCGCGACCATGTAAGGGGGTACATGAGTACCGGTCTTGGCCCGCCGCTGATCGAGCCAGTCCCAGTGGGTTATGAACGCATCCAGCGCAGCGCGCACGCGCTCGATGCTTCCTTTGCCCACCAACATAAGTGTTGATTCGGTCAGGGTCATGCGGCCGGTGGCTCCGGGCACGCTATCGCTGATTCGGGTTCTCTCGCTGGCGGGGCCAGAATAGACAATGGTGCCGGTAGCACCCCGAGATTTTTCCAGCACGGCTACGCCGCGATCAATGAGCGCGGAGTCCACGGTGTACCCGGCGGCCCTAGCCTCCAGCAGTGCTTGCAAAGCGCAGGCGGTCACGAATGATGCCGGGGCACCCACAGTGGCTTTTCCCGCTGGTCGGGCGTAGTTCCAGCCGCCGGTCGCGGGCATTTCGAGTGTAACCACCGCATCAAGATAGTCTTCGAGTGCGGCCTTGGCGGTTAACTTAAGGTGCTGGGGTATTAATCTCTTACGTTCGAGGTGGGCAAGGCAGTGGAGGGCCTCGATATTTCCCCAGATGCGCACATCGTAACCGCCATCATAAGCTTGGGTGGACATATCGGCGTGTTCGCGGGCCGAGCAGATATAAGTAATGGCGCGCTCAACCGCGGCGACACGGCGATTGTCCTGCTCGTAACCGGGGGTGCTAGTCAAAGCTAATATTACGATGCAGGTCCCGCCGATGCGGTACCCAACCGGGAGAGAGCCCCGTGTACGATAGACCCCCTCGTAAGGCCACTGGTTCGCATCAGGTGTGCCGCGCTTGCCCAGCTCATCTTCCTGCAGGTCCAAAAGTGCTGTAATCGCGGCGGGCGTCACGGCTATAACATCCGATGAAGCGGCACGCGGGAAGCGCGGGGGCAGGAACACGGCAGACACCGTCGGCTGATCGCTCGGGGGCGGGGGAGTTTCCTGCGCGTGAAGCGGCGCGGCTATCAGGGTGAGGGCAAGCAGGGTGAAGGCCAGCAGCGTGCAAGGGAGGAGCGGTGCCGCGTGAGTGCACGGGGGTGGAAGTGTTGACGGAGTATGTAATCCGCCAGCTGGGCCCGATATGCTGGCTACGCTGTGTGCACGCGGGCGAAGGAAATCCATGGCGCGGGTAAGGCTCATCGCGGTCTCCAGTTAACTTACAGTTCTCACACGTGTCACGATCAACGGGTTCAACAACTCAGCAGCGCGATCATACAACGGGCCAGGTACTCCAGCCGCGCGAATCCGTGCCCCCCACTCCCGCGCACTCTTCCAAAGCCGCTGCCGCCACACTTCTCATCAACGCTCGCCGCCTTGATGCCGCCCGCACTCATGTTCAGGCTTGGATTCAGTCCTCACCTAAAGACGCCGCCGCGTACGAGTTCATGGCTCACATCTGCACGCAGCAGGGCAACGTGCAGCAGGCACTCTTTCACGCCCAGCGCGCCACCCAGCTTGAGCCTCGCACCACCAGACTTTGGATTCTCCTCGCCCGCCTTGAGGCACTGCTTAACAATGTAGATTCGTGCCTTGCCGCTACGAGCCGGGCCATCGCGCTCAACCCCGCCTTCACCGAACCATACGAAGTGGCCGCCCTCGCCCTCGCCGCGAACGGGCGATTCATTGAAGCTCGCGAGCAGTGCCTCAAAGGCTTAACAATTAATCCCGCCGAGTTCTCTCTCCGCACCACCCTCGCCAATACCCAGCTTGATACCGGCCACGTAGAGGCCGCCGCGGCGGGCCTCGCCCAACTCACCGACGATCTGGGGGATAACGTCCACACCGCTGATGTATTATGTAACGTTCTTAACTACGCCCCGGACGCTGATCCCGCCTTCGTCCGCCGCGCTCATCTTAAT
>CAYVFW010000211.1:0-5428 GCA_964450325.1 uncultured Phycisphaeraceae bacterium | reverse complement strand
CTTCAAACGCCCCCAAAACCGCCAGTCAAGCCGCGTTCATCGGAGCGCCCGTTCGCAGTTCTTGGGGCGCAAGGGTAGGAGCAACGAGGTTGAATGGAAAGTGATGAAGGCGTTCGATTGGCTGGGTTTGAGCTATATTTCTTAGGTGCTCGACGGTTGATGCGGGCGGCAGTGGCTCGCTTGTCGGAGATCTGTGACGTGCCGATCGTGGCTCGGCAGCAAACCCGCCGACCCGCTCCGTACTCTGACGGATGTTCATCGAGGGTCGCGCACCGTGCGGCCGTTCCTCCACTGGACTCCCCTGGGTTCTTACTTCTCACCGACCCTGCCATGCCCTTACCCCCCAACAACAGATCTCGCCAAGCTCGCTCAGTCCCTCAGCAATTAGCTGCTCCCGCCGCGGCATTCCATGTTCCGTTTCCCCCACAGGTTAGTCCGGTGCTCATCGTTGGAGGGCGCGTCATCGACCCCGCTTCCGGGTTGGATAGCATCGTGGATATAGCAATCGATAATGGCCGCGTGGTCGCGATGGGAAAGAACCTCAGTCGCGCCGGTCTCAGTCATCCGTCGAGCATAATTGATGCTCATAACTTAATCGTAACTCCGGGGCTGGTTGATCCGCATGTCCATTTGCGGGAACCCGGGTTTGAGTATAAAGAAGACGTAGCGTCAGGGACGAGGTCCGCGGTGGCTGGCGGGTTCACGACCGTCTGCTGCATGCCCAATACTTTACCCGCGCTCGACTCGCCAGAACTTATTAGCTTCGTCGAAGCTCAAGCCTACAAATCCGCGTTGGCAAGAGTGTTTTGCGTCGCCGCGGCGACCAAAGGCCGGCGCGGAGAGGAGCTGGCCGAGATAGAACTGCTCGCTCGCGCGGGGGCGGTTGGTTTTTCAGATGATGGCGATTGCATTCCAACGGCGGGCATGATGTCACAGACTCTGAGCGCGGTCGCCCATACAGGGCTTGCGTTTATGCAGCACTGTCAGGACGCAACACTCACGCGGGGTGCGGCGATGCACTCAGGAGCAATCTCCACGCGCCTTGGGTTGGGCGGTTGGCCGCGCGTGGCGGAAGAAATAATTATCGAGCGCGACGTTCGTCTCAACTTAAGTATCGGGTGTCGATACCACGTTCAGCATATTTCGAGCGCGGAGAGCGTTGAGCTTGTGCGCCGCGCCATTGCCTCCAAGCAGCCAATCACTGCCGAGGCTTCGCCCCACCACTTACTCTTGACCCACGAGGCGTGCGATGGATTCGACACCGCCGCGAAAGTAAATCCACCCTTGCGCGAACAGCGCGATCTGGACGCGATTCGCGCGGGCGTCGTTGACGGCACAATCTCCGTGCTCGCTACAGATCACGCGCCCCACAGCGTTGATGAAAAATCGCTTCCCTTTGAAGATGCACCTTTCGGCTTGATCGGCCTGGAGACAGCCCTTGCCCTTTACGTTGAAGCGTTAATTGAGACGCGCCTGCTCGGGTGGCCCCGGCTAGTTGAGATGCTCACGATCGCCCCCGCGCGTTTGTGCAATCTTGACCGCCGCGGTTTGGGGCGGCTGTGCGTTGGCGGGCCTGCTGATATTACGATTCTCAACCCCGACGAGCCTTGGACAATCACGCCCTCGTGCCTTCAGAGCAAATCTCGCAACACTCCATTTCTAGGCCGAAGGGTCAACGCACGAGTTATAACCACGATAGTCGGCGGCCGCAGAGTTTATGGCGGCGATGCGGGGAACTAGTACCCAGGTCAGAGTTAATTTTCAAGCACCTCAGCCTCTGAGTTTGCGGATAAAAGTTAAGCCGCTCAGCCACACCAACCGACGACCGCGAGCGCCACGCCGAGTCTGATCTACCTAGTTGCTCCTTTACCCGTCGCTCACTCACCTATTTGCCTAGTTCCGCGTGGTCGACGGCCACCCTAGAACGTAATAGCTCCACCGCCCGGCTCCGCTTAGCATTCACAACCGGCCTCGAAATCTCCATCGCAAGCCCGGCTTGAGCTTCAGAAAGCCCCAAGATTTCTGTCAGCACGATGGCCTCGCGTTGACCTTCAGAGAGTTGTTCAAGATACTTCGATGCTAAGTCCGGCCCGGGTCGCTCGTCGCGTCCGCCGCGTCCGCTCCGTGCACTATCGCCGGTTGCGCTGGGCGCTTGTCCCTGCACAACGGTACATCGTTCGCGATCACGAATCCGGTTACCCAAGGCAGAGAACGCGACGTTTCGCGTCATCTTGAGCACGAAGCTTTTGCTCACGCCTTCTCGGCTGGCGTGTTTATATTTGGCCAGACGCAAGAAGGTCTCTTGCACCACATCCTCCGCGTCAGCCTGCCCGACAAGTTTGCGCGCGTAGGCAAAGGCGGATTTATACGAATCACGATACAGCTGAACGAACCACGCCCGCTCGCCCAGCTCAACTTCGCCGTCTTCAATAATTGGATTTCCCAGGGTGGGGATGCTGGGTAACCGAGAAGCGGCTAAGTTTGCATTGATGCGCGTGACTGTCACCACGGGATTCAGGTGCGCAGTGCCCCCTAGTGAGCTGCGCCGCAACGCCATCGCGGCGGACCGCCCCTCGCGTCCGCTAGCTAAATCACGCACCCCACCACCATGCACGGGTCTGACTGACCCTACCCCGATACGTCTTAGAGCGCACATTTGCCGCCAACCTTCCACGGTTGCAGCCGGTCTTAAGTGAAGCGCCATCACTTCACCCGCGAACCCGTCGTCCTTGACCGGATCAATCAGCTCGACCTCGCGTTACTTACGCGAGATTTGGCTGCCGGCTTCCATCAGCTTATCGTTCCAATGGCCGCAGCGGGTGTTTCGTCATGAAACACGCGGATACGGACATACGAGCCACCACCCCCGCCCTTTCCAAAAGCATGATCGACTGCCCGTCGCGATTCACGCCACTCTGACCCCATCTGTCAACCTCTCCACATTGACAGCAACCACCCTTTCCCTTAACCAGGTGAGTTATTTGGACTCAACGCTCTGCAATTGCAAATGATTCCCTTCCGAAGCTGCCCCACTAATGAGAAAGTTGAGGGCTTCGCTCGCAGCACGCTGCGCGTCACCCAACAGCATCGCGACCTCCCGGGTCAGTAATCGCTGTTCGCTGCAGTACTGGGTAAATAAAGCCAGTGCCAAACGCCGCCGCACCTGAGCGATTGACGCCGCGCGCGCCGCTTGGGCAAAATCGTGATCTGCGGTTGTCAACTGCGCTAAGAGCGATCCTAATGAAACCCCTTTGCTGAGTAGCCAACGCACGATGGGGTTTGAACTTTCGGATGGGTGCTTTGTGTCACTCTCTGACACTCCAGCAATGCCGCTCTTGGGCAGTGCTGCGGTGAAACCAATCGCCTCTTCCTTAGGTAACCGCTCGCCCGTAACCCGCAACCCAGCTCGCCCGGTGCGCGCGCCTACAGAAGTCTTCAATGCAAGAGTCATCGCGACCACCTTTATTTGTGCCGCGCAGCTTCAGCCCACCACAGCCCGAATGCCGCGCAACCAGAGACAGAGAGAGAGAGAAAGCCTGCCGAGTCTTTGTGAGTAACCGCGGCAGACCGGAGAGAAGAGGACGGACAAAGCGCAACAACGGCGGGAGAATCCATTCCCGACGCGGCAAGACGCATCCATGCGTAACATGCCATTAAGTCGCTTATCAACAAAAGATCACGGAGCGGTTGTCAGCCTGACAGACCGTCCCGATAAAGGTCTGGTGCTCGCCGTTTAACGAGCAGCAGACCGGAGAGAGAGAGATATACTTAGACTCGAGCGTCCTGCTCGTCAATGTATGTTTAACTTGGCACTAACACTCTTGCCAGGCAAGCCATACATTAAGAATGTTCCATCCATAAATCATCTAAGGAAGTCTTAGGAGAAGACCGCCGCGGCCCTCGGATCGGCTGTAGGGAATCCGCCTCAAACGCCAGATTTTCCCCATTGGTCTAGACCCCGTGACGACGCTGTCGAACGCGAATTCCTTACAAATCGTGGCTATTTGGGCTGGGGGCTGGCCTCTAAATCTTCTAGAAGATTGTCCGGAGATTAACTGAATTTCATCTACTACTAGGTTGATGAGAGGGTGAGAATTGGGTTCATGGGGGGGCGAAAAACCCCTTCGGGCGCACTAAAATAGGATCGAGAATAGAAGACGCTGGGTCGGGCGGCTGAATTGCCCAAGTTTTAAGCTTTCAATCCTTCATCGAGGCGACTGGCCGCCTTGTATGACTTCCGGAGATCACAGATTATGGCGACTCGTATCGGCATCAATGGATTCGGACGCATCGGGCGGCTCGTGTATCGCCTTTGCGCACAGCAGGGCATCGAGGTCGTCGCGGTGAACGACTTGGTTCCTGCGGACAACCTCGCGTACCTTCTGAAGTATGACACCATGCACCGGCAGTTCATGGTGGGAGGTAAGCCCGCCCAAGTCACCGCTACTGAGACGTCCTTCACCGTGAACGGCTACACCACTAAAACAATGGCGGAAAAAGACCCCGCCAAACTGGGTTGGAAAGACCTCGGCGTAGATTACGTACTGGAATCCACCGGGCTTTTCACGGATTTGGAGAAAGCCTCGTTGCACATTCAGGCGGGCGCCAAACGCGTGGTGATCTCCGCACCCACCAAAAGTGAACCGGCGCAGGTTCCCACACTGTGCATGGGTGTGAACCATGAAAAGTACGACGCCAGCAAGCACACTGTAATTTCAAACGCATCTTGTACCACCAACTGTCTGGCGCCGATTGCCAAAGTGATCCAGGATAACTTCGGCATCGATGAAGCCCTTATGACCACGGTGCACGCTGCAACGGCGACTCAGCCCACTCAGGATGGCCCCAGCAAGAAGGACTGGCGCGGCGGCCGCAACGCGTATCAGAACATCATCCCGGCGAGCACCGGCGCGGCGAAAGCCGTTACGCTGTGCATCCCCGAGCTCAAGGGCAAGTTAACCGGCATGGCCTTCCGCGTCCCAGTCGCCGATGTCTCCTGCGTAGACTTAACCTTCCGCACCTCCAAAGATACCTCGCTCGCTCAGATCAGCGCGGCGATGAAAGCGGCGAGTGAGGCGGGGATGAAGGGCGTGCTCGGTTACACCGATGAGGAGGTCGTTTCCAGTGATTTCATCGGCGATAACCGCAGCAGCATTTATGATGCAAAGGCGGGCATCGAGCTGAACAGCCGGTTCTTTAAGATTGTAAGTTGGTACGATAACGAAGCTGGCTACGCCGCCCGCTGCGTTGACGTTATCAAGATGATCGCGGGTAAAGATGGTGTAAAGTAAGGTAACCGGCACTCGAGCCGCTGGGTTCACACAAGTTAACGCTCCGCCCGCGCCCAGCGGGCTTTTGTCTGTACCCAACCCCGCGCCAGCGGCAACGAGAGTTGCGGCGAAACGTTGATGAGGCGGAAGAGTAAAGG
>CAYVFW010000210.1:0-5430 GCA_964450325.1 uncultured Phycisphaeraceae bacterium | reverse complement strand
CGACGATTCGAAGGCCGACACATCGGCGTGACCGGCGCGGGGACCGGGATCGGACGCGCGATCGCGACACGGCTCGCGAGCGAAGGCGCCGTGCTCTCGTTCTTCGCGCGCGACGCGAAGCGCATCGAAGCGGTCGCCGGCGAGATCCGCGCCAGCGGCGGACGCGCTTCGGCTTTCGCCTGCGACGTGCGTCGACGCACGGATGTCGATCGCGCGTTCGACGCGGCACGCGAAGCGCAGGGAGCTTTCCTCGCGCTCGTCGCGAACGCCGGGATCGGCGGCGCGAACCAGGCGGGCGCCGGGGATCGCTTCGACGATCTCGTGGCGACGAATCTCGTCGGCACCTACAGCACGTTGCGCGCGGCCGAGCGTCACTTGGCGCCGGGTCCCGAGCCGCGTCACCTCGTCGTGATCGCATCGATCCTCGCGCGCATCGGCGTGCCCGGGTACACGGGCTACTGCGCGAGCAAAGCCGGACTTCTGGGGCTCGTGCGCGCGCTCGCGGCCGAGCTCGCACCGCACCATGTGCAGGTCAACGCGCTGTGCCCCGGTTGGGTCGAGACCGAGATGGCGCAGGAAGGGCTCGAAGGCATGGCGCGCGGCATGAACGTCGGCGTCGACGAAGCGCGCCGCATCGCGATGAGCGCGGTGCCGCTCGGCCGCATGAGCCAACCGTCGGAGATCGCCGGCGTCGTCGCCTGGTTGATCTCCCCCGACGCGCGCGGCACGACGGGGCAAGGGATCGACGTCAACGGCGGCGCGTTCATGAGCTGATGCCTTGACCCACGAAACCGAAATCGACACCCGTGGTGCAGCGCAGATCCAGCCGCACGCGCGCATGCTGCTCGAGCGCGCGCGGAAGCTCGAAGCGCTGTCGCTCACCGATCTCACGGCGCGCGTGGCGGACGGATTGGCACGATTGCGGCTCTCGTACGGCCTCGAGATGCGCGATGCGGATCCCGTGCGGGCGTTGCTCGCGGCGTTGCCGCGGACGGAGATCGCGCGTCGCTCGACCGATCTCACAGCCGAACTCGAGGTGGCGCGACAGTCGATCCTGGATCGCGAACGCGCCGCGGCCGAAGTCGATCGACGCTCGGAATCCCTGAAGGAAGCGCTGCGCGAGCGCAGCGCGGACTTGGCGACGGCGTTGGCGCGCGCGGACGAGGCCGTGAGCGCTCGACGTGAGTTGGAAGTCGTGCGCGCCGAGACCGGAACGGTGCGGTCCGAACTCGAGACGTCGAGCGCCGAGCGCGAGGCGTTACGCGGCGAGCGGGACGCTCTGCGCGCCGAGCTGGAAACCGTGCGCGCCGAGCGCGAAGCGCAACTCGCGACACTGGCCGGCGCGCGCCGCGATCTCGCGGACGCGGCGGGCGAACGCACTCGAAGCGCGGCGGAACTCGCGCGATCTCTCGAGGGAGCGCGCGGGCTTTCGTCCGCTCTCGACGAATCCCGTCGGCATGCAGGCGAAATCGAAGCGGAACGCGCACGCGATCGCGCGTCGGTGAATCACGACCTCGTACGTCTCGACCTCGCGCGTTCCGCGCTCGCCGCGGCCGAGGAACGCGCCCTCTCTCGCGTTCGACTCGCGGAAGTGGAGCGCGAGATCGCGAGCGATCACATCGCCGCATTCGAGTCCGAGATCGGGCTCGTGCGCCGCGAACGCGACCAGACGATCGAAGAATTGCGCCGTCTGCAAGCCGAGTTGGAAGCTCGCGCCGCGGCTCACCGCGTCGCGATCACGACTTCGGAACGCGCGCTCGCCGAGAGCGGTCGCGACGCCGAACCCCTGCGCCGCGAACTCGAGTGGCGTCGCCGCGAGATGGACGCAGTGCGCGAAGCCGCGAACGGACTGCGTTGGAAATGGCTCGGCGGTGACGCGGCGGAACGGATCGCAGGCTGGAATCGCGAGGGGACCTCGTGAAAGCCAGCCACGTGGCCGAGTCGGAAGTTTCCACTCAGCTTGATCGCGTCAATCCGCCCGCGCGCGCCGCTCGGCCGGTCAGTGTCGTGATCCCGGCCTTCGAGTGCCGCGCGGACCTCGAAGCCAACCTGCCTCCGCTGCTCGACGAGCTCGAGCGCCGCGCGGTCGGCGACGAAGTCATCCTCGTGGACGATGGGGGCGACGACGGACTCGAGAGTTGGATCGCGCACGCTTTCCCTCCGCCGGCCACGTTCGACTCCGCGCGCGCCGACGTGCGCGTGTTGCGGCGGAAGAAGAACGCCGGCCCCGCTCGATCCGCCGTCGACGGCGCGCGGGCCGCCGGACACGAACTCGTCCTGCTCCTCGGCTGCGAGGCGCGCGTGCGCACGGGATTCCTCGCGCCGCTCGTCGCCGCGCTCGACGACGCGCACGTCGTCGCCGCGTCGCCGCGCATCGTCGGGGCCGACGGATGTGGGCTGCCGCGACTCGTGTGGCGCAACGGTCTTCTCGAGATCGAACCCGGAGACGGCGATGCCAGCGCGAACGAGATCACGGACGCTGCTTACGCGTCGATGTCCGCGCTGCTCGCACGCCGCGACGAACTCGTCGCTGCCGGCTTCGACGCGCGTTTCGCGCCGGGCGACTTGGCCGACGTCGATCTGTCGTGGACATGGAAGCGCGCGGGCCGTCGGGTCGTGACCGTGCCGGCGTCGGTGGTCGAGATCGCACGCGCGGCCGAATCCGCGCCGTCGTCGCGCGCGCTCGAACTGCGCAATCGACTGCTGCTCACGTGGAAGCATCTCGATGACGCAGATCGCCGTCGCGAACACGTCGAGGCGCTGGAAGCCCTCGCGTTGGACGCGTTGCTGGCCTGCGAGCGCAGTCAACTCGCCGCGCTCGTGCTCGCACTCGATTCGAACGACGCGCGCGGTCCGGTCTGACGAACGGCACTCCGACTCGCACGCTGTCGCCCGAACGATCTCGGATCAGGTCGCCGACCCCCCCCGGACGTCCGCTCCCTTCTTCAGACCCGAGATCGCGGGACCATGCGTCACCTGTCCGAGCGCGTCGAATCGCGATCCGTGACAGGGACAATCCCACGAGCGTTCGGCCCCATTCCAGCGCACGACGCAGCCCATGTGCGGACAGGCTGCCGAACTTTCGTGCGCGGTCCCGCGCTCATCGACGTACACCGCGAAGAGATTCAGGCCGCGGCGGAGGATCGCGCCTTCGCCACGCGGAATCTCGCTCGCGTCCGCGACGTCGCCCTTCGCGAACCACGCGCCGTACTCGCGCGCGATGATCAGGTTCTCCCGGATGTACGTTCCAGTCGTGCGGAGTGAACGTCGCCGCGGGTCGTACAGGTCCGCCCAACGGTTGTCGCGGCCCTCGATCAAATCAGTGATCACCCTCCCGGCGATCACGCCGTGCGTCATTCCGTTCCCCGAGTCACCGGTGACGATGTACACGTGCTCGTCGTCGAGGGGATTGCGCCCGATGAAAGCCAACCCGTCGACGGGTTCGAGAACCTCCCCCGACCATCGATTCACGATTGGCCCAGCCGTCGGGAACACGCCGCGCATCCAAGTTTCGAGCTTCGTCCAGCGTGCTTCCGGTTCGTCGTCCTGGCCCGTTCGGTGGTCCTCGCCGCCGACGATGAGGAAATCCGCGTCCGAGTTCCCGGGGTCGCTCGCGAGACGCACGTAGTGATACGGATCCTCCGTGTCCCAGAAGATGGCGCGCGCGACCGAGCCGCGCGGCACGCGCGCGACGACGACGTAGGTTTGCCAGGCGACCTGCTTCGTGTGGATCACCGCCAAGTCGTTGACCGGAGAGTTCGTGGCGACGACGACCGCTCTCGCGGTGATCGTCGGTCCACGTTCGGTCTGGATGCGGCACGGTTCTCCGCCCTCGATCACGTCGGCGTGCGTGTGCGCATGGATGCGACCGCCTCGGCGCTCGATCGCGCGCGCGAGCCCGTGAAGTAGCTTCACGGGATGCAGTTGGAGCTGGTTCGCGAACCGCAACGCCGGACCGGTCTCGTGAGCGAGTGGTGCTCGGCGTTCGAGCGAAACCCCGGGCACGTTCGCGCGACTCACGGCCTCCAACTCCTGCTCGAGGAGCTCCGACTTGTCGCCGAGTTCGGCAAAGAGCCACCCATCGAGTCGCTCGACGTCGCAATCGATGTGTTCGTGCGCGACGATCTTGGCGGTGCGTTCGATCGCCCACGTGTGGCTCTCGGCGAGGAGTCGCGCCGCCTCTCCACCGTGCACGTGCTCCATGTGCGCGTAACGATCGTCGAAAGCGTTCGTGAACTGCGCCGTGGTGCGCCCGGTCATGCCGTCGCCGATCCCGGCTCGGTCGATCACGATCACCGAGCGGCCCGCGCATGCGAGCTCGTAGGCAACGGAAAGCCCGGCAATTCCTGCCCCGATGACGCACACGTCCGCATGTGCGTCGCTCTCGAGGCGCGGGAAGTCGAGAGTGCCGGCTGTCGCCAGCCAGAGAGAAACCGTGTCGCCGGACTGACTGCGCATCCTGCTTCCCTCGTATTCAGTGCGTCGGGTCGCGTCGCTCGACGCGCGGGTTCGCACGCGGCTCGAGCCTCTGTTGCTCAGCGGTCAACTGGACGCCGACGTGGTGCTTCAGGACCAATTCGCCCCCCAGGAATCCGGCGACGCCCGTCAGCGCGACGCCGACGCCGGTCAAGACGACCGCTGCGGTCGTTGCTGGATCCGCGGAGTGACGGTCTCCCCATTGGAGGAACACGTTCACGGCGAACGGGATCAGCGCGACGAGGTTGAAGGCCATGTGCCACATCCCCGTGGCTTTGGCCGGACTCCCGGTCGGGACGCCGAACGCCCAGTCGATGAATCCCGGGATCGAGACGAGAACGACCGCGATCACTCCCGCGAGGTTGGCGTACACACCGATGCGGAACCACATGGCCTCCGCACCGAGCGCCGACGCGACGAAGCAGCCGAATGTGACCAAGTAGAGCGTGATCGGAATGCCGACCAGCATCGTGTGCAGTGGGTGACCACCGACGTTCACCTTGCTGTACAAAAGGGATGCCTCTCTCGCGGTCCGCCGGATCCCCGCGCGCCGGGAGTGGTGGCGCGGACCGAACAGTCCGGTCGAGCAAGAAACGCGCCCGCAGTCCCGGCACGCCTCGAAGATCAGGTCGTCCATCTTCGAGCCGATTTCGATCCGTACCGCGCCTGAGATGGCGAACGCACCGCCGGATGCGCCGGTCGCGCGAGCTCTACCCGTCCGTCAGATCGCCGCGAGCTCGTCCATCAGGCGTGACGCGGCCACCGCTCGGACCCTCTCGGACAGCGCGAACGTCTCCTTCCCGGCGTGCACGACGTCGAGCCGGTCGAGCTCCAGGTCCTCGAGCGACGACCGCATCGAAGCCGTGATCGACGGCGCGTCCGTGCGCTTGAACTCGAAGCCGAGCTTCGTCGATCCGCGCACGACGAGCAGATCGAGCTCGGCTCCGGCGTACG
>CAYVFW010000209.1:1976-5436 GCA_964450325.1 uncultured Phycisphaeraceae bacterium | reverse complement strand
CCGTTGATCGTGAGCGTGGTGCCTTGGACGGTGACATCAGCGGTCGCAATTGGCACGCCACCGATCGTCGTATCGGTGGGGCGGACGGTCGTGGGCGCGGTGATCAGCACGGGCTGGGCCCAGGCCGACGAAACGGCGGAGGCACTAGTTATGACGGTCGTAAGAAAACAGTTTTTGAATCGGTTCATATTATAAATCCTCAAAAAAGTGACATTGTTCAGTTATGTCGCCAACGTCGGCGCTGCTCAATGTGTTCAGCTCGCGATCATGGTACGGCAAACCGGGGTCGCGTGCAATTCCAATGAAACTTCCGCGTCTAGGCGACAGCCGCCAAGCCTTCCCGCCACAAACTCAACGTGGGTCGACGAACTCCTTCGACCCCGCGTCAAGTTCTCAGGACCCTACTTAACTCTCCCATGCCTCGGTTCGCTTACGCCTTGGGAATTGTTTCCCAGTGGTTAGAGTTATCTTCCCGGTCAAGAGTTAGCTTGCCAAAGTCATGGCCCGCCGCGAAAAAGTGATGGGTTTCTCGCGAGGTTGTTCAGTGACACCTGCCCGGGGCCGGAGTCTGATTGTCGAACCGTAGCACAGGCTGTTCCGCGAGGCGAGTGCGGTTCATTGAATTTTTATGTTAAGATTTGGCGGTTTGTTTATGAGCGCAATTCTGAAAGCGTAATTGTGAATAAGTAGGGTTGACTAGTTGCAGTTCTTTGAGTCGCACAACCCGGTGTCGGCCGCGACTGTCGTGGTCATCGAGCTTGCCGCGGCATAAGTTGGGCCTGTCGTCCGCCTTCATTCCCAGAATCGTCGTTTCACCCTCCTCTGACTCGGTCGGTCCCAACGCGGCCCTCGTTGGACATCACGAACGCTTATCGGGGCACCCCCCCGGCAGCACCCGAGGGCAAGCCCTCTGCTTGCTTGGGCTTAAAAGCCACCCTCGCCTCTCGCCTACCCCCTACCCTCGTTGCCTGTAAGCCAGCCGCGCCGTCGCGGCGTTTCGAATCCGCCAATCAACCTTCATAACCGACGCGTCCGCTGCGTCCTTTGGAGCCTCGCATGCCTTCCGCTATTTCGATGTCTGCTGGTGCCCTCTCTGTTCCCAACGATCCCATCATCCCCTTCATCGAGGGCGATGGCACCGGGCCGGACATCTGGCGGGCCTCGGTCCGAGTCTTCGACGCTGCGGTTGCGAAGGCGTTCGGCGGAACAAAGAAGATTACTTGGCACGAAGTACTCGCGGGTGAAAAAGCCTTCAACAAAACCGGCGACTGGCTGCCCGAGGCGACCCTCGAACACTTTCGTAAGTATTTAGTGGGCATCAAGGGACCGCTCAGCACCCCGGTTGGTGGGGGCATCCGTTCGCTTAACGTGGCCCTCCGCCAGATTCTTGATCTGTATGTCTGCCTCCGACCGGTGCAGTATTTCACCGGCGTTCCCAGCCCTGTAAAGCGTCCGCAAGATTGTAATATGATTATCTTTCGCGAGAACTGCGAAGATATCTACGCGGGAATCGAGTACGCGGCGGGCACCGCGGAATCGCAGAAGGTGCTCGACTACCTCGCCAAAGAGTTCCCCAAGCAGTTTGACAAAATCCGCTTCTCAACCAAGCCAAAGGCGCTCGAGTTCGCCGCCGCGGCGATGGGCGGGGCCGCCAACGTCGCGGAGAACGATACGAATGTTATGGTCGGGATTGGAATCAAGCCGGTCAGCAAGCTGGGGTCAGAGAGGCTCATCTGGGCCGCGATCGAGTTCGCCGTCAAAGAGAAGCGCAAGAGCGTTACGCTGGTACACAAAGGTAATATTATGAAGTTTACCGAAGGGGCCTTTAAGGATTGGGGTTACGACCTCGCCAGGCGGCACTTTCGTGAGCAGATCGTAACCGAGCGTGAATCCTGGATCCTGGGGAACAAAGAGTCTGATGCAAACCTCACCGCAGAAGGCAACGCAAAGCTCATCGACCCCGGTTACGACATGATGACGCCCGATCAACGCGGCAAGATCGTGAAAGAAGTTCAAGAGGTGCTCGACACCATCTGGGCGACCCACGGACTTGGCAAGTGGAAGCAGAAACTGCTGATCAAGGATTCAATCGCCGACATAACACTCCAGCAGGTGCTCACCCGCCCCAAGGATTTCGATGTAATCGCAACCCTGAACCTAAACGGCGACTACCTCTCCGATGCGCTGGCAGCGCAGATCGGCGGAATCGGCATTGCCCCAGGTGCTAATATTAACTATGTGACCGGCCACGCAATCTTTGAGGCTACCCACGGCACCGCCCCCAAGTACGCGAACCTGGATCAGGTCAACCCCGGCTCGGTCATCCTCTCGGGCGAAATGATGTTACGTTATATGGGCTGGATGGCCGCCGCGGACCTCATCATCAAGGGCATGAACGGCGCGATCACCGCGCGAACGGTTACGTACGACTTCGAGCGCCTGATGAAGGCCGACGGGCTGACCGACGCGAAGAAAGTAAAGTGCTCCGAGTTCGCCGATGCAATTATCGCCCACATGGGTTGAAAGTCGCCACGGAAGTTACACCCGCAACCATCGAGCATAGCCCGCCCTCGAAGCTGCCCGGCCGACGGACTCTACGCCGCGTGTATCTGTTAATCCTACCGGACGGAACGTAACTAACGCGAGCGATGACATACGGGGATAAGAATGAGCCCTGTGCGCAAGTCAGGCCCATTTGGTCCCTGATGCAATATTGAAACTGAACCCGTACGTTATTTCGCTTTCACCTGGGACGCACGGTCGCGGCATCACGACGCCTCTGGCGAGCCCTGTGCTGTGGTTGGTAAACTAAGGATGAGTCGGGGTGGTGGGAATGGCTCACGATCACGATTTTTGTTGCTGTAACTTTAGCTGTGACCCCCCAGTGGTCTTAAGTCGGAACTCGCGGTGAACGCCGCGAGTCTTCCTGAGGTAAAGAAGGCGGGATTACTAAAACCGAGATAACGGCAAGCAGCCGGAGCATCCTTTGGAGCCTCGGACTGCCTCTTCGCGGCTGTTTGAGCCAACGGTGCGTTGACTTCACGCTCCCCTCATATGCGTCTGGACGTTAGAAGAGAGGCGGTATGCAACTGCGAACTCATCCTTAAAACAGGCTTCAAAGCCCGTGAGGTGAATAGCAGACTCTAGCTGGGGCGGTCGCCCTTGCACCACGTTTATTGACCACGAAAGGTTTTACCATGGAAGCATCAACGATGACGTCACACAATCTCAAGATCGATGGAATGTCGGGCGATGTTTGCGTTCGTAAGGTCACTGACGCGCTGAAGTCGGTTAAGGGCGTCACATGCGACTCGGTTAAGGTTGGCACTGCGACCATCTCCGCCGATGATGCGGGATGCAAGGCGGCCTGCGCGGCGGTCACCGCCGCGGGATACAAGGCTCAAGATTCAAATGGCCAAGGCTCCGGGTCGGCACAGGCTGGCAATCAACAGTCCGGGCA
>CAYVFW010000209.1:0-1876 GCA_964450325.1 uncultured Phycisphaeraceae bacterium | reverse complement strand
CGCTCCGGGCAGCAGGGTTCACAGCAGACTGGCCGAACCGGACAGTCTGCGGGTAGCGTATCGGGATCGTCAATGTCATCGGGATCATCGGGATCATCGGGATCATCGGGATCATCAGGATCATCGGGCAATCGCGATGAACACGCGAGCAGCCAAAATCGCGAAACCGCAGGTAATATGAGCGGTACGTCCAAAGACAGTTCACAAAAATCGGGACAGGGCGCACAGCAGGACAATATGAAGCGCGATGGTCAGGACCAAGACCAGGAGAGCAACAAAACCAACACGCACAAGCGTGATGGAGAGCACGGAACTGAAGACGGTAAGCCGACCATCAATGTAACTAAAGATGCAGGCCGTTCGCAGCAGTCGCAGTCGCAGCGCTAAGTAAAGCTCCGCGAATTCACTGGTCAGTAGCTCTATTAAGTGGCATTTCAGATAACAACCGCGCTGCGGAGGTAAGCCTCTTCGGTGCGGTTGTTCTTTTGACGTTCCCTCGCCACCGATTGCTCAATGACTGATGCGCCTGGCTAAACGTTATGGCAGCATTTAGTTAACACGATCGAAGCGCGGAGTTGATTGTGGGCCGGGAAAAAAAACACGTTTGACCGACGAGCGTGACGAAGAGCAAAGGGTGCGAAGTTGGCTTGAGACCGCCGTGCCCGGTGGCGTCGCCTGCGCTCTGGCGCGGTGCCGACTGGATTCTCGAAACATTGCCGCCAGAAAATCTTGCAAACCCGCGTCTGCTCCTCTCGCCGTGCCAAAGTGCCACAGTTCACGACGCGTCGGCGGTAGCTGTCTCGTCACTTTAATTAATTCTTTCGCCTGATCAGGGTTTGCTGGCCGCGGCTTTTGAGTTTATGTTTCCCGCCGAAGCTGCGAGCTTCGCGGCGGGGTTTGCGAGGAGCGAGGAAACGGGGTCGGCGGGAAAGAAAGCCGCTTGTGTCGAGGAGGGGACCAAGGCGGGGATCGTGGGAAGGTGGATGTGGTTAGCGGATTGGGTTGAGGTGTGGTTTTGGTCCGCGTCGGCTGGAGGCGTTGGGGCGGAGAGTGATTTGATCTTGGCGGCGGTGAAGCGGAGCAGCAAGTTGGCGATGCGGCGGCGTTCGACAGGGTCGGTGGTTTCGATCAAGGCTTCGCTCAGAGATTTCAGGGCGATGAGGTGGGCGTGTTTTTGGGCACGGGTAAAGACGGTGTCAAAGGCTCGGTCGTACTCGTTAAGGGCGGCCTGGACTTCTGGCTCATCTATGAATTTGAGGGCATTCAGGGTTGAAATCTTCGCGGCTTCAGCGAAGGTGCCGAGGTTAAAGCCGGTGCTTTCGAGAAGGGCGAGACGTTCGAGGTGGAGGGAGGAGAGGACGCTCAGGGATTTGGTGAGAGTTTGCATACGGACAGAATACCAGAATGATTGGTCTCTGTCAAGTTTTATTTGCGGAATTTATTAGTGCGGTGAAAGGGTGGGGTGAGGTGGACTTGGCGGTGTTAGGGTGGGGTTGCCGGTCGGTGCTGTTGGGTGGGGGATGAGCGGACGCGGCAATGGGCGGCACCGGCATATTGAAACTTTACGGGTCGATGGTTGGATGAGTCCGTACGAATTAGATTTTATTACGATTACTTTTGGGGTGTGGTGGGAAGCCCACTGCTCCCGGCTTTTTGGATGGGCGTTTGCGGGCGCGCGGGGGGCTGGGTTGTTATGTTAGTTTCAGATGGAATGAATAACACCCGGGTCAGGGCGACCCGGGTGTTGGCGTGATTTCGGTCGCGTTCTTGCGTCCTCGCTCGACCAGCGGTGCGGCTAAGGGCGGCTTTAATGTCGGGATCAGAGTGGCTTTAGCAGCCCGCCTGCCAGTTTTCGAAGAAGGTGTCTACATCCGCG
>CAYVFW010000208.1:4802-5469 GCA_964450325.1 uncultured Phycisphaeraceae bacterium | reverse complement strand
CGCCGGGGCGATGAAGTAATTGTTCAGGTCTTAAAAGAAGGCGTGGGAACCAAGGGCCCCACCCTTACAGGTTATCTTTCGATCCCAGGCCGCTTCCTGGTGATGATGCCTTATATGGATAAGGTCGGCGTCTCCCGCAAGGTCGAAGACGAGGACGCCCGCCGCGAGATGCGTGAAGTGCTCGATCAGCTCGAACTCCCCGAAGGCTTCGGCTTCATCCTCCGCACCGCCGGCATGGACCGCACGAAGACCGATCTTAAGCGGGATCTCGCGTACCTCCAGCGCCTCTGGAAGGACATGGAAAAACGAAAGAGCGCGGGCGGCAAGCCCCGCTTGTTATATTCCGAGAGCGACCTGCTGGTGCGGTCACTCCGCGACATGCTGACTAACGATATCAGCGAAGTCGTAATTGACAATGAAGTCGCCGTCCAGCGCGCCGCCCGGTTCATGAAGATCGTCGCGCCCCGCGGCACCACCAAGCTCCTCCACTACCCCGGCAAAAGCCCGATTTTCCACGCGTTTAACATCGAGCGCGAAGTCGCGCTCATCCACGCCCGCGAAGTCCCCCTCCCCAGCGGCGGCCGCTTGGTCATCGATCAGACCGAAGCCCTGGTCGCCATCGATGTTAACTCCGGCAAAAGCCGCGAGAGCCGCGACGCCGAGACCA
>CAYVFW010000208.1:0-4792 GCA_964450325.1 uncultured Phycisphaeraceae bacterium | reverse complement strand
TTGAAGCCGTCGATGAGATCTGCCGCCAACTCCGCTTGCGCGACATGGGCGGTATCGTAATTAACGATCTTATCGATATGCGCCGCTCCGAGCATCGCAAGGATATCGAGAAGCGCTTCGCAGACCGCCTCAAACGCGACCGCGCCAAGAGCACCGTACTGAACATCTCGGAGTTTGGCATTCTTGAGATGACCCGCCAACGGATGCGCCCCAGCCACGAGAGCACCCACTTCACCGATTGCCCCACCTGCCGCGGCCGCGGGCTGGTTCAAAAGCCCGAGTCTGTCGCCAACGACGCGCTCCGTGACCTCTCCGCCGTCCTCGATGTTAAGCGAATCGCTAAGGTTGAGCTCGCCGTCTCGGCCCGCGTCGCCGGCGAACTCTTAAGCCACAAGCGGCAGTTGCTCGGCCGCGTCGAGCGTCATTACGGCAAGCACGTGGACGTCCGCGTCTCCGAGGCCCTCCCCGTTGACCGTGTTTCGTTCTATGCTTACGATGATCAGGGCGCGGATGTTGACTTAACAAATCTCCCTCAGCCCGCGAAACCCGCCGACCTCGTCGAGATCGTCGCCGCCAAGGCGGGCGACGATGATTGGTCCGCCAGCCCCGATGAAGAATCTCGCAGCCTTATGGCCTCGGATTCCGCCGCGGAAGATCAGGAGCTCACCGAAGAAGTCGAAACCCACCCCATCGAAATCGACGATGAGGACAACGTCCAAGAAGATTGGCCCGCAATCGATGGCGGTTCCAACCAATCAAACCGCACCGGACGCGGTGGCCGAAGTGATGGCCGGCGCAGAGATTCTCGCGATGGGAGAGACAGCCGCGCGGCGCCCGCCAGCCGCGCGCAAGGCCGAGGTCGTGATTCCAGACCGGACGGAAGGCCAGACGCACGGCCAGACTCACGGCAAGACGCACGGCCAGACTCAAGGCCAGACGCCAGACCAGACGCCAGACCAGATGCCCGTCGCGATGCCCGCCCGAGCACGCGGCCAGATTCCCGCCCGCCCGCGCGCCCGGACTTACGTTCAGATGGAAGGCCAGAAATACGTCCTGAACTGCGGACCGAGTCGCGCGCCGATTACCGGCCACCCCAAGGCCGCGGCCGAGGTGACCGTGGGCTAGATGATCGTAACGTTACATCAGAGGGCCGCCGTCAGCCGTTACCCCCCGCCCGGGGAAACGACCGTGGCCCGCTGCCCCCGCCAGGAACTTATGATGGCGACGAGCAGCCGACACTTAACTCCTCAGTACCCCCCCGCGATGATGATTATGATAACACAGGTGCCCCACCCAGCGCTCAGCCCCACCCGGGGGATACCGAGGGTGGCGAAGGCGGCGGGAGACGGCGCAGGCGTCGCCGTCGCGGCCGTGGCCGAGGCGGCGATGGCGATGGGGATGCGGCGCGTGAGACAGCAGATGGCGGCGAGTTTGCTGGGCCGGCCCGCAACGACCGGCCCGATGATGGCCTCACTGGTGCTCCCATTGGTGCACCCGCCGATGCACGCGGCGATGACGATCGCAATTACGTTGAAGACAGGCCCCAGGCTCCTCAAGCACCCCGGCCCTTCCGCCCGCTGGGCGCGGCCGGACGCCGCGACGATGATGAGCTCGCGCAACCTGGCTCGCGGCCAGCCGCCCAGACGGGTGAAGATATCGGCTCACACGCTGAACTTAAACCCATGGCCGATTCGGCCATCGGAGATTCAGAAGATGTAAATGATGACGGCGACCCCCAGGACTCCTTGACCAGCGATGGTAACACCTCCGGTGAAGGCGGCGCTCGTCGCAAGCGACGCCGCCGTCGCGGGGGCAGGGGCGCGAGGACTGGCGAACCGCGCGAGGGCGACGAGCCGCAGGATGGGCCCGCCGCTACTGGAAGCGGCGGCAATGCGAATGATAATATCACCGGAACCGAGCCCGATGGTTCGTCATCCGATGCTAATATTAACATCGTCTCGCGCGCCCCCGCCCGCAGTGGTCGTGAGAACGATGCGCCCGCAGAGAGCGTCCGCCGCGAATCCCGCGGCGGACGTGGACCCGACCGAGGTTCAGATCGCGCACCAGACCGCGCACCCGACCGCGCGTTAGACCGCGCTCCCGCGCGGGGCCGAGGCCCGGACCGAGGGCGCGGGCCAGATCGCGGGCCAGCGCGCGCGCCAGATCGCACGCCGGACCAAGGATCCGATCGCGACCGGGGCCCGGCACCAGACGCACGCTCTGACCGAAGGCCAAGGCGCGGCAACGTAAGTGCAGATCGGCCGCCGCGTCCGCCCGCGCAAGCACCGGCACTACCCGCCGACCCACAGGCTCAGGGCGATGGTCGCCGGGGCTTCACAGAGTCCCCACGCGGCGATGTGCCGACCCCAGCGCCCAAGCCAGTCCGCACGCTTTACGGCGCGGGGAGACGTAAGTTAAGCGCCAGCGAACTGAACAAGCGTCCCAAGGCTGAGTAGTATTTTGTTATTCCCCGTCCCGCCCCCTCCAGCGAGGGGGCGGGACGATTCGTTTGCCGCGCAACGGCTGTTTGACTGTACTGTTTTGTTCGGCCCCCTTCACTCACTACTTACGTTCCAACTACTCCATGCACCGCCGACTTATCATCCTGGGCTCCACCGGCTCCATCGGGCGTCAAGCACTCGAGGTGGTCGCCCACCTGAACACGCTTTCACGCGAAGGGCTGTCGCCCGTCTCCTTCGAGGTGGTGGGCTTGGCCGCGGGCTCAAACATTACGTTACTGGCGGGCCAGGCCGCGGAGTACCCCAAGGCCAGGACCGCCCTCGCGTGCCCCGCCCCGGGCGCTGATTTTGTGACGTTCACCGGCCCCGACTCGGCCCAGAAGCTCGTGGTTGAGACCGAGGCCGACCTTGTGCTCGCCGCGATGGTCGGCGTCGCTGGCCTTCCCGCGACGCTCGCGGCGGTTGAGGCAGGCATCGACGTGGCCCTGGCCAACAAGGAAGCCCTGGTAGCCGCCGGGAGTTTAATTATCCCCGCGGCCCTTCGCTCGGGCGCTCGCCTGCTCCCCGTGGATAGCGAACACGCGGGTGTCTGGCAATGCTTATGTTGCAGGGCCGGAGCCCCGACGTACCCGCCCCCCTACGACGGGGGCGAAGAGAGCCGGGGGATTGCACAAATTACATTAACGGCGAGCGGGGGCCCTTTCCGCACCTGGACGAAAGAGCAGATGCGGGCAGCCACTCCATCGCAGGCCCGCAAGCACCCCACCTGGACGATGGGGGATAAAGTTACGATCGACTCGGCCTCGCTGATGAACAAGGCCCTCGAGCTGATAGAGGCCCACTGGCTCTTTGGGGTGGGGGCCGGCCGCCTCCGTGCGGTGATCCACCCGCAGAGTTATGTCCACGCCTTGGTAGAGTTTACGGATTCAACCACCGTCGCCCAGTTGGCGCCCCCGGACATGCGGACGCCCATCCACCGGGCACTTACGTTCCCGCACTGCGCTCCTTCCATGAGCCCTCGCCTGGACTGGTCAACCCTGAGTTCACTTACGTTTGAGCCGGTGGATGCCGAACGCTTCCCCGCCGTGAATCTCGCCCTCCAGATCATCGCCCAGACCGGACAGCGACCCGGCCTGGGCGCCTGGTTCAACGCCGCGAACGAGGTCGCGGCGGCCGCCTTCGCCGCGGGCACCATCTCGTTCACCGACATAAGTCACCTCGTCGCTACCGCCTTGGCCTCCGCCCCGCCCCTGCAAGTGCACGACCTCACGGGCGTACTAGCCGCCGACACCGCGGCCCGAGAGTTTACCAATGCCCTCATCGCCGCCAGGTAATGGCTTTATTATGTTATACTTACCCCGTGGCAGTTTTGTTACTTTTGCACTTTCACGCCTGGGTTAAATAATTATTTCTGGCATTCCCGGCGCGGTGGTGGCGGCGTTGGAGCGTTCGATCATCGAGGCGACCGGATAGGCGCAGTAGTCGATGCTAAACGCGCCGGCCGGGCGGTGGTTTCCGGAGAGGCCCAGGCCACCGAAAGGGAGCTTGGAGCTGGCCCCGGCGGTTCCGGTATTCCAGTTAATACAGCCTGCGCGGACGCGGCTTTGGAAGGTGGCCGCCGCGGCGGGAGAGGCAGTGAAGATGGAGGCGGCAAGGCCGAAGCTGGTGGCGTTGGCTTGGTCAATGCCGTCGTCCAGTGAGGTACAGGTGCTGATGCGGAGGAGGGGGCCGAAGACTTCCGTTTCTTCGGTACCGAGAATTCCAAGGGCAGCAGGCGCTCGGGTAAAACGCTGGACGCGGAGGATGCCGGGTGTAATATAATGTCCGCTCTCGCCATCTGCCGGAATACGAACCGCGGCCATGGGTAAAATTACGTTTTCGCCCGCGGCGACCAGGGCCTGGAAGGATGCGAGAACGGCGTCGCGTGCTTCACGGCTGATGAGAGGGCCCATGAAAGTTGTGGGGTCGGCGGGATCGCCAACTGTAAGTGCCTGGGTCGCGGCCTTGATGGCGTTGATGACACGATCGGCGACTGAGTTATGAATTATGAGTCGGCGGGTGGCGGTGCAGCGTTGGCCGCAGGTGATGAAGGCGCAGCGGACGCATTCGATGATTGCTTGCTTTAAATCCGCGTCGTCCATGATGAGGGCGGGGTTGTTACCGCCCATTTCCAGCGCGAGGATTCGGCCCGGTGAGTTCAAATTAGCCTGCATAATGCGGCGGCCCACGGCCCAGGAGCCGGTGAAGAGCACGCCGTCAATATCGGGGTGGGAGGCCAGGCTTGCGGCGGGGAGGGCACCCCCTTGGACAAGATTAATTACACCTGGGGGGGC
>CAYVFW010000207.1:0-5482 GCA_964450325.1 uncultured Phycisphaeraceae bacterium | reverse complement strand
GACGTGCACTCTCACGAAGTGCCGGGCCCACGCCAGTCACCGCAATCTCGCGGCACTGGCCGCTAGATCAACAACGTAAAGCCCCCGCCCCGCTCACGCGCCTGATAAACTTTTTTAGGCTCGACATTGATCGCACGTGCGAGAGACGATCTTAGTGCCTACGGCCGTGCATAAACACGATCCAGCGGCCCCCAAGCCCTGAAGATTGCCACCGAGGAGCTGTGCCGAACCGTTACTTGGCTGGTTCAACAAAGTCTACCCGTTTCATCCCCGGCCGGAGCGTAAGCCGCGGCGTCGAGGAAGGGGGCGTCTCTACTGCTTGAGCCTGCCCAACTCGGCCGTAGACACTGAGCTCATCCATCGGCGAACTAAAAATCCAATAATCGCCCACTGGCAGCGAGCAACTTTGTTGACGTAGGTTAGAATAAAACCGCTGAAACTCGGCTGTCGGTTCCACTTCGGCGTGGAGCTGCCACAGGCTCCTATCTTCCGTGTTGATCAGACTCACAGAACGATAACTGCCCGCTCTGCCAGGCTTACATTGCCCATAAATCTCAACGGACTGCCGACTCTCCATCGGTGCAAAGCTTAAGACGAGCGGAGCCTTCCTATCAGTCGCTTGCGTCGCGCAGCACACGTACTGCCCGTTGTAGTACGCTAAGCAGACCACGCCGTCCTCCGCTGGTGCCTGCTCCAAAATCCCGCTCAGCGAGACAGATGGGCGCTCGTGCTCACTCAGTGTTCCAAACCACGTCCTCCCACTGTGCCACCCGTTGAACGTAAACGACGGGACCCCACCGCCTCGCACGAGATCCACCTCAATCGCAAAATGCAACGGTCGGGCCTGCTTCAGCGTTATTCTCAAAGGGTCACTGTCGCTGGGCACCGAGTGTCGCTTGCGGCTAGGTATCGAGTAGCCCACTAAACGATCAGTAAGCAAAAGCTTAGGAGCTTGGCATGCCGCAGCACCCGGCTCCCCTTGGCGCGGGTCGAGGTGGATAAACTGGACAAAGACCTCTGCACCTTTCTTCAGTGGAAATGGCAATTCTGTTCTCCCATCCGCGTCGGTAAATGATGGGTAAATTTGGCCGTCTAGCTCGGAAACTAACAGCGGTATGCACCCAAGCCCCTTGCCCCACTCATTTTCTACAATTACCACTCCATTCCGCACCGGTGATGCTTTCTCTTCCGCCCCAACTCCCCCGTCTTTCAGCACCCCTTTAGGCGTCCCATCTTGAATAACCTCGGTGTAATCGTTCCCGCGCGCTGATTGGCCCGCGCACCCGCTTACAACCCAGAACATTCCCCCCGCCGAGTAAAGTACAAGCAACCCGCGAATGAATAGCTTAACCTGACTTGTCGCTGCCATCTATGTTCCTTTTCAGGCGAAAGACGCCCTGATGTTGATCTCGCCGAATTACATGAAGTTGCAGTATCTAATTTTGCAGTGGATGAGTTGCAGTGCCTAAGTTACAGTGCCTAAGTTGTTTCTCTGCCACCTTCCAAAGCCGCCGTCCATGATTGCGGCGTTCGCGCATAAAATCCCGCCAACATAAACTGGCACGAAGCCAATAGAAAAGCCAGCCATTGCTGGCCGGCCTTGGCGAAGGGCTGTGCGTACCCACTAAGTCCTGCCATCACTAACGCTCTAAACGCCCTCTGGTTCGATGACAATCGCGCCGCTACTCTGCAATGATTTGCACCTCAAACTGGGGATAATCACCCAGTGCTAAGAGCCGCGACAACTCGAGGGTCTCCTCTAGCTCTTCGGCCAATCGCTCATGCTCCTCCGAGCCGATTCTGGTTGCCCACATTGCGCTCCTAAGTTGTTCCGCAGCGAGCATTGGCAACTTCCCCCCGATATACGAAGTTGCTGCCAAGCTTCTCATGACAAGTGCCTGCTCTGACATCGATTCGGCAGAGACTCCCTCCACATCGCCCGCCGCAATAGCGCAGCCCGCCGCCGCTTCGGCCGCCGCCGCGTACAACTCCCCTGCGGTCGCCCATTCTTTAATCGACAAAAACTCTTGGGCTACCGTTGCTAGCAGGACGCAAAACTGCGGATCGGACTGTATCCTTGAGTTGTGCAAGTAAGGTGATAAGAACAAGATGCGATCAAACGGATCGGGATGGCTAAGCCTGTTCCACTCGGACATCGCCAGCAGAAGGCCGACTCGCTGACCTGTCTGGTGCCCATATTCACTCGGGTCTGACATGAGATCCGAGCCGATTCTAATAGCTGCTGCCACTTCTCCCAACGAAACATAAGCTTGTGCCAAGTGCCGCGTGGCTGTCCAGCGCTGGCCCGGTGTTAGTGCAAGTTCCGGGTGCTGCCCTGTGACTTCAAGCAGCCGCGTTTTCCACTCCACAACTCCACGCATGTTGCCCTGCTCGTGCTCCGCCATGGCTAAAAGTGTCAGGCATGGCACCGTCATAGGGTGCGCCGTGCCCTCAACGGAGTCAAACTCGTTGAGCGCCTTTGTCAGCGGCGCAACCGCGCCCGCCGCGTCGCCGTCATAAAAAGCCGCCTGCCCCAAGAGCCTATACGCATCCGCCCTTTGGTCACTTGTCAGCTCACCCTCAGCCGCTAACGCGAGCAACTCACGTGCCGCACTGCGATCACCAACTACATAAAGTTCCTCCCCGCAGAGCTTGGCCGCCCGGCCAAGCCACGTGGCACTCGCCTCCACACCCACCTCAGCACGCACCGCCGCTACAGCACGCTCCAAAGCGATGCTTCTTGCTTCGCGGCTGGCCGCCGCGAGATACGCATCGAACGCGCCAACAAACTGCTTCGCCCCGCCCGATACCGCTGCGAGGGAGCGGGCTGCCGCCAGATCCCTCTCCACAAGGCTCTGCGGCAAAGCATGAGCCGACTGCGCGCACGCACTACTCCCAATACCGTTCGCAACGAACACACCTAGGGCCGCACCCCAAACCAAGATCCCGCTCTGAGTTAGTTTACAGTTAAACACTTTTTACCCTTTCGATCAGTTTCTCCCGCCATCCGCGTTCAGGCCGCGGACCCTCTCAATGGCGGGCCAATTTTCTTAACATCAGCTCGAACAAACATCACGTCGAACACGCTTTGCCATAACATCGGTTTACCTTAAGCCAAAGTTTCAGACCGCGGCGTTAGAACTCACCCGCCTTCACCTGCAAACCTTACACTCCACGCCACACCCAAACAGCTTCTGCACGCGCTCTCCCAATCACCTCATAAAATCTTCCGCCATGCGGCGCGTTCAATCAGTTGTGCATCGAACGCATCGCCGCAGAATCGAGGGAATTACCGTCTCAAGCCTGTCCCAGTAGCCGACGCCCGACGAAGTTATCCACTCCGCCGGGCATTCTGTGATGAACTGAAGAAGATTGCCCGAGCAAAGGTATTTGATGACGAGCGTCGAACCGACTTGCTGTCGCATCTTCAAGCTAGTTTCATTGATGGTCACCCGCCTGGTCATCTTGGTGCAAATCGCAACCGTTACAGTGAGTTCCTCCGCCACTGTGTCCTCACGCTCGCCGCTTCCAGTCTCATTTAAAACTACGTTTGCCTTGGCATCCAAGTTGACTATCTTTGCCAAGCTAACACCGAGTGACAGCTCCTCAGACTTGCCCGAACTGGTCGTGACGACAGACTTTACCCTCGCCGTTTTTAGAAACTTCTTTGAGATAGTTTCAGGGAAATTACGCGGTACACACTCAGGACCCTCGTACCGATATTCCACAGCGTCTTTCACCACCTCTAAACGTTTAGTGCTCTCGAACAGAACTTCAGGTTCGCCGATGAGATTCCGGTAAATGCCATTTACCCACCATTCGTCACGCTTGATTACCTCGCCATTACATTTCGCACCTGCCATGAATGTCGATGCGCAACCTTCCACAGAAGCTCCGGCATCAGCTGGCGCCGACGTGAGAAGACAGCCGACCAACGCCAAAGCGAATGACCGTCCCGCTGTCTCGAATCCCGCCCTCCAAATTCCGCGTGCTCTCCGAGCAGTTTTTCATCGTATTCTCCTTGTATCATGTACCAAGAAATCGATTACTCGTCGCTCAAACAAATCGACCGAAAAATCGCTTACGTCTCAGAATAATCGTTACGCTGAGCAAAGTCAAGTATTATTTTATACTTTTAGGGACTATACCCAACCCGATCAAGTGCCCCCAACAAACTCCAACCTTGCTCGCGTGGTCACTCATTCTGCCGCCGCTCTCCCCATCCCAATCTGCCCCCGCACTTCAAGAACTATTGCGAGGCTTACGGTCCAAAGTAACCCCACCCCAAGAAAGACTGCGCTTATGCCAACCTATTGCCAGAGGACCCCCCGGTCATACCCACCAAAGCCAATACGGCGCGGGAGCATAGCAACATAATATTAATATAACTCAACCGCGATATGCCTCCCTTGGTCACTATCGTCGGCCATTTATACCTTATAAACAAAAGCGAAAGACCCCCGCCGCGCCACCTTACAACGCTCGCGCTACCTGCGCTCGCTTCACCGCGGCCTCATACGCCCCCATCACCCCGGCGTTGCGGAACCAAAAGAGCAAGAACACCGGCAACGCCAGCTGAAAGAGCGTGCCCAAGACCATCTGCCCAATCATCGGTCCATAGGCCAGCCACATAGGCTGCACTATCAGGGCGCCGGTCCCAACCATCACCTTCATTATTTGAAACTGTGACAGGGCCCAGATAATCACTGTCGCCGCAATAACACATATTTTGAGCTTCGACCACAACCGCGCCTGCCGCGGCAGCCTCGCGCTTCTCCGGAAAGCGAGTGCTCCCACATAACATAGGTAAGCCTGGCACAGAACGTAAGCTCCCATGCTGATCCGGTTAGCCCATTTAAATCGCTCCGTCAGCCGAACCAGCTCTTCCCCCTGGGGCATCCCCTTCACCAAGTGAGTCATAGGCCCGTAGCTGAACAGCGTCGCCACTCCCACCAGCACGCCCAAAAAACCGAACACGACGCACAGTACCCCCAACCAATCGGGCCACGATGGCCCCCGCCGCGGCACGTACACACGCCCACCCACCGTCGGCGGTGCGGCGCGCACCGGCGCCGGTCCCGCCCCACCCGCGTTTGTGTCTCCCTGCTGAGAATTACGTATTTCGTCCTGTGTCACAGCTGAATCTTTAGGAATCCTTCGCTCCCGCATTCGCACCGTCAAATCAACATGCTCCCACCGCCCGCTAGGTCATACCACCCAACCGGCTTTTCCACCATCACCACCAACCCACGCCCCTATCCCCAAACCCGCCATCCCCATCAACCAAGATCAGTAACTAACTTTCGATTCCGGATCGCCTCGTTCCCCAACTGGCCGCACGCCCCCATCATCTCTCGCCCCTTGGTTCTACGGCGTTTAACGAACACCCGCTCTTCAATCAGCCACCCGATAAACTCATTCACCCGCTCCTCCGTCGGCGCGGGCCACGGCGAGCGCCGACGCGGATTGTAAGGAATTATGT
>CAYVFW010000206.1:0-5492 GCA_964450325.1 uncultured Phycisphaeraceae bacterium | reverse complement strand
TTCCCGGCATCTCGCATTGCAGGAAAAGAAGAGCCCGAGCCTGACCCGGCCATCTGACCAGCGTCTGTCGCCGTGACTAAAGCGACCGGCTCTGAGTACACGCGGCTCAAGCGGCATCCCGCCGTCCCGACCCGCCGCCAAATGCTGGCTGGCGGTTGATCAACGCGCAGAGCTGGGGAGCTCCTCAAAACACTCATCGGTGCCTTGACCCCGCGTGAAGCTCTGGCTACGCTATTTACCACACTGTTTGACTATTCAAACGTTTAAGTTGGAGTATTCATGACGCAAGTATTCTATCTGTCAAAGCGATTCCGCTGCTCACGCGTCGCTGATTTAACTTTTATGGCCTCCCTTGTCGCGGTGGCGGGCACCGCGCTCGCCGCGTCACTCAGCACCGCGCAGTCTCCGCCTCAGCTTCCTGCGCAGAGCTCCCCCGCCGCGGCAGACGCGCTGACGCGCCAAGATCAGCCGACGCCGCAACTCGGCCAGGCCGTGCCCCAGGCCGCAGAGGTTGCCACGAGCGGCGACAAATCCTCATTTCATCTGCTTCACCCTGTCCCGCGACACCAGCTCCGCGATTTAAGCACCGACCGCCCCGACACCACCGAAAGCCCGTACACCGTGGATGCGGGGCACCTGCAAATCGAGCTTTCGTTCATTGATTACACCCGCGACCGATCCGACTCGACCGACCCCAGCATTTCGAACGGCCAAACTTCGCAAACCCGCAGAGTATTCGCGGTGGCCCCGATGTTAATTAAAGTTGGACTCCTCCACAATATGGATTTTCAGCTCGGCATCGACCCTTACACCCACGAGCGAACCAGCGACGGCGATTCATCCACCTCGGTGGATGGCTTCGGCGACACCGTCGCACGCCTGAAGATCAATCTCTGGGGGAACGACACCGAAGGTACGGCGTTCGCGATTATGCCCTTTGTTAAGTTCCCCACCGCCCGCAACGGGCTGGGCAACGGCGTGGTGGAAGGCGGTATCATCGCGGTCCTCAGTATGCCTCTCCCCAACGGCTTCTCATTGGGCCTTATGGCGGAGCTTGATTTCAATCAAGATACGTCCGAACCCTCGGCCCTCCCAACTGCCGGTGACGATCAAGACACCCGATATAGCGTGGATTTTGTCCACACTGTAACCATAAGTCGCGACCTCCTCGGCGACCTAGCTGGCTATATTGAGTACGCGGGATTTCTGAACTTAAATGACGACGAAGACTACCGAGGGTACTTTAATGGGGGCTTTACCTACGGCCTGACGAACGATGTTCAATTGGATTGCGGTGTTCGCGTGGGTCTTACGGAGGCCGCCGATGATCTGGGCCTGTTCACCGGGATCTCCGTTCGATATTAGCCCTCTCCGAACCCGATAGTTAACAATACTCTGGCATAATCTTAACACCCACCCGCGGACCACCGCACAAAGAAGAACTCTACATCGCTGCCATCCACTCCCCCATCCAGGTTCACATCCGCCGCGGTGCTGCTCACGATCCAATCGCTAAAGAAGGCCTCAATGTCCGTCCCGTCTACGCCCCCGTCCGCGTTGAAGTCGGCCGGGCACACGGGCTGAGCATCGGGCCGGGGCACCGCGATCAACGCCTGGCCGAGCGCCACATCCGCCGCGCAACCGAGTGACGCGGCGTATGAACGCAAGTTTACAACCGAGTACCACTTTGTAGCCGTAAGGAACGAGCGAAACGGCACGAACGAGGCGATCATCACCCCATCGTCAAACACACCGTTATTGTCAAGGTCCACCGGGTCATTCTCGCGTGCCAACAACGTAAGCCCGTCAAGCACCGCTGCCTGATCTCTCAGCGAATCTTGATCCTGCGTCCCACCCGCCACCACGAAGTGGGTAACTCCTTCATCCGTCGCATCGATCGCGGTTGCGCTCGCACCAACGAAAGCATCGCTCACCCGTGTGGTGCTCCACCGCAGGCTGGCGCCAGCATGAATAAATTCACCAGTCCGCGCCCGTAACGTTCCGTTCATCTGTATCCACCGGCCCCCCGCAGAATCCCTGCCCACATACACCGCGGCTCCGTCGCTCTGCATCGTCGCGAACGCAAACGGTGCTCCATCCGCCGCGGTAAGGGGCGGGGAGAGCAACTGCGAACCGCAGTTTTCCTGGATCGCGACCACAAGCCCGCCGCGTTCTGAGTCCGAATGCATCGCCGCGAGGTCAACGCCACCGGGCGCGGGAAACACGGCCGAGCCTCCAAGCCGACCGGTCGCGACCAGGCGCAGGGATTGCTCATCGCGAGAGAAGCCCTGTGTGGGAATTAGAACGTCCAAAGCCTTGAGCGGGAAGAGCGTAAGCCCGCCTATTCCATCGCTCTGGGACGAAGGGACGGAGACATCAGTGCGGACCAGAACGTCCCACCCGTTCTCACCGAGAATAACCCGGTTATTGGTGGATGTAACTCCACTACCGGAGATGCGCGCCAATAACGATACATTACCTTCGCCGGATACCGCCACCCCTCCGCGCGGATCGGCATAAACAGTACCGAAAATCCCAGGCACCCCGTCGCCCTCGCGGGCTATTACATCCGCCGTCCCCGAAATATCACCTCGCAGTACGAATCCGCCTCCCTGATCGCTGATGACCGTCGGCGTTCTCCCATCCGTGCCGGAGAAAACATATGTTCCGCTCGAGTTAATTACAGCGTGATGGTCAATCTCCAGTGGCGGCAGACCGCCCAGGTCACCGGTGATCGAAGGGAACGCTCCGGTACGTGCCACAACTTGAACCGCTGGCCCGGCACCCGTTGTCTCGCCGATTGTAAGTACCGTGGCACCAGCACCATCCAGCCGCACCCTCGCGATCCAGCGTGAGCCATCGGCGCTCGAATACGGCCGACCCAACTCTCCCGAGAATCGCGAGCCCGCCTGACCCGGCGCGAGCGAACTCGCGCTCGACGCAATCGTTGAAAACACCCCCACCGCCGCGGCGGTCGCGGGGGGCGACGGCAACACCGTCACCGTCATTGCTGCGGAGTTATTCGTTACATCTTGTTCCGATTGGTCGCACGCCGCGACGACGGCGCTGGTAATCTCACCCGCTTGGTTGAACGCAACGATCACCGAGGCTGTGACTGTTTGATTCACCGCGAGCGTGGGCCAGTTAAATCGCACGCCCCCGGCCGTTACAGTCGCCGATGGAGATGTCGATTCTACCACTGTGCCCGCACCCAAGAAGCAATCAACCCGAGCCCCCGTCAAACCCTGCGTGCCCGCGTTGCGAACTTGAACTATGAGCGTGCCGATGCCTCCCGCGTACACCGCGCAGTCCGACGGGCCGCTCAACGTAACCGAAAGATCATTGTTGCCGCCGATGAAGAACGACGGGGCGACGGTCGCCCCGCCCGCGAACGCTTCGATCCCAAAGCCTGTTTGCAACACCGGCGATTCATACTGGCCCGTAGTTAAATTGTAGACATACATCCATTCGCTTTCGTCGGTGCAGAGGTACGCGCGGCCAAAGCCAACGCCCACCCCGTCGACATCTCGTTCAATGGTTCCCGCTCTCTTGAGCGGGTAAGCCGCGATCCGCACCGGCAGGTTGGTCGCGAAGGGCGCGGGCCATGAATATAAGCCCCGCCCCACGATCGTACCTGTGTTCGAGTTAAGATCATTAGCTAATAATAAGCGATCTCCCACCCGATCATAATCCATGCCTCCAAAGTCCGCCCCCGCGATGTTCGCCACCAGCACGCACGCGGCGGTCTGCGGATCAATGGTGTACAAACCCGGCGAGTGCGTGCTGCCCGCCGTCCCGAGCAGCACGCCGCGCAAAGAGTCGTACGCCAACCCGCCACCCATGGTGACGGCTGGCGAAAAAGTGCCGATCCGCACCACTTGACGCGGCGGATCATAACTCATCACAAACAGCGCCCGCCCGTCGGTCAAGTACACCTTGCGCCCCGCATCATCCGCCGCCAACCCCGTCGCCGTCATCGAAGGTGTAACCACCGGAGCCAGATACTGCCCGCTTGACGGCGAGTAGACATGAATCCGACTATTTATGTTGGTGGTAGACGACAAAACCTGGGCGTGCGCCCCTTCAACGCCGACACCGCCAAGCATGCTGATGCCCACCGCCACACCGACACCAAGTCCGCCACTGCGCGGAAGGGCTCGTCTGGCATTCCAAGAGCCCGACGAAGCAGCCGCGCCCGACCGCACGTGCAGATCACGGGCTAATGCAAGTGAATTGAAACGAGCAAGCTCCCGCCCCCGGCCAGCGAGCAATTGTAATATTATGAAACTTATGTTAGCCAACGACTGGGCAAAATCCTGTATGGTTCGACAATTATGTAGCATCATCACCAGAGCGTAGCCAGCCAAGGCTCAAACCCGCCGCTCCATTTCGCGTGCCGCATGTGCGAGGTTGCTTTTGTGTAGGCCCCCCCGCCTCCCCAACCCGGCTCGAACTAAAACCTCACGCACTCGCATCCTCCCCCTTGTTTATCCACTTTCCGCCTGCTCGCACCGAGACATGCCCCGCACTCGCCTTCGCTCTCGACTTCGCTTTCCTTTGCCCTTGACCCAAAGCAATACATTGGGCGTCATCTCATCTCTGCGTGATTGGAAGATTCCGTAGGAACGAGATCAGCCGCTCCCGAGTCGGGCTTTCCGCATTCCGAACGTAAGCTCCGCTCGTGGCGCACGCCGCAGCGAGGCACCCTTCCAGCGGTAATCCATTCACCTGCGCAAACGCGAAGCCACCGTTAAAATGATCGCCCGCTCCAGTAGATAGCTTAGGATGGGCGGTAAAGGGGCCTTCAAACCACGCCGCGTGTCCAGCCGCGTCCGCCGCCGCGGCTCCCTCCCGGGGGTGTACCACTACACAATCTAGTTGTAACCGTTCACGGATGGCCTTGGCCGCCAGCACAAGTCCATCCCCCATCGTAATATTAGTATGCTTACCGAATGCATCCACCCCCGCCACCGCGGCGATTCGCGTAGCTTCGGAGAGGTTCAGCCCCAACGTAACACGCACCGCACCCGTCTTTTCAAGGCGAGTGAGCAGTTCTAGCGCATCGGCAATATCACCATCGGTCCGCTTGGCGGGGTCGGAAAGATCAATGAACACGCGCTTTGATCTCTTACCGGCGTCCCCCCCCGCGTCCGCCCCACCGCCAGTGCCCACCTCCCGCAGCTGCGGAAACACATCGCGCATCAGCCCCAGCCAGATGCCCGGTATCCCACCCTGCAGCGACCAATTAACAATCCCCAGCAGCGTACTGTGTTCAACCATCGCCGTGATAGTGTCAAGCCCCACCCGCTCTACCAGCCGATCCCAGGTTACATCCTGAATATTGGCCGTGTTGTTAAACATTAACTTGCCATCCTCAAACTCGAGGCAATCCGTCCTCGATGGTGGTGCCACCGCCCACACCGCATTGCACCGCCGCGCAAACGGCGCAAACACCGGGTGTACCTCCCCTTTTCCCTCTACACCCCCACTAC
>CAYVFW010000205.1:1788-5569 GCA_964450325.1 uncultured Phycisphaeraceae bacterium | reverse complement strand
TTCCACTGTACTCATACTCGGTGAAAGCGGAACCGGCAAAGAGCTTGTTGCACAGCACCGGTATCCCCGCCGCCGATCTCGTCAATGGTATTCTGGTTGACGACACGCTTAATGTCAGCCCCAACAACCAGCCGTTGGGTTTGTTTTACAACGCGAGTTTTCCAACCTTCACTCGGCGCGGGGGCATTAACGCCGGGCACAGCACCGATCCCAACGACATCGACCGTGCGTTGGGAACGTCTGGAACCGGCGTCGCAGGAATGGCCCTGCAGGTGTCACTGACGAACGACACAGCCGCGGCAATGCCCACGCTTGCCATCAGCTATGACACCACCGTGCTCAGCATCGCGGCGCAGCAGGGGGGTCCCGATGAACTCCTCGGCTACCGCTTCTTCTACTCTCTTACGGGCCCCACCGGCACCTGGATTTCCGCGGCAGCGCTTGACACGGTGACCAGCATCTCGGATGCCGCCTTCACGAACTACACCACCGCGGCCACGATCTCACTGGCTTCATCCCTCGCCCCCGGTCAGTCGATCCTGCTCCGGTGGGTCGACGACAACGCCCAGCAGTCGTCCCCGGACCAGATGATCGCGATCGACAACGTTTCCGTGGTTCCCGCACCCGGTGCGGCAGCTCTCCTGGGCCTGGGCGGTCTCCTGATCAGCCGTCGCCGCCGCGCCTGAATTAACTTCCTCTCGCTCCCCGCATTGGCCGGTTCCCGGTCGTGGCGGGCGCGTAAGCCTCCTCGCTCAACCGATTCGAGCGAGAGGAATCCCCGCTGCGGTGAAAACCGCGGCGAGGGGTTTTCAATTAAGTTGGGCATGGCAGCTGGTTTTTCGCCTTGCTTATCGCTCGTGGCCGCAACGGTCCGGCGATGGTTCAGCGGTTACATGCAACGTCATCAAAGTCGATTGGTTGTTGTGCTGGCTGCATGCTCGGAGGGGCTTGTAGTTGGCTTCCAAGGCATGGTGCAGCGAGCACCATGCCTTGCCAAAAGGCTTGGGGGAAGTCTCTCGGCCGCGCGGCTCGCTTGTTTGCTTTTTTATACGGAGTCGTGAAATGAACGGATCGAAAGTTTTTGCTGTGGCAATGAGTGCGGTTACTCTTGCCGGTTTGTCGGGTATCGCCTTTGCGGACATGATCGAGGCGAGCCACACCGTCCCGTTCGGCAACTCCTACTCGTTTGGACTGCTGTCGGGCACGAGCACTAGGACCAGCTCCGCAGCCGTCATCAATGGCCTTCGCACCGGCGGGGTCTTGGATACCCACGGCAGTGACATTCCCACGATCTTCTCCGCATTCTCTGTCGAGGTTCGCGAGGACGTCAATGTAAACATCGGTCCCATTTGGCCGAGCGAACCCCAGAACCACATCGATACTGGCAACTCGCTCAACGCCCTCAACATCAGCATCGCGTCCATCGAGTCCGACGGACCCCAGAACTACGTCCATCGTGTCAGCCCGCTCAATGGCAGCTCGACGGTTGCGGGCCCATTCTCCGGCCCCGTCTTCTTTGATGCGGTTCGTACGGCTCATCTCGAGCGTCTCTACGGCAACTTCTACCTGGGAACTGGGCAATCTGATCCCGCGTACTCCGCCGCGTTCCAACTCGCGATCTGGGAGATCTCCTTCGATACGGGCCTCACCATTTCAGGCGGCACCGGCTTCCAAGTCACTTCCGGCGACGCGGGCGTAAGAAGTACGGCCCAAGGCATGCTTAACACGGTTGCCACCGACACCTCCCCCGGCACATCGCTCTACCTCCTGAGCACGATCGGCAGTGAGGATCTCATCACCCCCGTCCCTGCCCCGGGCTCACTCGCTTTGGCAGGCCTTGGCGGCTTCCTGATCAGCCGTCGCCGCCGCAACTGAATCGTGCTTTTTGATCTCGCAACTCGCCCACATATGGCGTTCGCCGACATCGCTTTTGTTGACGACGTGACCTACTCGTCGGTTCCCACCCCCGGTGCGGGTGCGGTGCTGGGCTTGGGCGGCCTCCGCATCAGCCGTCGCCGACGATCACAATTTAATTCCTCTCGCTCCCCGTATCGGCCGGTTCTTGTCGTGACGGGCGCGCAAGCCTCCTCGCTCAACCGATTCGAGCGAGAGGAATCTCCGCCGCGGTGAAAACTGCGGCGAGGGGCTTAGATTAAGTTGGGTATGGCAGCTGGTTTTCCGCCATGCTCATCGCACTTGGCCGCTGAGGTCCTGCGGCGGTTGTGCGGTCAGCGGCAAAACCACTTAAGTCAATTGGTTGTTTCGCTTGTAGCCTGCCTGGGGGCGCTTGCAATTGCTTTCCTTGGCATTGTGCAACTTCAATGTGCCTTGCGTTAAGGCTTGGGGAAGTCACTGGGCCGCGCGGCTCGCTTGTTTAGTATTTCATCTGGAGTCATGAAGTGAATGGATTGAAAGCTCTTCTCGTGGTCTTGATTGCGGCTGCTCTTGCCGCGTTGTCAGGTGTCTCATATAAGGACATGATCGAGGCGAGCCACACATAAGCCATCTGCTCTCCAGAGGTGGCTGGTCCGACACCCAGCGTACCGCCCTAACTTCATTTTCACCGTCACCAGTTGGTTGCGAATCAACTTAAGCGGCTACTTGCGCACTCAACGCAGAAGCAGTTACGCGGCGGCGTGTTCGCTGGCGTTGCCTCGCTGGAGACGGGCGCGATTGATTACGGCGGGACGCCAAACGATGGCACCAATTCGTGCAACTCTCTCGCCTCGTCGCTCTGCGACTTTCGGGGGCAGCGAGAGGCGGCGTTCGTCGCGTATGGCGATCTGGGGGCGTTTGATTAGACTGTTCGGAGCGGGGGACGGTGCTTGCTGGAGAAGAGAATGCGGTTTATAAATGGCAGAACTGTGGTGATGATGCGCAGGATGAGGGAGAGGGAGATAATTTTACCTACTCCGGGGCCCTTCTTTCGTGGCAGAATAAGCGTGAATATCAGGGCGGCCAGGCCCGCTCCGAGAAGAAGGGGCAGCTTGGGGCGGATCACTGCGGAGACATCCGCCATTGTTTTACCAACGAATGTTTCTTCCGGGGGGGTGGGCGTGTTGGCCCACTCCAGCAAGCGAAACTTTGCTTCGTTGACAGTTAAGTAATGTCGAGCTTCACCGGCTGATAGATGAGCGGGGTGGGGAGAGGCGTTTGGATTGTTGGGAATTACGATTACGTCCCGATGGTCTGACGGAGTATCCATAGCAGTGTTCCTCCCGCCGCGAGGCAAACAGCGCCGGTGATCGCGGCCGCACCGGGGGCACCGAGGACTTGTTCAAGGCCTAGGTACAGGCCAGCGAAGAGGAAGGCCGCGCCAGCGGCAAATAGGATTACCGAGGTGAGTAAACCCACCAGAGTGGTGCTCACTTTGCCGACATTGCGGCGAAGCTCTCGACCTTCGGTTCGGACTGTTTCGCGGACTGAGCGACCGTGAGCTTCGAAGAGATTGGAGACGTGGACAACAAGTTCGGCGATGCGTTTCACTGCTAGTTCCTTGCGATAGTCCGGTAGGGGCCGGTGCCAGAGTTAACCGGTTCCGGTGTTGGTTTATTTCCGCAGCATATTACGTACGCGTTGCTCCACCTCGATCTTAATTACTTATTAATTGATCTTCAGCTTTGGTTTGGACACATGTAAAAAGGGGATGACCGCGTCTTTCGACACGGCGCCCCGGCATCCCGCATCCTTGCATCCCCGACGGTGGACAAGAGCTCTCGCTCTGAAGTTGCGTTGTCTAGCCTTTCCGGCCTGGCCTTTTCGGCCTAGCGTTTTGGGTCTA
>CAYVFW010000205.1:0-1688 GCA_964450325.1 uncultured Phycisphaeraceae bacterium | reverse complement strand
CTGGCCTTTTCGGTCTGGCCTTTTCGGTCTGGCCTTCTAATGTCCAGCGTTATGCTTGCCACATTGTTAATGTCAGGCGTTGTGCTGTCTGGTGCTTTGCCTCATCCGGAGGCGTCTGAGCAGCATCGCTCGGGTGCACCTCTCCTGGCGTACTTTGCGGTTGCTTAACGACGAGCGAGAACAATGCCTAAGAGGAGGCCTACGCCTGCGGCGATTGCGACGGAGGTAACAGGGCTTTCTTTGATCTTTGCCTGAAGCGATTCGGTGGCTTCTAAGCCACGTTCTCTCGCTCCTTCGTAAGTTGAAGCGGCTCTTTCCTTTGCGGCGGCATAACCGCTTCTTGCGGCGGCTGCAACATCGTGAGCAGTTGATGAAAGGTTATCTTTGATCTGTGTGAGATCTTCGCCTACTCGGCGGACATCACCTTTGAGGTTGTCCCCGGACTGGCCTGTGGTATCACGGTAGGTGTCACGGACGGTATTTGTTGCGTTGCTCATAGATGAACTCCAAACTTTCGTTGATTGGTGATCGGGCAGGCCGCCACGCGCGGAAGAGCCTTCACGCCTCTGAGTATATGTAAACCGCGGCTTTCTCCGAAAGCATCGCGTAGCCCCTTAGGGCCACGCGATACATTGGCTGGACTAGCTCGGTCGAGTAAACTTAAGTTCTGGGTGTTACCAAGATATAAGTTGGGGTTTCCGGCTTCTAGTTATTAAGAAGTCCGCCCGTATCGCCCGATGACCGCCAAGTTACTAAGCCTTCAAGCCGTTTTTATGTTTTTTGCGATACGTTACACTCGGGTGACGGAGTTGGGTTGGTAAAGCTCAAAGATTTCTGTGGCGCGCTTAGCGCGTTCGCCTTCGGCCTTCACACCAACGAGCGTCCCGCCGTTCTTAAGCCGGTCTTCGTAGAGCTTGGCTTGGTGCTCAGGAATACCCATGCCGACTAGGCCGCCGAGGAGGCCGCCCGCCGCGGCACCGGCACCTGCACCTGCTAACGCTGCGATGATCGGACCGGAGGCAAGGAGGCCCAAGCCGCCGGAGGCAATCGCGCCGACGGCGGTGAGGCCGGCGATGATTGCTACCACCGCACCTCCGACGCCGCCACCGATGGCCGCGCCTTCGGCTGCTTTGTTACCCTTTTCGATTCCGAAGCCTTCGCGGCCTACTTTGTCGGAAGTGAGCACATTAATTTCTGAGTGAGCGAATCCTGCTTCGTGCAGACGGTTGATAGCCAGGGTTGCGTCGCTGGGAGATTCGAAGACGGCGGTAATCATGGATGACATGCGGGGTTTCCTTTGGAAGTTATAGACTGCAAACAGAAGAAATCTAATAGTCTCGTAAGCGCGGGTAACAGAGGACATACGCTCCAGGGAGCAGGCGATGTGTCTGTTCGGTTTCGCGCTTGCGGGACCGTGTTTGTGCTGGCGGAGCACTGAAAGAGATCGACTTGGTTTTTTCCTTGTGAATCACTGCCCTACCGCCGCCGACAGTGGTAGAGTGGAGTAGGGAATGGCGCAAATCTGAGGGTGTGATGAATCCTATTTCATCGGAACGTGAAAAACCTGGCGCGGGGCGGGTGGGATGTGTCTTTTGACGCATGGGGCCTGCGTCATTCCGTGCTGTGGGGGGGGCCGAGGGGGCGGTTGCGCGCGGCGTGAATTTGAGCCTGAACGGTTGGGGATAGAC
>CAYVFW010000204.1:0-5578 GCA_964450325.1 uncultured Phycisphaeraceae bacterium | reverse complement strand
AGCGTCGCCACGGCGGAATGGTACGGTTCCAGGTACGCCTCCTCCCCAAGCAAGAGATACCCCCGCTGCCCAGTCTCGGCATCCTTAACCGCGGAGAGGACGGTCACGAGTGCTTTGCCGATGAGCCGCTGTTGCGTCACCGCCACCTGGGCCGCGACGGCGTTCAATCCCGCTATGTACATAATCACCGCGCCCGCCACCAGGACGACGATCATAACAACGAAGATGGCGGCGTGTCTGCGTATGATGAGATTGCGGGTCACGGCCTTAGTGTAGCGAAGGCAACGGCGCAGGACGTGCCGAGAGCACGAACTGCGCGGCCCGGCGGATAATCACCAGAAGATCGCGCGAGTTCCCCCTTCCCGACCAGTTTCCACGCGCCAGCACGCCTGACCTCTTTGCGCGTCGCCGGATCGGTAAAGCCGCTGTGGGCAATCACGCGGCGGGAAGTGACCAGCGCGGCCAAGGCGCGGATCGCCCCCAAGGAACAGTCTCCGGGCATGGTCAGACCCAGGACGACGACCCCCGGGCGCCGCTGCACCACCTCCTCCACAAGCCCGTCGGCGCAGTCGAGTTCGCCGACGCACCCCAGATTCGAGTGCGTAGCGAAAAACATGGCGAGCGCGCCGTTGACATCCCGCGAGTCATCGACCAGGAGAACCCGGGTGCGAGGCGCTGAGGGAGGGAAAGTTTGTGCGGTGTCTTCCATCGGTGCTACTCACCAGCCCAAGTTGATCGCTCCCCCGCGCACCAACCGAACCCGAGGGTTAACGGCGTCGATACTGCTCCGCAACGCTCCAACGTGGGGCCGAGGGGACCGAACAGAAGGTAGTGTACCATTTACACGCTCGGGCGGCACGCCCCTTCACCGGCGGCTTTCCCGGAATTCTCTCACGCCACCACCGTCGCCTGTCATGCTGCGACAACTGCTGTCGCAACCTCCGACCACGGCCCCTTCTCCCCGCGTGTGTTGATCCAGCGGGCCATGTAGACGGCGCGACCCCCAGTTTGTTCCGCCTTCGCCGCGCTTGAACTCGGCCCGGGAGGTGGGCCTCGTCGTCATGGTCAGGAAGCCACAGGTGCTTGGATCGCCGCTGGCTTGGGCGGGGTCGCCCAACGTGCGCGGCTCGTTGTCTGATTTTGTCACTTGTCCATTTAATATTTGGCCATTTGGCTCCACCAACTTCAGCCACACCTCGGCCCCCAGGACGCCCGCAGGCCGCACGCGGCGGGCCCGGTCGTTTCGGCCCCAGGTCAGCGCGGACACATCCGGCTCACTGCTCGGCGCTGCGGTGGGGCGCAGGTGGTGCGTGAGCCGCTGCCCGCTCTCGACAAGCGCAGGCGGGCGCGTGATGGGCGCTGGCGCGGGCGATGGCGAAGTATACCGGACCGTGATTCCCATCTCGGCGCGGTCGGCGTTGACGGTCTTGGGGTACCTCTGCACGAAGTTGGTGATGGGCCGGACTTCCTTTTCCAGTGCCGCGCGGGCTGAGTCTTTCGCCTGCCGCGCGCCTTCCGCCGCAGCCTGGGCCGCGACCTGCGCCGGGTACGCCCCGCTCCACGCGCTCAGGGCTTCCTCAAGCGGCTTCAACTCAGACTCTTCAAACCCGTTGACGCTCCACCACTTCTTCGCGGCGTTGTAATGTTAATTCGCCCACGCAACAAAGTTTCCATCGGGGCGGGGCATGTAGTGTTCGCCTGATCGTGCCATGTGCGAGCCTTTAGAGCAAGGAGAAAGACATTTTCAACACAGAGACACAGATGACACGGAGAAAGAAATGGGTGAGCAGGATTCGGCCATGAGCCAGATCAGGATCAAGCGAGAAGCGTTGGATAAGGTCGAACGGGCGTTGGAGGAGTATCGGGAACTGCTTGCACAACTCGAAGCCGACATGATGACCTCGTCGCCGGCGGCAAGCACGCCACCATGCGCGAAGTGAACGCAGAAGCGGCCGAGAAGGAACTCAAGAAGTTCCTCATCCTCCAACTTCTGAAAAAGCACATCGGCCAAGCCTTCCGCGGCGTCGTCACCGGTATCCGTAACCGAGGCATCTTTGTTCAGATAGATAAGTTCCTGGCCGACGGCTTTATTAGCTCTGAAGACCTCCCCCGGCGATATCACCCGCGGCATGAACGCACCAACGTGGAAGATCGATCAAGAGTCTGGCGCACTTGTTCATATCCGCTCGGGCCGCGAATTCACCTTCGGCGACTATCGCCGCGATGCCTGAACGTTGGTTTTGCCGCTCCCGCCCAAGACCCGCGGACTGAAGGCGGGCTGGTTTTCATACCTGCGCCATCGGCTAGCAGCCCGCCGACCAACGGTCAAAGAACGCCTGTACGTCGGCCCCGTCGATGCCACCGTCGGCGTTGATGTCACTGCGAGGGTCGCTGTTCACCCAGTCCATAAAGAACGCATCCACATCACTCCCATCCACCCCGCCATCGCAGTTATATTCTCCCAGGCAACTTTCCAGTCGCATCGTAAGCGAGCTGCGCGAGCCGCAGGCATTTCTCACCACGCAAACGTACTCTCCTAGATCGCTCCCCGCCGTAGCAATGAACATAAGCCGAGTGGTGTCGCTGCCCACAATCCGGCCGTCGTCGCTCAGCGCCTCCCCATCCTTGTACCACCGCGCCGTCGTTGCTCCCATCGCCTTTACTTCAAGCTCCGCCGCCGACCCTACGCACACAGGCACCGTGCCACCCTCCGCCATCCCCGAGATTGACTCGATCACGGGCGAAGCACCCAGCAACGTAAGCTCAAAGTAAGCATTCAGCCAGTCCTCGCTGGCATCCCCGCGCCCATCAACAATAAGCACGACCTTGTCGCCCGGGCACACCTGCCGAGCACCACCCGCAAAGGGCAAAGTTACAAACGGATCCTGCGCAGCTCTTGGCAGCACCACCGTTGATGCGATGAGCACCGCGCTACTTCCGTTACTTCGCGCCAGCCACGCCCCAACCTGAACTCCGTTTTGTTGGAAGCCCCCAAGCACCTCGGCCTTGAGGACGCCCCCGGACATCACAGCGCACGCGCCCGCGTGCGTATAGACCAGTGATGTAACCCGAGCGAAGCCCGGGTGCGCCATCAGGCCAGTAAACTTAGGGGGAACATAATAATTGGGGTTCTGGTTCTGCCCTGCATCCGGCGAATACACCGGACCCACCAGCGGCACGTTGAAAGCAAACTCGGGTGTACCCCACGCCCCATAAGGCCCCCAGAATGGCCCAATGCCCACCAGCAGTTCACCAGCCGCCGCCGCGTGCGGCGTGGCCCCCAGCGCAGCCCTGCGAAAACTCCAATCGCTCCCGCGCTGCGTCCACCCCGCCACCATGCCCCCCATGCTTGCGTACGCCGAGTTTCCAGAGGTTTTTATCACCGAGCACGGAGGGTCTACCCCCGCGGTAACAACAAACAATCCAGTGGCGACGGTGGCACTCAATGTAAGCATGCAGCATTCTACTCCTCTCCCCGGCGCGTCAGCGACCTAATCCAAAACCAAAGTTCTGGACGTACACTCAAGTTGTCCACTCTGTTAAGTTTCAGCTAATGCCCTCCGAATCTATCTCGCCTCTTCAACCGTGCCGCTCGCACACCAGCAAGGCCGCAGCCACATCGTGCCAAAACCGGTCGCAGCCGCTCGCCTCCGCCTGGGCTGACAACATAAATATGAATGTTCTCGCCGAGCCTGCCGCCTAGCCCTTTCCTACTCCTCCCGTTCCGCATCTGTCTCTTGGCCACTCCAATGCAACAAGCTTCCTCCCTCCAGCCCGCTCAACTCGCCCCATCCGGAGCGAATCATCCGCGCTGTCCATCGCTGCAACCACCCACCCTGTGGGCTATCCATATTAACATAAGTATCTGTCGAGCTGGTCACCGCAAACCCGCACGTCCCCCCCCCGCGCAGCACTGAGAGTAAGCACCGCACAAGGTAATAATAGCCAAAGGGTCCACCCAACTGCCGACACGATAGCTAGAAGTTAATCGAATAACGAAAGTATATCATCCAAGCCTTTCACCAAGATGAAACCCACTGGCTTCGATAACCTTTAGTGGCGAGCACGCCAATCGCCATCTCGCGTCCTAAGACCAGTCCACATTCAGCCACCTCAAGCCCACCCCAACCGCCTTACCCCATCGCCATCGTCATTAGGAACTCCGCGTTCGTCTTCACCTTCTTCAGCTTGGTCTTAAGCAGCTCCATAGACTCCACAACGTTCATATCGCTGAGCACCTTGCGCAAACGATACATAAGCTCAAGCTCCTTCGTGTCCATCAGCAGCTCTTCACGCCGCGTCCCGCTCGCCGCGACATCAATCGCGGGCCAGATCCGCTTCTCAACCAACTTACGATCAAGGTGCAGCTCCGCGTTTCCCGTGCCCTTGAACTCCTCAAAGATAACCTCGTCCATCTTGCTGCCGGTATCAACCAGCGCGGTGCCGATGATGGTCAGGCTGCCGCCCTTCTCAATCGCCCGGGCAGCCCCGAAGAACTTCTTGGGACGCTGCAAGGCGTTGCTGTCCAAACCACCGGACATAATTCGTCCGCTGTTGGGCTGCTCGGAGTTGTAAGCACGCGCAAGCCGCGTGATTGAATCCAGCAATATCACCACATCATCGCCAAACTCAACAAGCCGCCGGGCCTTCTCGATCACCATCTCCGCCACCTGCACATGCCGGGTGCTCGTCTCATCGAACGTGCTGGCCACCACCTCGATGTTTGAGCCCGTGCAGTTACGCCGGAAGTCGGTCACTTCCTCGGGCCGCTCATCCACCAGCAACACAATAATCTTAACATTCGGGTTGTTCTTCGTGATCGCCTTCGCCATCTTCTGCAGCAGCACCGTCTTCCCGGTCCGCGGCGGGGCCACAATCAACATTCGCTGCCCCTTACCGATGGGCGTCACCAGATCAATTACGCGACACTCGATCTCGTCCGGGGTTGTCTCAAGCACAAAGCGCTTCTCGGGGTGCAGCGGTGTTAAGTCTTCAAAGCTCCTCAGGTCGTGAACCTTCGCCGGGTCGCGCCCATTCACCTTATCTACGCGCAGCATCGCAAAGTAACGTTCGGCCTCCTTGGGCGGACGGACAATGCCCCGCACAATCATGCCGCGGCGAAGCCCAAACCGCCTGATCTGGCTCGGTGAAATGTAAATATCATCCGGCCCGGGCAAATAGCTCTGGTCCGCGCTCCGCAAAAACCCGAAGTGGTCGGGCATAATCTCCAGCGTGCCCTCGCCGAACATAAGCCCCTGCTTAGCAGCCCGCGCTTTGAGCAACTTAAATATCAGATCGTGCTTGCTCAGTTGATGATAATCGACAAACCCCTCGGTCTCCGCCAACGCGTGCAGCTCCGTCGTCTCCATCTGCTGGAGCTCCAGGATCGACATTGTCTGCATCGACTTAAGATCAGTCGTCGCGATCACCTGCTCAAGCTCAGCCGCTTCGCGCTCTAGCTCTTCATCACTGGGCAGTTCGTAACTGCGCACCGGCGGCATGCTCCCGCCACCCATCCCCATCGGCAGCCCGCCCTTGCGACGCTTCTTCTTTCGACGACCAAACCGATCCTCACCTC
>CAYVFW010000203.1:0-5606 GCA_964450325.1 uncultured Phycisphaeraceae bacterium | reverse complement strand
GTTTCGGCCCGCCCCACGGACCGATAGTAGAATGTAATGTATTAGGTCCACGGCGACCGGAGGGCGTGCCCTTCTATTTACTTACATCCGAAGACCGCCTCGCGTGCGTTCACAGTTCAAAGGTCGATCATGGATAAAGCCAGTGTCATCGGTTGTATTATCGGGTTCCTAGCGCTGGGAATCGTGTTCGTTGAGGTGTCTCACGGCAACTTGATGATGTTCTTCTCTGGTGAAGGGGTGTTGATGGTGGGCTTTGGTTCGGTGTCGGTGGTGTTTATGGCGATGCCCCTGGAGAAGCTTAAGATGGTGCCCGGGTACACGCGGCGGTTCTTCTTTCATAAAGCTCAGCCAATCGGGGAGACTGTGAAGCAGATCGCGGCACTTTCTGAGAAGGCGCGGCGGGACGGGATTCTTGCCCTTGAGAGTGAAATGGTGAACATCAAGGACCCCTTCCTTGCCGCCGGACTTAAGATGGCGGTGGATGGGATTGAGCCAGGGCAGATCGAGTCGACCGCGCGGATGGAGCTGATGGCGATGCAGGACCGCCACAAGGCAGGGAAGAAGTTCTTTGACTTAATTAAAATATATGGCCCCGGGTATGGGCTGGTGGGAACGCTGGTGGGCCAGGTGGGCCTGTTCGGCCAGCTTGCGACCGCGGACATCGGCGCGCTGGGGCACGCGCTTGGTATCGCGGTGGTGGCGACCATGTACGGCGCGATCGTCGCCAACGCGATCGCCGGGCCCATCGGTGATAAGCTGGGCATGCGTTCGGGCGAGGAAATCCTTGCGCGAGAGATGATGCTCCAGGCAATCCTAAGTATTCAGGCGGGCGACAACCCCCGCGTCACACAAGACAAGATGCTGGCGTTCATCCCCTCGGTGGGCCGGAGCAAACTGGGGCTGGCGGCGTAATATAAACATCACCCATGGCAGACGACCACGCGAAACAAGGCGAAGAATCGGACGGGCACGGCAAGGGCCACGGCAGCGGTCACGGCGGGGGGCACGGGCCCCCGCACGCCGCGGGCGGCCACGGCGATGGCGAGCACGAAGGCGCGCCCGAGTGGCTGATTTCGTTCGCGGATAACGTGGCACTGCTGATGGGGTTTTTCGTCATTCTGCTGGCGATGAACATGGGGCCCAAGGGGTCGGGGACGACGGTTGGGGATCAGGCGGCGGACAAGGCAGATAGTGCTGAGATGATGGACTTCATCATCGGGATGCGTGAGGCGTTCAACAACGCGGTGGATGTTAAGTCCACGGATCCCAGGGACGCGCCGTTGATCCGCCGGATGCTGCAGCTCACCAGCGGCGAAGTGCGCGAAGAGGGCCCGCAGGGCGAGAGCGACGGGTTGCAGGCACCGCGCCCGAGCGATTATAATCAAGTAACATGCTCGGTACAGTTTGACGATCGCCAGACCGTACTTGCATCGAGCGCGCGGGCGACGCTGATCGAGACGGCATCGTTCCTGCGAGACCAGCGCTGGATCATCGAGGTGCGCGGGCACGTCAGCCCGTTTGAGAGTGTCCGCAACCCCTCCAAGGCAATGCTGCTCTCGCACGAACGGGCCGCCGCGGCGGCGACGGTGCTGGTGGAGGGAGGGCTGAGTTGGGCTAACTTACGTTTAGTAGCATGCGCAGACAACGATCGCGTGGTCTCTCGCACCTTTGATCGCGAGCAGGACCGGGCCAACCAGCGGGTGGAGGTGGTTATAACTAATCTGACCGCCGCACCCGATCCGTATGGCCAGCCCACCGAGCAGCCCAACGAAAAGCAGTAAGCCGCTCTGGGAACACGGAGTGAAAGCGGGCTTGGCTCATGGGTGCAGCAGAGGAAAGTGCCAGCCAGACATAAATCACGTTTCTTCACCGCAACAATAGTCATGGCTCTTCTTGACCAACGACATAATATTAGCTTTTAGGCGGCCGGGCTTTGTGCAGTCGCTCGGCGGCCTGCACCACGTTGTTCAAAAGCATCGCGACCGTCACCGGGCCTACACCGCCGGGCACAGGGCTGATCCATCCCTCTGACCCGGCGGCGTGCGCGGCACGGTCAAAGACGACATCGCCCACGGTCCTGAGCTTACCATCGGCACCTTTGACGCGGTTCACGCCCACATCAATTACGATTGCACCCGGCTTGATCCACTCCGCCGTCACGAGATCGGGCACTCCTGCGGCCGCCACCAGGATGTCGGCGTTTCTCGCGAGCTCGGGGAGCGCGGCCGTCCATTTATTACAACTCACAACGGTGGCTTCCTGACGCATGAGCAGCACGGCGATGGGCTTACCCACCACATCGCCCGCTCCCACGACGACGGCGAGCTTGCCGCGTAAAAAGCCCTCGCCTAGGGAGAATGGGGCGACCAGCGAGCTGGAAGTTTGGCTTTGTTCCCGGACGAACATAAGCATTTTCATCACGGCCAGCGCGGTGCAGGGCGCGAGCGACGAACGACCGTAGACAATGTTGCCGATGTTGGAAGGGTTGACCCCCTCCACGTCCTTATCCGCAACGATGAGCCGCTGGATCGAATAAGGATCAACCCCGGCGGGCAACGGGACGTGCAGCATGACCGCACTTACATCATCGTCATTACTTAATAGTAGGACGCGCCCCGCGATTTCATCGAACGCTGCGGCAGCGTCGCCGGGCATGATGCGGTGGAGCTTATATTCAATACCCAGAGCTGCGCAGGTGCGAGCCTGATTATCCGCGTAGACCCTGGCGCCGTTGTCGCCCGCCTCATAAAGCACCGCGTCCAACCTCACCGGGCGATCAAGGCCGGTAGCGGTTCGCAGGGCCTCCACGCGCAGCTTGATTAACTCGCGTTCTCGCGCTGCAATCGCCACGCCGTCGATCATCCTCGCGCTAGACATCGTGGGTGCGGAGCTTACGTTGCGGGTGGCTGCTTAGAACACTAGAAGCGCGGGCTGCGCATCTTCGCGCCTTCACCGCTGTCGCCGCCGCCGCCCAGGAATCCGGAGTAGTTACGCATCAACAGGTTGGCTTCCACCCGCTGCAGGAAATCCATAGTTACACTCACCACGATCAGCAACCCGGTGCCTCCCAGGAACTGAGTAACCATGTAATCAATGTTCATTCCGGCGTTGATCACCGTCGGAAGCACCGCGATGCAGGCCAGGAAGCCGGCACCCACAAACGTAATTCTATTCATCACCGTTTCCAAGTACTCGGCGGTGCGCGGCCCAGGACGCAGCCCGGGAATGAACGAGCCGTGCTCTTTGAGCTGCTTGCTCATCTCTTCGGGATTAAACTGGACGGTGATCCAGAAGTAACTGAAGAAGTAGACCATTGCGATGTAGATTAAAACATAAGGAAACTGCCCGGGCTGGACCGCATCAGAGAGGAAGCTGGTGATCGAGGAGAGCCAGCCGCCGCTGCTGCCGGGGGTAAGCCCTTGAGCGATCTCGGCCGCCTCGCGTGCCTTCTCCGAGCCGGTCGCCCACTCCTTCAATCCTGAAAAGAGCAGGGCTGGGAACATCATCAACGAGCTGGCAAAGATGATGGGCATAACACCGCCATGATTTACCCGCAGAGGGAGATAACTCTTCTGGCCGCCAAATACCTTCCGGCCACGGGTGTGCTTGGCCTGCTGCACCACGATGCGCCGCTGGGCGACCTGCATAATGACCGCGCCCGCGACTACGGCGACAAAGCTAAATGCCAAAAGCCCGAGGCCCATGAAGCCAATTTTGTTGGGGTCCTTCAGATCAAACTGGCCGTAAAGCGTGGTGAGCGCACCGGGCATGCCGCCCAGAATACCGGCCATAATAATCATGGAGGCACCACTGCCGATGCCGTGCTTATCAATTTGTTCACCCAGCCACATGAGGAAGAGCGTGCCAGCCATCAAAGCCGCGATCGCCATCACCCACCAGATGGGATTATCTCGCCACATCGGCATGATCAAACCCTGCTGCGACAAGAAGCCCAGCCAGCCCATTCCCTGAATGACACAGAGCACAACCGTAACATAACGGGTGTACTCCATAATCTTCTGGCGGCCTGAGGGGCCTTCTTCCTGAAGCTTCTTGAGCGCGGGCAGTACCGTTGCCAACAACTGAAAGATAATACCGGCCGTGATGTAGGGCATGATACCCAGGCCGAAGATTGTTGAGTGAGAGAGCGCGCCGCCGGAGAAGATGGCTACAAAGTTCGCTATCTTGCCCAACGCCGAACCTTCGGTGCTTGCCTGATTAAACGTCTTCGCGAGCATGTCCTGGTCTAGACCCGGCAGCGGGATCCAATGCCCGATACGGAAAACCATTAGCATGCCCAAGGTGAATAACACCTTGTTACGAAGTTCCGGCACTCGAAAGACGTTGATCAACGTCTGCAGCATAAGTATTCCCTTGAGAGCTTACTATCACCACGACCACTACTTAGGACAACCCGTCCGTAAATCAACGCATTCTTCCGCGCGCTTGTTCGTGGAACCAGCCAAACGGGAGAGGTTCGCATCAAACAAACGAGGGAAGGCTTTCGCCCTCCCTCAAGGAAGTGTAACTTGCACTCCACCGTTCGAGCGGGGCACCTGCTTCAGGCCTTGGCCCTAGTCAGATGCTAACTCGAGTCTGCGGCACGTCACTCTCACTAGAGCCGATGCCATCCGGCCAAGCGATTGGCTGAACGCGACTCGGGGCAGGCAATGATAGGTGCGGCAAGGAGGCCTAGCAGGCGAGCAAACCCGACTTTGGTTCCTGATTATTCTGCTTCGGAAGCGGCCGCCGCGGCGGGCTTAGCCTTCTTCGCACCCGAGCCGCGATTGAGCTTCTTAGTTAGATTCTTGGGCTTCTTCTTGGTTTCGGGCACGTTGGGGTCTACGCCGCGGACCTTATCGCGCCGGGTGCCGGTCTCGTTGACCTTGCCACCGGCATCTTCGATCATCTTGCGGGCAGTGGCTGAAACGCGAGCGGCTACGACATTAAGCTTGGTCTTCAGACCACCCTGTGCCTTGCCAAGCGAACCCAAGACCTTGAGATCGCGGCTTTCGTCGCGGACCAGTCCGGCCTGGATCAGCGCATCGCGGGTGATGTCGCCGCCGTTCTTGAACGAGGGGTGTGCGACGATGTCGCCAATGTTGACCGTCCAGAACTTAATCTTAAACGGAGCATTGGTAAAGCCGAACTTTGGCAGGCGCCGGAAGTACGGCATCTGGCCACCTTCGAAGGCCCGCTTGCTGGCGTGGCCTGAACGGCTGCTGGCGCCCTTGGCACCGCGGCCGGAGGTCTTACCGTGACCGGAGCCTTCGCCGCGACCAACGCGCTTGCGCTTCTTTGAACGGCCCGCGAGGGCGGTAATGTCGTGAATCATCATGGCGAATACTCCAAGCAAACTTTTGTCGGTGCTCACTTTGGAGGGCTAAGCCCAGCCGCGAGAACACCGCAACTACTACATCCAAACCGCGTGACCCGAAGGCGGGCCAACATAATCTTACGAATCAGCCCGCTTTCGCTTTCCCACCAGCGGCGCGAAAAGGGCGAGTATAGAACTAAGCCCGCAAGTGCAACGACTTTCTCGACGCACACCTCAGCGTCATTAAGCAGACGAACTGAAGCGGATCTTTGCGAAAGGCTGGATTAGC
>CAYVFW010000202.1:0-5656 GCA_964450325.1 uncultured Phycisphaeraceae bacterium | reverse complement strand
CCCTTGGCCCCCTCCCCTGTGCCCTCGGCTTAGGCATGGGCGGGCCACCACTTGAATTACGTAATCTCTGCTGCTGGGCAGTTATTCCACCGCAAGGCGCGTTACGGTTTTACCAACCGCCGATCCACTTTTTGCACGGGGTCGCCGCTTTTGTTGGCGTTGAATCTGCGCAGGTGCGATCCTCCAGCACGGCCCGGGCGGAGCGTCAGGCAAAGGTAAGCAATTGTCAATGTAATTACGCGCCAGCCCCGCTTAACATCCCAACTCCACTCGCACGATTCTCTCAAGTGACCGCGTTACGAATGGCTGCAATAGTCCTAAGTAACTCGGGGATGGATGTAAGCTCAAGCATCGTGCTCGAATCGCTCAAACCCTTCTTCGGTTGAGGGTGGCACTCGATGAATAACGCATCCACACCCGCAGCGGTCGCGGCCTTCGCCAGCAGCGGCGCGCGGTCCGGGCGTCCCCCCGTCTGCTCGCCGGTCCCGGGCAACTGTGTTGAATGCGTGCAGTCAAAGCAGACCGGGACTCCGAGTTCCATCAGATCTCCCAGGCCCAAGAAATCGTTCACAAGCCGACCATAACCAAAGAAAGTTCCTCGCTCGGTAAGCATCGTATTGTCACAGCCCGCTTCACTTAACTTGCGGATAGCCCCCACCATCTCGCCGGGCGACATAAACTGCCCCTTCTTTACATTCACGCCCCGCCCGTGTGCCTTTGCGGCCGCCCCGGCCGCGAAGAGCAGATCGGTCTGCCTGCATAAAAATGCCGGGATTTGCAGCAGATCAACCGCGCCCGCCGCGGCGTCCGCCTGCGTCGGATCGTGGATGTCTGTGGTGACGGGCACGCCCAACTCGCCGCCCAACTTCGCCAACCAGTCGAGCCCAACCTTAATTCCGGGGCCGCGTGGCGAGTGAACGCTGGAACGGTTGGCCTTGTCAAACGACGCCTTGAATATGTAATTTAATTTTAGGTCGCGGCAGATATCCCTGACAATCGTGCCCACTTCCAGCCCAAGCTCGTACGACTCGAGCACGCAAGGCCCGGCGATGATCGTAAGCGACCCCCCACCGATCTCTACCCGCCCCGCGCGACAGACTTTACTCCGCACTTTGCTCATAGAGACCAGCGTAGCCCACCCGCACGGGCTTTAAGCTACCAGAGCCTTACCCTTCGCGCTAGGGGCCAAGCCGTTGAGCCCCCTCTTATAGTCAATGATTATGTTGACCGCGTATGGCTAGGATTCTCGCGATAGCTCGCAGCCGCGTGACGCGCCCCGGCAGCCGCGGCCCTGGCAGCCCCGCGTGTAGCCCGCTGGTCCACCAATAGGCGTCGCGTGCGGTATGTTCAGCGGAACCTCACCCCTGGAACGCTCCGCGCTTCCCGATCCCTTCCCTGAAGCCGACGGATCAGGCCGGTCGGCCGTGCCGCCCCGAACGCGCTCGACAACCGCCTCAACGGTACGGCCAGCAGCCCGCCCAACCTCTTGAACCGCCGCCGACACTGCCACTCCGGCCGCCGCTCCCGCCGCGACAGCCCGGCGAGCCCCACCAACTGCCCGCTCTTTCACCCTGCCCGCCAAGGTCTTGCGTCTGGCTCGCGCCATCGCGACGCGGCGAACAGCGAAGATGCTCCCAACTGCGGCAAACCCGGTTCCACAAGCCCATAGCGCCCAGGCTCGGTCTGAGGAAACCGCGTGGCCCTCGGCAAGCAAACTGGCAAATCCCGCGAAGACGCCGCTCGCCATGAGCGTACCGATAAACCCGCCGCGTAGCAACCCGGTCGGAGCGGCCAGAGCGGCGACGCACGGCCGCGAATCGCTAATATCAAAGGAATTTCCACGATCTGGCTCGCGGGCTGCATCTTTCTCCGCCAGCCGACCAGTCCCCTCAAATGCCCACCATAGAAGCCCGTAGCCCTTCCAAAGAAGCCAAACCGGAGCAAAGATAAACTTAGACATTATGGACAAGACTTGAAGCATGGCAAAGCTCTCGATGGCACGGTCGCAGGAATAGACGTCCCAAAAGTGGTTGGGGATCAGAGTCCCCTCGTTTCATACCGGCGATCAAGAAACCCCGCGGCTTAACCGGCCAGCCTTCGACTCAGTCGCCAGTCGCTTCGCCCCTGAGTGCTAAAAGGCCCATTAAGTGACGCCCCTCGCCCTTTTCTAATGGTGTCCCCTCACCTACTATTCATTGTGAACCGAAGCCCGGATGGCTGGACCGGAGGTAGGTACTCCGCTAGGCGTTGCATTGAGGGAAGTCGGGAAGGCGTACGCCGCGTTTTGAGCCACAATCAGGACTCACTCGCGATTTTGCAGCCTAGCAGTTGCGTGGGGTGCTTTGCGTAGAGGAAGTGGGTAGTTTGGCGTAGAACGTCTCGCCGTGGTGATGGCACCACGGTTGCACAGTGATCAATCAGTATTCGACCAGTACTCAACGAAGCAAGTCGGGTGCTGGGTTTGAATGAACGGCAGAATAATGGACGACGACGACGATTCTGACCCCTACTAACCGCTCCCGGAATCCCCGGCGACGTGCGCTTGTCCCTCGCCTTCGGCACCTAAGTCTTTCGTAGTTATTTTCGCTCAAGCTACCCCGCCCTAATGCACCGCAATCGGGTGGGCGGGGCGAGCAAGTTAGAAAGATCGCGTCACCGCCCGTCCGCAGGCTTTGCAAGCAAGCCAAAGTCGGATCGTAAGCAGTGCACGCAAATCGAGCATCGCACCCGCCGCGGAGCACACCGCTCACCGGCACATTCATCAGAGGTTGTTTTAGTTATGTCCGCCGACCTTTCTTATATCCGTAACTTCGGTATCTGCGCCCACATCGATGCCGGCAAGACCACCGTCTCCGAACGCATCCTGTTCTACACCGGCAAGAACTACAAGATCGGCGAAGTGCATGAAGGCACAGCGACGATGGACTTCCTGCAAGAAGAGCAGGAACGCGGGATTACCATCCAGTCTGCCGCGACGACCTGCCCCTGGGAGTACGCAGGCCGTGAATATAAGCTGAACCTGATCGATACCCCCGGCCACGTAGACTTTACGATTGAAGTGGAGCGCTCGCTCCGCGTGCTCGACGGCGCGGTCGCGGTCTTCGATGGTAAAGAAGGCGTTGAAGCCCAGTCTGAGACCGTTTGGCGGCAGGCCGATCGGTACAAAGTGCCGCGGATGTGCTTTGTTAACAAAATGGATAAGATCGGGGCGTCATTCGACTTTTCATTCGGCACGATCAAGACTCGCCTTGGCGCTAACGGTATCGCCATTCAATATCCCATCGGCTTGGGCCACGATCACAAGGGTGTGATCGACCTCATGACCATGCGGGCTTACTTCTTTGAGGGCGACAAGGGCGACACGGTAGTTGAGCGCGATGTCCCTGAGGACATGCTCGAAAACGTAACCAAGTGGCGCTCCGATATGATTGAAAAGATCGCCGAGCTTGACGACAACTTGATGACCAAGTTCCTGGAAGGCACCGAGCCCTCTATCCCCGAACTTAAGTTAGCGCTCCGCAAGGCGACCATCCTGGAGCGTTGTTATCCCGTACTGTGCGGGGCCGCGCTGCGTAACATCGGCATTCAGCTGCTGCTGGACGCCGTCGTAGATTATCTCCCCAGCCCCACCGAAAAGGTCGACGTTGTGGGCACGGACCCGCGTGACAAGGAAATCGCTCTATCACGCCCGCACGACCCCAAAGCCCCCTTCTCGGCTCTGGTCTTCAAGGTAGTCTCTGACAAGCACGGCGACTTAACTTATATCCGCGTCTACTCGGGCACGCTCGCCCGCGGCACGCGCCTTATCAACCCCGGCAACGGCAAGAAGGAAAATGTAAGCCGCATCTATGAGATGCACGCGCAGCACCGCAACGATCTCGATGAGACCACCGCGGGTAACATCGTCGCGGTCGTAGGTGTCAAGGATTCCTACACCGGCGACACGCTCTGCGACGCCGATAATCAGATCATCCTTGAACGCATGTACTTCCCCGAGCCGGTGATCGCGATGTCGATCGAGCCCAAGACGCAGGATGATAAGCGTAAGCTCAGCGAAGCCCTGGGTGTCATCCGCCGCGAGGATCCCTCGTTCCGCTCCAAGTTTGATGAAGAAACCGGTGAAACCATCATCTCGGGGATGGGTGAGTTGCATCTTGAAATCATCAAGAACAAGCTCGTCCGCGATATGAAGATCAACGTAAACGTTGGCAAGCCCAAGGTTTCTTACCGCGAGGCGATCACCAAGAAGGTAACCGATGTCCGCGGGCTCTTCCGTAAGCAGTCGGGCGGTCGCGGTCAGTTCGGTGACTGTATGATTACACTCGAGCCCTACACCGCGGAACAAGCGGCCGAGGAAGAGCTCGACTTTGACGACAGTATCGCGTTCGAGAACGGTATCGTGGGTGGAACCATCCCCAAGGAGTTCATCCCCAGTGTCGAATACGGCGTCCGCCAAGCCGCCATCACCGGTGTCAAGTTCGGCTATCCGATGATTAACATTAAGGTTACGCTTACCTACGGCTCCTACCACGATGTCGACTCCTCGCAGATCGCGTTCGAGCAGGCCGGCCGCATCGCCCTGCAGGAAGCCGTCGATCGCGCCGGTCCCCAGCTTCTTGAGCCAATCATGAAGGTCGTCGTCACCGTCCCCAACGACTATCTGGGTAACATCACCGGCGATATTAACTCGCGTCGCGGCATGATTATCGACACCGACGATCGTGGCGTTGTTAAGCTCGTCACTTGTCAGGTGCCCCTCTCCGAAATGTTCGGCTACACCACCTCGCTCCGCGGCATGTCTCAGGGACGCGCCTCAAGCACGATGGAGTTCCTCGAGTATCGCGCCATGCCAGTGGCGATGATGAAGCAACTGCTCGAAGAGCAACAGGGCGGCAAGGCCGCGAAAAAGTAATAGCCCACCAGAGTTATTATTCATAATATTACGATGTAAACCGCGGGCCAAACGGCCCGCGGTTTTTTTACTTGCATAAGTCGGACGCTGCGCAGGAAAACCTGGCGACAGCCGCAGCCACTCTTCCCTCGCCGACAGCCGCTCGGGAGACAAGCGGGCGGACCGTTGTGGCTACCCTCTGATGGACCATGAAGCACCTTGTTCTCATCACGACCGGCGGCACCATCGAGAAGACCTACGACGAGGCCAGCGGCAGCTTGGATAACCGCCGCTCGATCGTTGGAAAAATGCTTCGCCGCTTACGTTTGGATGAAACCACCATCTCGATCAACGAGCTGATGAGCAAAGATAGCTTACATATGACCGAGGAGGATCGCCAGCGGATCATCGCGGCTGTTCGGCTTGCCGTGAGCGGCGTGCCAGCCCCCACGGGCGTTGTGCTGCTGCACGGGACCGACACGCTGCACCTGACCGGTGAAGCATTATGTTCGGCGTTATGGCCGGCTCCCGTTCCGATTATCCTGACCGGAGCGATGCGGCCCTACGAGATGAAGCAGAGTGATGCCCTTCAGAACCTGACCGAGGCGGTGTTCGCCGCGGGCGTGCTCGCCCCGGGCATTTACTGCGTGGCTCACGGCAAGTCCCTCCCCTTCCCGGGTGTAACTAAGGACCGCGAGCGCGGCACATTCGTTAAAGCCCGCTAAACCGCCACAGACACGACATAAGCACGAGGTGCCCGCCCCC
>CAYVFW010000201.1:0-5677 GCA_964450325.1 uncultured Phycisphaeraceae bacterium | reverse complement strand
GGCGAGAGAGGGGTGGGCGGAAGAGATGCGACGCCGGCGCTGTTGGGTAGCTTACATCGGCTTTCGGGCGGGGCGACCCTGCGGGCCAATATTAGCTTGGTGAAGAGTAATGTTACGTTAGGGGCAAGGTTGGCCGCGCAGTTGGCGGTGGGGATGCACGAAGCATAATTACCTGCCGCGGTTGACTTTACGCGGGCAATGAGTGGCGTGCGGGCACCTTAGTGGGAAGTGATTAACGCGAGGAATCGTAATCTGCGCGGGGGTGAGGGCACGATACGCAGCGATGTAAGTGTAGCGGAGCACTTCCTAAAGAGCCGGACTTCTTACAACTGAGCTGTTAAAGAGCGGGACCTGTTTCGCGGGGCTTGCGGGTGGGTTTTATTACAATCCTAGTTCTTTCCACCGGGCATCGACGGCTGCTCGCACTTGTTGGGACATTTCGAGAATCGGGGGCCAGTCGCGGACGGGGTGGCCGTGGGCTTCTTCGCCGCGTATCTTGCGGGTGGCATCGAAACCGATCTTGTGGCCAGCGCCCAGGCGTGGGGCGGCGTGGTCGAGGATATCGAGTGGGCCGCTAACGATTTCTGTATCGCGACCGGGGTCAAAGTTAGCGCATAGGTGGAAGAGAACGGCATCGTGGTCGTGTACGTTTACATCGTGATCGACCACGACAATGATTTTGGTCCAGGCCATCTGCCCCGCGCCCCAGATACTGTGCATCACGCGGCGGGCCTGGAGAGGGTACTCCTTCTTAATCTTAACAAAGACGCAGTTGTGAAACGTGCCGAACATCGGCAGATCGTAATCGATGATGTCGTGGATCAGGGTTCGCAGTAACGGCAGAAAGAGGCGCTCGGTGGCCTTGCCGAGATAATAATCTTCTTGAGGAGGCAGACCCACGATGGTCGTGGGATAGACCGCTTGCTTACGGTGGGTGATGGCGGTTACTTCGATGATGGGGTAGCGATCGGGGAGGGAGTAGAAGCCCGTATGGTCTCCGAAAGGGCCCTCAAACACCGCGCCGGGACCTACGGGTCCATCTCGCCTTGGATCATAGTTAATATGGCCAGCCTCGTGGCTTACGAATCCTTCGATCACGATCTCGCTGTTGGCGGGCACGCTCAGGGGCACCGACTTACATTGGACCAAGGGGATGCCCCCGCGGTTTAAGAACCCGGCCAGCAGTAACTCGCTGATACCGGGGGGCATGGGGGCCGTCGCGGCGTAGGGCAGCACGCTCTCTCCGCCGAGGGCGATGGCCACGGGCATGCGCTCGCCCTTGGCTTTCCAGCTGCGCCAATGTCTTGCCCCATCGTGATGAGTATGCCAGTGCATGCTCATATGGCGAGGCCCGAAGAGCTGCACCCGGTACATACCAATGTTACGACTGGGGGGCGCGGGGTGGCCAATATCGTCGGCGTGGATTGTGTGGATCGTGCCCAGCGTAATGTAGCGTCCACGATGGTGCTGCTCCCACGCTTGCCCGCTGCCCAGCCCGACGATCTCATTATTTACATTGGAGGGGTAGCCCATCGCCGCGAAATCACCATCGTGGGGCCAGCATCGGAGGATCGGGAGACGGGTGAGGTCAACGCGGTCGGCGGGGATGACCACTTCCTGGCAGATTCCACTCCGTACAACCTTGGGAGGGAGCGAAGCTAACTGTAATAACTCGGGAATTTTTTGGAGTTTGGCGAGAAAGGTGGCGGGCGGCTCGGGCTTTACGAGGCGGCCGATTTTATCGGCCAGAGCCTCAAAGCCCCCGGGGGTGTGCCCGGCGTCTGCGCCCGGCCCGGCTTGGTTACACCCAAGGGCCATTTCGACCCGGCGGTAGCTGCCCCACGCGTTAATTAAGACGGGAAAATCAGAGCCTTCGACATTGTCAAAGAGCAGCGCGTGGCCTCCGTTGCCAGAGAAACGCGGGTCGGTCTGTTTCGCGGCGGCGGAGGGAGGGTTTGCCGCGGGCGATTTGCTGACGCGGTCGGCGATCTCGGTAATCTCAAGCACGGGGGAGACGCGAGCGGAGATTCGTTTGAGTTCACCGGCGCGAGAGAGGGCGGCGATGAAATCCTGCGTGTTTTCGTACATGGCTTCTTATGGTTCGCTGGGTGGAGGGCTTGGGATTTGGGAGAGAGAGCTGTGACACGGACGAGAGCGGATTTATGTTATCCGTAGCGGCGATGATTTGAGTTTGTTGAAGACTGCTTCAACTTTGGTGTTAAGAGCGGCTAGATCAGAATCGTTTACGATTACTTCGTCGGAGCGGGCGCGTTTTTCTTCGAGTGTCAGTTGAGCACGCTCGCGACGGGCGAGTTCGGCGGCGTCCCATCCGCGTTCTTTCACGCGGGCGAGGCGGGCTTGCAGGGGAGCATCGATGAAGATAACCGCATCGCACTCGGTGTTGCTGCCAGCTTCGAAGAGGAGTGGTGCATCAATAACAACGCCGGGCTTACCTTCGAGGGCGGCGCGGCCCACGAGGCTGGCGCGGGTAGATTTGACGATGGGGTGAACGAGGCCTTCGAGGCGTGCACGCTGGGTAGGATCAGAGAAGATGATGTCCGCAACTGACTTGCGATTTACCTTTCCGTCTTGACTCAGGATATTCCTTCCCCACCACCGGACGACCTGGTCGCGGACGGCTGGGAGGTCCAGCGCTTCACGGGCTTGGCGGTCAGAATCAATTATAATGCAACCGAGCTGGGCGAGCGCTTTGGCTACTGCGGTTTTGCCCGCGCCGATACCGCCGACCAGTCCAATTACAATTGGGCGGGCTTGCTCTTTATCCGGGCGATCCTCCAAGAACGTGGGCAGACCCCCGCCCCTCGCCGCGGCGATGGCGGAGCGGACTCTAGGGGCGAGCTGGTGACTTTGAGAGACGTTTACCCAGGCGACATCGGCGCGGTGGCTGCCCGCGGAACTGAGGAGAACTGTCTCAAGGCCTAGGAGCCGCTCGCCCGCGCTGCGGTCGGTGGTGACCTGGGCGATATCAACGACGCGGAGTTGGGTGGTTCGCTGGCCGAGGATGCCGGAGGTGGCGCGGGCTTCGACGGAGCTTAAGGTATACTTGCGGGCGTTGCGGACGAGCACCTCGTGAGCGACGCGATAGAGAATAACCGCCGAGGCGATCGCAGATATAATTAATGTTGTAAAGGGCGGGATGGCTATCGGCAGGGGCGTTGAGAGGGAGTAGCGAGCTACCACGCTGATTGCGACCGTAGCGATGATGGCGCAGATTGTGGCGAGCAGCACCGTGCGGAATGAACGTAACAGAATCGATATCGGGGCGGGGCCAAAGCGGACAACGTGGTCCTCGGAAGGGAGCGAGAGCGGCGCGGAAGGGTTGACGGGGATAGGGGCCCCATCGGGGATCGCGTCGATTGGCGGGCGCCGGGTTGGGTCGCCGTGTGACGGGGGCGGTGCTGCGGTCATCTGAATAAACGATAGCCACGGCACTACGCTTGTTGGCTATGTCGAACGCGCCTCTCAGTGTGCCCCCCGGTAGTCCAAACAATGCCCAAACTGATCAACTGCCATACCGGTATACCGCGGGGCTCGCGGCGACGATAGAGGGTGATTGGCAGCGGTTGTGGGACGAGCAGGGGACATATGTAACGCCCAACCCCGGCGAGGCGGGGTTTGATGAAAGTAAGCCTAAGAAGTACGTTTTGGATATGTTCCCGTATCCGAGCGGGGTGGGATTGCATGTCGGGCACCCCTTGGGGTATATCGCGACGGATATCTATGCGAGATACTTACGGATGACGGGGCACAATGTGCTGCACACGATGGGGTTTGACTCCTTCGGCTTGCCAGCGGAGCAGTACGCGGTACAACATAACCAGCACCCGCGGATTACCACTCAACATAATATTGCGAACATGAAGGTGCAGCTTCGCCGGCTGGGGCTGGGGCACGATCCGGCACGATCGGTGAGCACGACTGATACCGAGTATTACAAGTGGACGCAGTGGATCTTTCTGAAGATATATAACTCCTGGTATGATGTGCAGGCGGGGAGGGCCAGGCCGATGAGCGAGCTGCGGGATTTGTTAACATCTGGGGCGATCGCGACGCGGAGCGGGAAGCCGTATGAAGAGCTGAGCGAAACCGCGCGGCGCGAAGAGCTTGATGGGTGGCGGATGGCCTACCTCGCGGGGGTGAACGTGAACTGGTGCCCGATGCTGGGCACGGTGCTGGCCAACGAGGAAGTGACGGCGGATGGGAAGAGCGAGCGGGGCAGCTTTCCGGTGTATAAGCGGACGCTGAAGCAGTGGATGATGCGGATCACGGCGTACGCCGACCGGTTGACGGCGGATCTTGAGCACTTGGACTGGCCGGAGGCGATTAAGTTACTGCAACGTAACTGGATCGGAAGGAGCGAGGGGGCCAGGGTTACGTTTGCGGTGGGGCAGGATTCGGTTACGGTGTTCACGACGCGGCCGGACACGCTGTTTGGCGCGACATACTTGGTGCTCAGCCCGGATCACCCGCTGGTGGACGCTATCGTAACTGATTCGGTGGGGTCTACGCCCTTTCGGCTCGCGTTATTCCCGGGGTATGAGGCGGGGAGTTCGCCCCGCGCCACGCTGCGGGCGTACCGCGAATACGCCGCGGGCAAGAGCGAGAAGGAACGGGGCGAGGGCAAAGTTAAGACGGGGATGTTTTTGGGGGCGTATGCGGTGAATCCGGTGAACGAAGCGCGGATACCGATCTTCGTCGCTGATTATGTTTTGAGCGGGTACGGGACTGGGGCGATTATGGCGGTGCCCGCGCACGATGAACGCGATTATGAGTTCGCGAGCGAGCTGGGCCTGCCGATTAAAGATGTCGTGTACCCTCGCCCGCTGATGACGATGCGGTTTTTCGCGGCAAAGGCGTACGCGGATCGGGAGCGGAGCGGTGCGTGGCGGGATGAGTTAGCGGACTTGCTGGGGTTAAGTGCCGCGAGCGGCGCTAGTGCGGATGATCTGGACTCCTTGCTTACGATCGTTCGGTGCCGGCGCGGGACCGCGCTCGAGGCTTTAGCCGCGGCGGGAACGGACCTGGCCGGAAACAATCGGCGGGGGTCGATGCGTGAGGTGTGGACGGAGACGCTGGAGGGGATGCATATTGACTCGTTTGAGTACCTGGAACTGACGCTGCTTCGCGATCATAATTATTATGAGCGACAGGGCGAGGCCTTTACCCAGCCGGGTATAGCGGTAAACTCGTATAACAACACGGGGCTTTCGCTCGATGGGATGACGACCGCCGCGGCGAAGGAGCGGACGATTGAATGGCTTGAGTCTGCGGGTCTTGGACTGCGTGCGACGACTTATAAGTTGCGTGATTGGCTGTTTTCGAGGCAGCGGTACTGGGGCGAGCCTTTTCCCATCGTACACGACGCGGATGGATCGCCGCGTGATGTGCCCGAATCGATGCTTCCGGTACTGCTGCCGGAGCTAACCAACTTTGCGCCCGAGCGCAGCGAGGACCCCAACGCCCCGGTGCGGACGCCCTTGTCGCGAGCGGCGGAGTGGACGCAAGTTGAGATGGACATCGGAGAGGGGTTGCGGAAGTACACTCGGGAGACGAACACGATGCCCAACTGGGCGGGCTCGTGCTGGTATTATTTACGTTACCTTGACCCAAAGAATGACGGCGCTTTTGTGGGCAAGCAGGCCGAGCGGTACTGGAT
>CAYVFW010000200.1:0-5717 GCA_964450325.1 uncultured Phycisphaeraceae bacterium | reverse complement strand
ATGCTGGGGGAGGTGCTGACGGACAACCTGCTGGTGATGTTCGTGTTCTGGGAGCTGACGAGCATCAGCTCGTACCTTCTGATCGGGTTTGACCACAACCGGGTGGCGGCACGGAAAGCGGCATTGCAGGCCCTTTTGGTGACGGGGGGAGGGGGACTGGCGCTGCTGGTTGGTATCCTGCTGCTGTGGAACGTCGGGGGCTCGCTGAACGTTTCGGTGCTGGCTGGCCGCGCTGAGGCGATTCAAGGAAGCGCAATGTACACCGCGATTGTGCTGCTTTTCGCGCTGGGTGCGTTTACCAAATCGGCCCAGTTCCCGTTCCATTTCTGGCTGCCGGGCGCGATGGAAGCCCCGACGCCGGTGAGTGCCTATTTGCATTCCGCGACGATGGTGAAGGCAGGAATCTTTCTGCTCGCGAGGATGAACCCGGTGCTGGGCGGGAGCGAGCTATGGACGACGCTGCTCACTTTGACGGGGGCGACGACGGTGGTGCTCGGGGCCGTTTTGGCGTTCCGGCAGACTTATCTGAAGAAGATCCTTGCGTACTCGACCGTGTCGTCGCTCGGACTGATCGTAATGATGCTGGGGATTGGAACGACCGAGGCGGTTGAGGCGGGCATGGCGTACCTGCTGGCGCACGCGATCTTCAAAGGTGGGTTGTTCATGGTCGCCGGCGCGATCGATCACGGGACGGGTCAGCGTGATGCGGAGAAGCTGGGTGGATTGTTCGGAGCCATGCCAGTGCTAGGGGTGGTGAGTATTTTTGCGGCATGTTCAATGATCGGGCTGCCGCCGATGTTTGGGTTTGTGGGGAAGGAGATGGTGCTCATCGCGGTCGGTAAGGCACCGGTGTGGAGTGAGTGGCTGACCGGAGCGATGGTCGTGGTAGCGGCACTCGGGACGGCTGCGGCTATCCTGGCGGGTATTAAGCCGTTCGTCGGGAAGCGGATTCAGACGCCGCACGAGCCGCACGCACCTGGGCTTGCTCTGGTGCTTGGTCCGGGTATTCTGGCGGTTTTGGGCGTAGCGGTAGCGTTGCTGCCGTCCGTGCTGTCAGGTCCGCTCGTTGGGCCCGCGGCGTCAGCAGTTCTTGGATTGCCCAGCGAACCCAACCTGCATCTGTGGCACGGGTGGACCAAGGAACTGGCGCTGAGCGGCGGCGCGCTTGGGCTGGGTGTCGTGGCGTTTGCACTACGCTGGCGTGTTCGGCGCTTTATTGAGGTCTTAGGTTTTTTCGACCGCGTGGGGCCCGAGCGTGCCTACGAAGTTGGGCTCAAGGGGCTGAACGCTGTGGCCAAGGGGCAGACTCGTCTGCTGCAGAACGGGTATCTGCGGTCGTACCTCGTCGTGACGATGGGGACTGCGGTCGGGCTGGTGGGGTACACGCTCTGGTCGCGGGGCGAGTTGACACTGCAAGGGGTGTCTTTGGATCTGAAGTGGTACGAGCTGATGGTCGGTCTATTGATTGCTGTGGCCGCCATTGCCGCGGCGGTAGCGAAGAACCGGCTGATGACGATCGCGGCGCTCGGGCTGGCGGGTTACGGTGTGGCGCTGATGTTCGTGATGTTCGGAGCCCCGGACCTGGCGATGACGCAGATCGCGATCGAGACGCTGACGGTGATACTGTTCGCGCTAGTGTTCCGCCGGCTGCCGGACTTCCGGTCGATCTCGACCCGAGCCCAGAAGATCCGGGATGTGTTCGTGGCGGGGCTGGCCGGGGCGATGATGACGGTGCTGATGCTGCTGGCGTCGCGGGTGCAGATCGGATCGGGCAACTCGTCGTGGTTCGGCGAGCAAAGTTACATTGGTGGCCACGGACGGAACGTCGTGAACGTTATCTTGGTTGATTTCCGAGCGATTGACACGATGGGCGAGATCACAGTGCTAGCGGTCGCAGCGATTGGTGTGTTCGCGCTTCTGCGCCCTGGTCTGATACAGCCCGATCAGAAGGAGACACCGCTATGAACTCCGTTATCCTTCGAACGGCGACGCGTTTCATGATGCCACTGCTGCTTCTGTTCTCGATCGTGGTCCTGTTGCAGGGACACAACAAGCCGGGCGGCGGGTTCATCGCGGGGCTGATCACCGCAGCGACGTTCTCGCTGCACGCGCTGGCGTTTGATCCTGATTCGACTCGCCGCGTGTTGGTGGTGGACATGCGGTCGTTGATCGGCGCCGGGCTGCTGATTGCGCTCGCGAGTGCGTTTATCCCGCTCGCGCAGGGTCTTCCGCTGATGACGGGGGTCTGGACAACGATTCCTATGCTGGGAGGCGATCCGATCAAGATCGGGACACCGTTGCTCTTTGACTTAGGCGTATTCATTGTCGTCGTGGGGATCAGCCTGCTGATGGTGCTCACGCTCCTAGATTCGCAGGAGAAGGACGCCTGATGGAACTTCTCTTTGCGATAACTGCGGGAGTACTGTTCGCCGCGGGCGTCTACATGATGCTGCGTCGGAGCATCATGAAGCTGCTGATGGGGCTAGTGCTGATAGGGCACGCGGCGAACATCGCGATCTTCACGGCCGGTGGGCTCACCCGAGCGCGAGCGGCGATCATCGCGGGCGACGCAACTACGTTGCAGTCAGGGACCGCAGACCCACTGCCGCAGGCCCTGATCCTGACGGCGATCGTGATCTCGTTCGGTGTTCTCGCGTTCGCGATGGTGCTGGTGAGCCGGGCGTGGTCGGCGGTGGGCAACGATGACACGGACTCATTCACGGAAACCGACCGATGAGCATCTTGCCTGCACTGCCAGTTATGATCCCGCTGGTCACGGCCGCCGTGTCCGTGCTTCTCTGGCGCTCTGTGGCGGCGCAGCGGGTGCTTGGAGCCATCGGCTCTCTGGGACTGCTTTGGGCGACGGTAGCGTTGCTGCTCCGCGTTGATACGCAAGGGATTATGGTGCTGCAGTTCGGGAACTGGCCGGCACCGTTCGGCGTGTCGTTCGTGGCGGATCGGTTCGGGTCGATCATGGCGGTATTGGCGGCGGTAACCGGCGTGGCGACTATGTGCTACTCGCCGGGGAGTGTCGACTCGCGGCGGCAGGCGATGCTTTACTACCCGCTTCTGAACGTGCTGCTGGCGGGCGTGTGTGGCGCCTTCCTTACGGGGGACATTTTCAACCTGTACGTATGGTTCGAGGTGCTGCTGATGTCCTCATTCGTCCTGCTGGCGCTGGGAGGCGAGCGGGCGCAGCTGGAGGGGGCGATCAAATATGTCACGCTGAACCTAGTGTCTTCGGCACTCTTTCTAATCGCTGTGGGGATCCTATACGGTGCTGTCGGCACGCTGAACATGGCGGATATCGCCGTCAAGGTACGATCGACGCCCGAGCCGGGGGTAATCACGGCGGTGGCCATGCTATTTATGGTGGCGTTCGGGATCAAGTCAGCCGTCTTCCCGCTATTCTTCTGGCTGCCATCGTCGTACCACACCCCGCCGTTCGCGGTATCAGCGATCTTCGCGGGGTTGCTGACGAAGGTGGGGGTGTACGCGCTGATCCGGGTGTTCACGACGATCTTCACGCACGACACGGGGTATACGCATACGATTCTCTTGGTTATCGCTGGGCTGACGATGGTGACTGGCGTGCTGGGTGCGGCGGCGCAGATGGAGTTCCGGCGCGTACTGTCGTTCCACATCATCAGCCAGATCGGCTACATGGTGATGGGGCTGGCCCTATTCACGCCGCTGGCATTGGCGGGTTCGGTCTTCTATATCATGCACCACATCATCGTGAAGGCAAACCTGTTCTTCATCGCGGGGATTGCGCACCGAATTCGGGGGACCTCGGACCTGAAAGTGGCGGGGGTGCGCGGGGTATACGAGACTAGCCCGCTGACGTGCGTGCTCTTCCTTATCGCGGCCATGTCGCTGGCGGGTATACCGCCGCTGTCGGGTTTCTTCGCGAAGTTAATCCTGATCCGGGCTGGCCTGGAGACCGAGTCGTACGTGATGGTCGCTGTGGCGATGGTGGTGGGTCTGCTAACGCTGTTTTCGATGGTAAAGATCTGGGCCGAGGCATTCTGGAAGAGTCCGGGCGAGGACGGGGTTGAGAGTGTACGAGCTTCACCGACGCCGCCGACGAGAATGATGCTGGCGGTGAGCGCAGCGCTGGCGTTGGCGACAGTGCTGATAGGCATCTTCGCGGGCGAGGTGTTCGGACTCGCTGAGCGGACGGCGCATGAACTCCTCGACGCTGACCAATATATCCGTGCGGTGCTAGGAGAAACGCCTTGAGGCTTCTGGTATGGAACTTCGTACTTGCGCTGGTCTGGGCGGCCACTTCCGGGGAGTTCTCGGCCCGGAACTTAGGGATCGGACTCCTGATCGGCCTCGCGCTGCTGTACGTGACCCGCAAGGTTCTAAACTTCTCCGATTACTTCCGGAATCTGCGGCACATAGTTGCACTAATATGGTTCTTCGTGAAAGAGCTGGTGCTGGCCAACTTTCGAATGGCGTATTACACTGTGATGCCGCTCAACCGCATGCGACCGGGCGTGATCGCGGTGCCGCTGGAACCGATGGATGACGTCGAGCTGACTGTGCTGTCAAATCTTCTCACGCTGACACCCGGGACGCTGAGCTTGGATGTATCCAAGGACCAGCGGACACTTTTCGTTCACGTTATGTGGTTCCAGGATGCAGAGCAGGTGCGCCGGGAGATCAAGAGCGGCTTCGAGTCGGCAGTGCTCAAGGCCTTGAGGAGCGAGGTACATGCCTGATCAGATCCTGCAATGGTCGCTGATCGCGACGGCGATGATAATGACGATCGCGATTTGGATCGTGACCTACTGTCTGCTGCGCGGCCCGACGTTGCCCGACCGCGTTGTGGCGCTGGACCTGATCGGCACACTGACGGCCGGGGCGGTCGGGGTGTACGCGGTTAGCCAGAACGAGCCGGTGTACATTCTGGTGAGCATCGTTTTGGCCCTCGTGCTTTTCGTGGGCACGGTGGCATTTGGGTATTACCTTGAGAAGGGGCATGAGCCATGATCCAGATTCTGGTTTCAGTGCTCATGCTGTTCGGCGCGGTGTTCAGCCTGCTGGGAGCGGTGGGTATGCTGCGGATGCCGGATTTGATCACGCGCCTTCAGGCGGCGACCAAGACGGGAACGTTGGGGGTAGGTTTCATGATGATTGCGGTGGCGGTGCACTTCCAGGATCTGGGAGTTGTGGTCCAGTCACTTCTGGTGGTCATGTTCCTGTTCCTCACCGCGCCGATCGCGGCCCACGTGATCGCGCGTGCGGCGTACTTCGTGTCCGCGCCCCTGTGGGAACACACAGCGCTGGACGAGCTAAAACAAGCCAACGACGCCCAAGCGGCGGATGCGCGGCCGGACACCACAGATTCCGACCGGGGGTCGGCGCGTGAAACCGGTTGAAGACCGGCCAGGTGATGAGGCCAACTCGCGGAATGGGAAGGCAGAGTACCGTCAAACTTGCGCCTGCGTGAGTATGCAAACATCCGTGGTTACCCCGTGTCGGAGCGACGCTGCGGTTTATCATCGCCATCACGGCGTAACTGCGGGCGGACCGTGCGATCTTGGCATCGAATGATTTCTCCATCTTCCCCGCCAAAGAAGTTAACCCGAATATTTCATACCAAAATCATCGCGCCCAATAGCGCGGAAGCCCAAGTGCTTATAGAGTAAAGGGTTACGACACCATTCGTTCCTAAACCCAAGGGCTTCGCGCTATGACACACTGTATCC
>CAYVFW010000199.1:0-5735 GCA_964450325.1 uncultured Phycisphaeraceae bacterium | reverse complement strand
CTATTCTGGCATGCCGGGAGGGGCAGTCGACCTTCTTCTCCGCCGTCACAATCAGAGGGTACGACCCTTCCCGACACCAGCAGGCGCGAGCCGCGACGGACCGCTTGATTGTGCGGAAAGCAATCTATCGGTCTGATGCGTGCCTGGGGATGCGAGTGGGTTGACGCTGCGAAGGGCTGTGCTGAAGCCGTTTAGATTCGTGGATTATTCTCTGATCTACCTCGCGCCAGTCTGTCGATTCCTCCGCCTCGCAATGCGGGAACCAATTGGCGCTTGGCAAAGCCGCTTAATCGATCTCGTCTACCCTCGTTGTATGGCCACCATTATCGTTACCGCGGGCCAGAGCGAAGGATATTGCTATCTACTGGGTAAACGCCCGACGGTGATCGGGCGGAACGAGACATGCGACATGCAGTTGATGGACGAGCGGGTGAGCGGTAAACACCTTCAGGTTCGGTATGATGAATCTGCCAGCTCCTACCGGGTGCTCGACATGAAGAGCACAAACGGGACATACCTCCAGAACCGTAAGCTACAGGGCGAGCATCGCCTCTTAGACAACGACGAAATTAATATCGGCAACTCGCGACTGCTTTTCACAAACCAGGATTTTCCCGACCAAGCTTCCGCGATGTTGCACGTAAAAATCGTGGGGGAAATGCAGCGAAGCACGATCCAGATGCCCGCCCCGTAACATCGCTGTGCTGTGCGCAGTTATTCCACCGCTGCGGTCGTAGCTCGCCCTTGTAAAACGGTTCGACTCGCTCCACTCAACATAAGTAACGTTCAAACGCAGGATCGGCACCGCAGCAAGCATGACGGATCTTCAACAAACTCAGCACCGTAGCCCACTCTTCGCATTGGGCTGGGCCGTCTTTCTGGGCGTTTCGTGGACGTGGGTCATCGGCATGTGGTTGCCGGTAATTTTGCTCAGAGATTTTGGCCGTCATTCGTTCTTGATCTTTGCTATCCCTAACTGCCTGGGTGCCGCCGCAATGGGCTGGGTGATTGCCTCGCCCGCCGCGTCGCGGGCCTTTCTTGCCAGGCACGCCCAAGCGTGCAAACTCTTTTCCTGGGTCACGTTTAGCTTCCAGGTCTTTGTGCTGCTGCAACTGTGGCCCGGTCAAATGAATCTGAGCACGCCTTCCTCGGAGGGCTTCTGGGAGAGCTTTAGCGTCGCGCTGCCCATCGGGGTTGTGCTTGTGTGCGCCACCAAACGCGTCCGCCGAAGCTCAATAGGACCGGGATTGGCGTACCTTGTCCTCGCGGTGAGCATGGCGATCGGCATCTATTACTTCGCGAATTATGACCCCGCTTTGATCACGAGGAACTTCCAGCCCGAGCAGCGGCCCCCGCTTGATTCGGTGGGTCTGGCTGCGGTGTGTATGTTTGGATTTATATTATGCCCGTATTTGGATCCGACTTTTCACCAAGCGCGCATGCAACTTCCCTCGGTCGCTGAAGGGCGGTTCGCCTTCACCGTAGGATTTTGTGTTATCTTCGCTTCGATGATCGGCCTGACTTTCGCTTATGGGTGGTGGGAACTTGTTCAGTCCTCTGATGCCTCCCGAATCACCCCGGCAGATATGCCCAGAGTAATCGCGCTACACCTAGGCGTTCAGGTCTTATTCAAGCTGCTCGCCCATGGCGGATTTCTTACCGGTCCACCCGTTGGCCAAACGCGCACCCTGCGGCTGGGATCGATACTTGTAGCGTTTGGTATCGGTGGCCTATTGGAGGTTATTCAAAGTTATTTGCATGAATGGGACCTGCTTCATGAGATCGGATTTTCTGATCCACGCTTCTCGTCATTTGAAGTGATATATCGCGGCTTTCTGTCGTGGTACGGTCTGATCTTTCCTGCGTATGTTTGGCTCTGCTCCTGCCCAATCGGCGGGTTCAGCGCGGGGCCAGTTAAACGTAATATTTTCGTGCTGGCCCTGGCCTGCGTAGCCGCCGCACCCTTTTATGGCCTCGCGTTCTTCGGAAATAATTACTATTACGCAATCGTGGGTGTGCTGATCGTGCTTGGCGCGAAACTGCTCACCAAGCGGGTCGGCAGCGAACGTAACTCTAGTGATGGTGATGCATCAGCCCGGCCACCAGCATGAGCCCCAGCGATGAACATCCTGACTCGCGCCAGCACGCAGCGTCCTTGCACGTTATCTGTGGCCCAATGTTTGCCGGGAAGACGACGCTGCTTCTGAAGCTCCATGCCCAGCAGAAGGTTCTGTCGTTTAGGTCAGAAATTATGCTCTTTAAGCCAAGCGGCGACACGCGCTACTCGACCACCCTCGCCGTCACGCACGCTGGCGAGAGCGCTGTTGCGATACCGGTGCCCGACGCGGCTGCGATGGCCACCGCGGCGAGAGACGCGGCTTTCATTTTTATCGACGAAGCTCACTTCTTCGGAACGGCGCTGGTGCCCCTCGTCTCCCAGTGGCTGGCCAATGGGAAGCACTTGGTAATCGCGGGCATCGAGCGCGATCATCGCGGCATGCCGTTCCAACCCTTCCCCGCGCTGCTCTGCGAGGCCGACACCGTAACAAAACTTTCGGGTGTCTGCTCCCGATGTAACAGCGAACTTGGCCCCGCGATACATTCACAGCGTCTGATCAACTCTGACGCAACGATCGTGGTAGGGGGCATCGGGGCGTACGAAGCCCGATGCCGCGTCTGCTTTCAGCCACTCTTACTAGGGGCTCTCCCACCAGCGCACTCACCCGCGTTATAAGACTGACGTTCACGCGGCGGCTCCCTCGCTTTTTTAACGCGCCTATCAGCACTCAGAGCGGGCTTTGGCCTCTCTCCCCGGTTATCCCTTGGGCCCGCGGATGACGAAACTTGCGAACTCTGTCTCATCGGCTTGATCCGCGCGCTCTAACCGCCTTACAATTCTGACCGTACAGAGTCTGCTATGGCTAAACGTCCGGGAAAGAGCAATCACCGCGATCATCGGTCGCCGCAAATCCGCGGCAGCGGTGGCGCACTCTCGCTAGATAAAGACCTTTTCCACCGCGACGCCTCGTTCGCTAAAGATGCCGCGTTTGGCCGAGAGGGTCTTCAGGCGCGAGACCTTCTTAGCAGTATCGATAACATGCCGGTGGATCAGTTCTTTGCGAACGGCGGGGCCGCGTCGCTCGCCCACGATTGCAGTGAAGGACTTGATAGCAAAGTGCTTGTGCTGAATCGTGCGTACGCGGCGATGCGGGTAGTTACCGCGCGCCGGGCGTTCTGTCTCCTCTCTCGAAGCATCGCGGAGATCATCCACGTAGAGCCGGACACGGCGGGCGCCAGTCAGTTCATTAGTTACGATTTAAGTTCGTGGCTGGAAGTCTCCGCCCTGCAGGCCGAGTTTGAGCGCGAGCGCCACGATTGGGTGCGCACGGTGCGCTTCGAGATCGCGGTGCCCCGCATCATCCGCTTATTAGGTTATGATCGCCTTCCTGATCAGCAGGTGAAGCTCAACCGCCGCAACCTCTTCGCCCGCGATCGGAATCAATGCCAGTACTGCGGCCGCAGCTTTCCCACCGCGGATCTTTCCATCGATCATGTGGTTCCTCGCATGGCCAACGGCAAAGATACCTGGGAAAACCTGGTGTGCGCCTGCATCAAATGTAACGCGAAAAAAGGTGGCCGCACGCCCGAGCAGGCGAACATGAAACTCTGCCGCAAGCCGGTGCGCCCCACCCGCAACCCGGTGATCGCGCTGCGGCTTGGATCTGATAAGTATCAGTCCTGGCGCGCGTTCCTCGATCACGCGTACTGGTCAGTTGAACTGGGATAATCGCGGGCGACGCGGCGAAAGAAATTATATTACGTCTTGATTCCCGTTGAGCCAAACCCGCCCACACCCCGGGCGGTCTCATCCAGGCAGGTTACCGGCAGCACCGCTACCCGAACCACCGGGGAGATAACCATTTGGGCAATCCGCATTCCATGGGTGACGGTGAAGGCCTCGCGACCTAAGTTAATTAGCGGGACCAGCACCTCGCCACGATAATCGCAGTCGATCGTTCCCGGCGAGTTGGGCAGTGTCACCCCGTGCTTGGCGGCCAACCCCGAGCGCGGGCGGATCTGCGCCTCAAAGCCCACCGGCACGGCGATCTTAATTCCAGTTGTAACTAAGCTGATGTCTCCGGGCTTGAGCACCACCTGTGTGATACCGCCAACAAAATAAGCGGCTAGATCCATCCCGGCGGCTCCCGATGTCTGATACGCGGGAAGAGGTGCCCCCTCATGAAGTTGCAGAACACGAAGCACCGGTTGATTATCGTTCGCTGCGGGCTGCGTCATAGGACCGACGGTACACCATTCGATGTGACGCGGATGGTGGGCGACCGTGAGTCGGCAACTTTGCCCTCGGTGGGCTGTTTCTCCGAAACGACCCTCACCGACGCGGGCGAAGCGTGCGAGCGACCATTGCGTGCAAGCATTCGGTCATATGCCTCGATGGCGCGGCGGGTGGCCTCGATGGCATTCTCTAAACTCGAATGCCCGGTAACTCGTTTGAAGAGATCGCGCACCGGGGTTGGAGCTGCAGTAGTCGTTCCAACTTCGCGATGAGCGGCGACTAGCTCGTTCAAAAGTGCCTTCGCCGCTAACTGCTGTTGTTGAACACCGCCAAGGGCGTGTTGAGTTTGTGTCATGGCTTGGTCAAGAGGATAGCAAGGTAGTATCGGTTGCAAGTAGCTGATGCAAGCAGAAACCAGCCTGGATGTCTCCGAAATCCTATCAAAACTATATCATTATACGAACATTGTGGCCTGATTGGCGATTATCTCCTCAGCAAGGGGGACGACAAACTTTTCCAAATTCTTACTCACCTCTTTCCCTTCACCGCGCGCGTGGGTCTGCAAGCCGCCAAGGAACCGCTGAAAGTGCGCTGCTTTCTAGGAGGATGATCAACTTTGATACGCGATCCGGTCAGGCTCTGATGCAGCGGGCTAGATCCGGAGTAACACGTCAGACTCGAGTTCGCCAACGACGGCCAAGGCGTAGCCTTGAGGCGGGGCAGTGATGTTTGCCGCCAACACGTTCACGCAGTACTCACCGGCAGCCGCGTTTGGCAGACGAATAATCTCAACGTTGTTCTTGGTTTCGCGGCTTCCAACCGTCATTCCGGGTACGGAAAGGAACCGGTGTTCGTGGTTGCCGCGGATGACGCCAGTGCCGGGGGGAGGCATTGCTCCGTCGCCTTGGTCTAGCGGGCACTCAAGCATTAGCGCGAGGTCGTTGCGCAAGGCTGCACCGTGAGGATCAAGCCAAACCAGGCAAACCCGCAGCGGCGCGGGCACGACCTGTTTCACCGTAAACAAGTACGAGTGGGCATGCGCTACGCCTGGCGCGTTGGCGAGCATGAACCCTGCGCCGGGTTCATTGGCTACATCGCAGAAAGCTAACTTACGACCTGGGGGCGCCCCAGTGAGACCCGGAATCAGCGAGGTCAGATCGACGCGGCCGAATCCCCAATCGAAATTCGGGTAACCAATCTCCGGCGTACTTGGATGGTGCGGGGGCGTCTTCGCTAGTGGCTGCGCGCTGAGAATTAGGAGTGACTTGAGCAACGCTGATGAGGGCGAGTCGCAAGCGCGGACCTTGCTGAGATATTCCCTGAGTAAGAGCGCGCAGCCCGAGACGATCGGTGTCGCCATGCTCGTGCCGTGCATGAAGACGTAATGCTGCGCGACGGCCGCCGCGGCTTGCTCGACCTCGGCCAAGACGCGTGAGCGGTC
>CAYVFW010000198.1:5438-5750 GCA_964450325.1 uncultured Phycisphaeraceae bacterium | reverse complement strand
GAATGCCGAACTGGCATCGACCCGTGCCGCCGCTGCCCGCCCGGTTGGCTGAGAAGGTGGTGCGTGTGGCGGTAAGCGTGGAACTCTCAACGCTGATTGCACCGCCGTGACCGCCAATGAAAGCAGGCTGACCCCCAAGCTGTCCTCCGTTACCCGCGCCCGCGCTATTGCCTTGAAAAAGGCAGTCGATCAGAGTTACGGTGGCAGAGCCGGAGATGGCGATCGCGCCTCCGTGCGGTGCGTTCACGAGGGCGACTGCGGCCTTGCCGTTATCGATGAACTCGCATTGGGTGAATGTAACATTTCCGCCCG
>CAYVFW010000198.1:0-5428 GCA_964450325.1 uncultured Phycisphaeraceae bacterium | reverse complement strand
CCCCCGTTACCGCCAACGAAAGGTGAAATATCCGGCTCTCCCCCGATGCCCTGGCCCGCGCGATTGCCGTGAAAAAGGCAGTCAATCAGGGTGACGGTGGCAGACCCTGAGACGGCAACACCACCGCCGTGGGGGTTGCTCACCCTGGGGAAGAGCGTGTTAGCGTTATCGATGAACTCGCATAGGGTGAATGTAACATTTCCGCCCGAGACTCTGGCTCCGCTGCCCCGTTCATCCGTGGGGTCGCCGTCGGACTGGCCCTTGGTGATGGTGAGGCGATTGAAGGCCACGCCCGTAACGTTGGTGGAGCGCACAACACGGTGGGCACGAGCGCCGCCAGCATAGAGGCCGCTGAGAATAGTTATGTTGCCAGTTGGGCTGCGTTGCCATAACTCCGCCTCCGTACCTGCAAAGCCGCCGAGTAACGTAACATTAGCAACGGCGACAAACGACTTGGTTCGGTCCATCCCTGTCTGGTCGGGCGTGTAGGTGCCCGCGGCGATCCATACTTGTCGGGTGCCGGGGTTAGCAGTGCAGTAGGCCAGGGCCTGCTGCGGGTGCTGGTAGGCGGTTGCCCAAGAGCGGCCATCTCCCGCCGGAGCGGCGGCAGGGCGCACATAAAGCACAGACTGTGCCATCGCGGGCCCAGCGGTTGCTGCCAACAGCGCGAACAAAGCACCGCACAAAACGTTGGCTAGGCCGCAAGAGCGTCCTTTGACTGCCGCTGCCCTTGATGGAAACGAAACCCGCAGCAGCGCGAGAGGAGCCGACATTATCCATCGCAGCGATGTTAACATAATACAACTCCTTGACCGTTGTTTCACCGTCTCGTAGCGCACTCTGAAGCGGTGCCTCACCCCGCGATGACCAACGTAACCTGCTGTGCCCGCGCCCGGTACCGCGATATGTTTATTAATTTGGCCCCGAACTCACCTTGCTCGCGACGCGGCCGCATTTTTTGGGTGTGCAAAAGAATGGTAAGCATCGCCGCGAGCTCGGCGGCGGGATGAACCTGCGTGGCAGGATCATCGACTGCTGGATGGTGGAAGTTCCGGAACGCGCGCGAAGTACGTCGCACCTGTGCGGCTAACGTCACGGGCATGCGTGATCCGGCGAACGCCGGAGGCAGGCGAAGGAAAGCAGTACGCAGCAGATGCCGCGTCTTGTGATGCCCTTAAAGGTTCCCGTGGCGGCTATTGATCCCCAATGCCCTTTGCAAAGCCGCGGGGTAATGTTGGCCGTCGGGCAAGAGGCCCAACCGCCCCCCGACCACAAGAGCCAGCGGGGCAGAAACCCGGCCGGAGTTGAGAAAGCTGGCGCACCCTCCAACAATCACGTCGCTGGTGCCCGCGACCGGCCCTCTTCCGGAGAGGTGGCAGAGCGGCTAAACGCGCTGGTCTCGAAAACCAGTATGGAGCTCGTCTCCATCGGGGGTTCGAATCCCCCCTTCTCCGCTTTATGCAGTACGTGGGCTGTCCTCTGGTCGTGAGGGCTTCAGCCCTCAAGGACTTCCGAATGCCAATCTCGCTTTGCGCGTTCGGCCTGCTCGCACCCTTAAGCTCAGGGTACGTCTAATCCCACAACATAAGTTTACGTGTCTGAGGTGTGTGGGGTTGTTACCTCGCCGAGTCACGAAATCGTTGTTGCCGATGTAACATCACCGCTGCACCCGTTCACCAGAGACGCCCGAGCTCAGGGGCGACTCACCCTATGTGTGAACATAGGTCTTACCCGCGATGGCGCAAGAAGGAACTAGCGCCCCAGCACGCCGCGAGCTTGATAGTGGCGAACATCGCGACGCGATTGCTCTGGAACTCCCGCCCTAGGAGCAATGAAGGCCTTCACTTACAAACCTACTGCTTGATGAGCATGGGCACCAACTGAGTGCGTGCCAGGTTAAGAGCACCGATCAGGCCCGCCGCGGCGGTGGCCTCGGCGTCATTGCCCGTTGACGCCAGTTGCGTAAGCTTAGTAACTTGGCCCGCATCAAGGAAGTTTCCGAAGCGCTTGCCGGATTCGCTTACGAAGCCGATCAACGTAACTTTTTGCGCGCCGCTCGCGGCTAACGCCGCATCCATAATCGCGCGCTGGGCGCGGTCTTGATCTATGCGGCTTAAGATCTCGGCGACCTTGAGCTTTGTTTCGCCTTCGACGACGGACAACGCGGCGATGAGTGGGGCGCTAGCATCGCCAGCACTCAGAACAGTGTTACCCGAGACGGCGAGATCGCGGAGTGCGCTAAGCGAACGCGCGGCGTAGTCGGTGGCTTCCACCTCTGTAATTCCCCCACCCGAGGAGCGTTCAACCAACTGCTTGATAGATTCGGTGATGGCATCCTGCCCGATTGCATTCTGGCGAACAAAGACTCCGCTATCGCTCGCGTATCGGCGGGAGAGCTCGGTGTAAGACTGAGGGTTGGTAAGCACCAGGATTGGCGTCGCTAAGGTCTTGCTCTGCCCCCGCACATCATCCACCACCGCCGAGATAGCATCGCCGGTGATGCCCGCGCTTACGACGAGATCGATAGCGGGCGCTTCGGACAGCGGCGAAGCGAGTTCGCTCATGGCGCGGCCCTGGGGCAGCACGGTGAAGCCCATCTTAATTAATGTTGCCCGCGCCGACTGATACTGCTCGGGCTCGGAGGTAAGCACAACTGCGTACTGAGAGGTGGCACCACGCACCGAGGAAGCCAGTGTGGGAATCACGCGGTCGCTACCGGCGAAGGCATCCTTTGGCCCCGCCGCGGCGAGCGCCAAAGCTGCATCAAACTGAACGCGCCGGTTCGGGTACGTCAAGGCTGCTTGGAGGGGAGTCTGAGCACCCGAGCTTGCCGCCCAGAGGTCCTTGGAGCCTGCTGTCTTCTCGATAGCGACGATGGCGCGACGGGCGAGGGGCGTGTCACGATCCTGGATGGCCCGGCCGAGCACGCGCTGTGCTACGTCGGCGCCCGCCGCGACGGCGTAATACTCTGCGCTGCGACGCGCGCCGGTACCAGTTGTAATATAACTCGGATTCTCGTACTTGGCGGGCGAATCGATCTCACGAGAGAAGTTTGAGGAGACCCAAAGCGCCAACGTATCGGCGGATGCTGTTCCACGCTTTGATTCAATCTCTAACGCTCGCTCCGCCAGGCGCATCGCCATAGCTTCGTGAAACACCGGGGTTTTGATGGCCGTCATGATCAAGCCGGTGCTAGGCTCGTAGTTCCACAGAAGCTGTGTTTCGTCGGCGGGGAAGCTAGTAACATCGCTACGCTGAGCGTAATAAATCTCCGCGAGGTTACGATAAAGCGTAGGAGCGTCGTTGCTGGATGCGCTCGTGTCGGTTCCTGCTACGCGCCCTATGGCCCGGTTAGCGGCGGTGCGTACCAGTTCAACGGTGGTAATGTCCGCGAGGTCGCGTAAGAACGGCAGGCTGGTACGGTGCGGGATCATCCCCAACAAATCGGCGATCGCCTCCTGCTTCACTGGGGTTACCTTCATCATCGCAGTGGCGAGCGGAATTACACCCTGACGACCCATGCCAACTATTACACGGACGACCGCGGCCTGACGCGTCGCTTTGCTGCGATCAAGAAATGCTTCCAGAAGCTGCGGCATGGCGTACTCGCCTGCATAAACCAGCCGCTCTTCAGCGAGCCTGCGGCCCCGGTCCGTGCCGGTCAACATGTCAATGTTTCGGGCGACCTGCTCGGGGTTACGTGCACGCTCTAGCTTTCCATCCTCATTGGCCTTTGCGAGTGTGGCGGCGACTTTCTCAAGCTGCGGAACCCGCATTGCCCGCTGAACGCTTTCTTCAAATCGCATCACGTCGCCGGTGCCTTCGACTAGCACCACGAACTCGGTGTTCGTAAGCCCGCGGCCTGCCAACTCGGCCCCCATTGCTTCCGCAAGGTCGTAGTTTTGAATCCTAACATAATGAATGAAATCTGCAAGAAGGCTCGCGTTTTCTGCGGGTTTCTCGCCCGTTTTGGCAGCCAGCTTATCGTCGGCGTTTGCATCAGTTTTGGCGTTTGCGTCAGCTGCTGAGCCCGCGGCGGGTGTTGCAACTTCCTTCGCGGCTTCGGCCTGGCCAAAGGCGGGTATCGACGTTCCGGCAACTAACAAAAGCATCGCCATCGAGATGCGGCGGCCAACGATCCGTCCATATGTTTGCACGGGTGTTGCTGCGGGTACGGGGCGGGCGGCGAGGCTTTGCGTCACAATCAACTCCTGATGTTTTGCCTGCACCGTTGGCGCGGCATGACCTTCATTTTCCCACGAAACTATCCACTTTCCCACTCAACTACCTATCGCACTCCCCGCCTTGCAAATCAAGTTCATCCCACCCCAAGCGCGAGCGAACTCGCAACCCCACCGTAGCACGCCTCCCAGCCCGCAAGCAAGCAGATTCTCAACGAAGGACGTTAACGCTGACGGAGCTAGAAAAGCGAAGCGGCCCTTCAATGAAACCAACTCTCCCACCAGCCGAGGCGGTTCCCTCTCGTTTAACCGTGGAACGGCTTCGGCAATTGCGAATGGAGCCACCTACATCTAAACGGGTAGCCGGGGAAGGCACCTCCGGACGCCCGGGTGCGACTTACTAATTTCAACGACGCTTGGATACCCTAACAAACCAAGTACTTTGATCGACGGTACATTGTTTCGCTCGGACTAGGTCCACACCCCGCGAAGGCAAATACGGATAGGAGTGACCAAGAGCTGCAAAGCGGGCCCGGTTTTTGAATCCCAGCGCGATACCGTTCACGCAGTTTGAGACACCGGATGCTGCCCGGGTCTAGCGACGGGTTGGAAACTCTTTGCCGCCTCTGCTACACTTCGTCCCTTGCGCTGTATCGTCCAGCCAAGAGCTCAGCATGTTGACGAGCGGTGTTCTAGCGATTTTTGATCGAACTCCCCGCCACGAGGCGAGCGAGCGATCGAAATGAAGAGGTTTTTTCCATGCTTCCTCCACAGAGAGTCAGTCACGGTCGCACTCGTCGTCGACGTAATCATCACGCCATCGAGCCGATTCAAATCGGAACGGATCCTATTTCCGGTATGCCCAAGATGGCGCACCGTGCCGCGAAGGAATCTGGGTATGTTCGGCCCGGTCTTCAAATTAAGGTGCCAAAGTTAGGCATCGGCGTTCCTAAGGCTTGAGCCCGCTTTTAACCGCGGCATAGTTGATTTCCTTAGGGAGATCCTTAAGTCATTCTTCGTTTTTGCCATTTCACTGGTCGCGAGCGGTGGCATCCATGGCTGCAGAGCTTGAGGGCCGTACGGTTTGTCCGCGGCACCGAAGATTCATCTCTGCGGCTATGTGGTGAGCCGTGCGTTGCATGGTCCCGCGAGCTGCAATAAACAACTTCTACTTACCACCCTGGTCTGCACGCCGGGGCGTTCGTGTATATAGTTTACTTCCCCCGCTGTCGAGCCCCGCAAGGGTG
>CAYVFW010000197.1:0-5857 GCA_964450325.1 uncultured Phycisphaeraceae bacterium | reverse complement strand
CCTTATAGACAGCGCAATCTCCCACCGCGGCCCCGACGGCCTCGGCCGCGTTGATGCCTCGTGCCCCTCTTCTCAGCAATCATTACACATAACACTGCTCCACCGCCGCCTTTCGATCATTGATATCGATGGCGGCGCGCAACCCATGACCGCCCGCGCCGGGGCCGCCGCCGTCTCCATCGTCTTCAACGGGTGCATTTACAACCACCGCCACTTACGTTCCGCCCTCGAAGCTCGCGACGTTCGTTTTAGTTCTTCGCACAGCGATACCGAAGTAATCTGCCAAGGCCTGCTCCTAGATGGCCCCGAGTTTATTCGCAAGCTCGATGGCATGTTTGCTATCGCCGCCTGCTTCATCGGCCCGGCTGTTCAAAGCAGTTCGCCGCAACCCAGGTTTCTTCTCGCTCGCGATTCCCACGGTGAAAAGCCCCTCTACGCCAGCCTCGGTGACGAAGGGCTTATCTTTGCCAGCTCCGCCGCGGCGGTTATCCGAGCGTCACCTGCGTTCTTTGATTCTCGCTCCCTCCCCTCTGCCGCTTCACTCGCATCATACCTGGCGATGGGTTGGGATATAAACGTTACCGCCCCGACCAAGCCTGCCCCCGCCCACGGATTCCACGAGCTCCCCCCGGCCAGCATTTACATCTGGGATGCTGATCTTAACCTTACCCGCACCTCGCTGGGTCGCGCAGCCACCCACCCCTCCAGTTCCACCCGCGCCAGTTCAACCGACAAACCCTTCGATCCCAAAACCCTACTCTCCACCGCCATCGCTTCGCGTTTGGAAGCCGATGTTCCCCTCGGCTGCTTTCTTTCCGGCGGTATCGACTCCTCACTCATCGCCGCGTTCGCCCAGCAATCCCAGCCCCGCGGCACCCGCCTCCGCACCTTCTGCATGCGCATGCCAGAGCAAGACTTTGACGAATCAGCGGTTGCTCAATCGGTAGCGGAGCACCTGGGCACAGATCACACGACACTCGAATGTAATCCTACCGCCGCGGAGGATCTAGTTTCCCTCATCGAACGCCTAGGCGTGCCGTTCGGCGACAGTTCGCTTCTCCCAACTTACTGGTTAGCCGCCGCCTGCCGCAAGCACATCAAAGTTGCCCTCTCCGGCGATGGTGGCGATGAACTCTTCTGCGGCTACCGCCGTCACTCCGCCGCCCGGTATCTTAATCGATACAGCTTCCTGCTTAAGCTCTGTCCGGAGCAAGCCTCCTCCCTTCTCAGCGGTACCCGTTTCGATACCGCAGCCCGATTTCTCGCCGCGGCTCACGCTGGCTACCCCCAGCTTCCCGCGATTTTTCTCCGCAAACAAGCCATCAAACTGATGGGAGAACTCGGTACTGAGCCATTCGCGGCGGCTCCGCTGGGCCAGCAGCAGGCAAATCACTGGGACCTCGCACATTACCTTCCCAGCGATCTCATGCGCAAGGTTGACACCGCTTCGATGGCCGTCGGCCTCGAAGTCCGGGCCCCCTTCCTCGAACCCGCCCTAGTACACGCCGCGGCGTCGCACCCGATGGCGAGCCTCATGCCGCACGGGCAGCGTAAAGGTCTGCTCAAGGCGCTCGCGTTGACGATGCTGTCGCGAGCGGTCGTCGACCGCCCCAAACATGGCTTCAGTATCCCGCTAGACCTTTGGTTTCGCAGTAACTTTGGTGGTTTGCGTGACTTGCTTTTCGATCTGCTGGAAAGTTCAGACCCTTTCCCAACGAATGTGTTGGGATTTGAGGTTGATCGCCGATTCGTACGACGGTTAGTAGTTGAACATATGCAGCAAGGCCGCAATCACGGCCAACGCATGTATATACTACTGGTGCTTGCAGTTTGGTCGCGATGGGTTGGTTCGCTACAAACTCCTGGGCGGTAAAAAGTCGCCTTCGCAGGCATGATGCACGCCGCGGCATGGACGCTCGCGGAAATTTTAAAACTGAACGACGATCGCTAGCCCAGCGTGTTGAGACGCGTCGAACTGAGCCAGCCGGTTCATCGCAGTAAACGCTCGCTCACCCGAGCACGAAACCCAAAGTGCTCGTCAGTTTGGCAATACCCACGGATGGATTACGTATGAGTCAGGATCCCCTTAGCGGCCAGCACTTGCCTTCAATCACTCCCAGCGATCCGACGCTGGATTCCTTTCTTGATATGTTACAACGCGGCGACGCGATGCGCCCCTCCTCCCGCCGCGCCCTGCTCCGCGGCGGATTACTACTGGGTGCTGCGGCACTCTTGGCCGGGTGCCAGCAATCCGTGAGCACTAACGGCGGATCTGGCCCACGCTGGCCGGACATGGAGGGTGGCGGAAAGGCCCCACCTCTTCCGCCCGAACCCATTACCGGCATCAACCCCCCACCTCAGTCCCTCCCGGGCCGGACGTGGAGCGGGCCTTCGGCGTATACCGGCACGGTCATACCCCGCTCTCGCTGGACCAAAGAAGGCGTAATTTCTTCTCGCATCAACCCGATGAACGGCGTTACCCGCATCACCGTACACCATGAGGGCAACGGATTCTCAGGCTCGAGCGACGTCGCGACTATTGCACGTAAGCTCTCCAATATCCGCAACGGACACATCAACCGCCGCGGCGAGCCATTTGCCGACATCGGCTACCACTACGTAATTGATCCCGCGGGCCGCGTGTGGGCCGCTCGCTCCCTGCAATACCAAGGCGCACACGTTGAACGTAATAACGAACATAACTTAGGCATTATGGTCATCGGCAACTTTGAAGAGCAGCGACCTACGAGCGCTCAGCTGGCAACCCTCGAATCCTTCCTTATCGATCAGATACGCAAGTACGGCATCCCCGCTTCACGCATCTACACCCACCGCGAGATCGGGCAGTCCGTCTGCCCCGGACGTAACCTCCAGCGTTTCATGGTCGCTCAGCGCGCTGCCTCGGGTTCCGTCGCCCGGGCATAAGTGAGACGACTATCGCAGTCGCAACTTAAATATAAGCAATGACGCACCAGCCCCGCCGCCTCCCTGTCAGAGCGCGGCGGCCCATTCAACGCATCGATTAAGTCGGAGCAACGCGCCCCCACGGCCCAGCACCGCGAGCACTTCGCCAAGAGGCGGGCTTACAGTCGTGCCCGTAATCGCTATTCTCACGGTCTGAGCGAGCGGCCCCATATTTGCAAGCCCCTCTTCTTTCGCCGCGTGCTCGATGGCAAGATGTATCGCCGCTGGCTCAAACTCGGGGAGTGCCGAAAGCCGCAAGATCAACGCTCGTAGCATTGTAAGTCCGTGCTTGGCCACCGCAGCCGGGCCACCTGATGCAAGCAAATGCTTATCAGCCGCACCGCGATCATAAGGTACCGAGCTATCCTCCAGCAGCACGAACGCCGCGGGTTTCACGGCGTCGGCATACGTCTTCGCCCGCTGCTTCACCGCCGATGCCAGCCACCCCCACCGCTTGTCCCCCGCGGCCTGCTGCGCGGTGATCCCCAGCCGCTGGAGCAGGCCAGGGGCATGCTCCTCGCACCAGTTGGCCCACCCTTGGGCAAAGACCGCGGGCTCCATCGCGCCAATAACGTCGCCGTTAAAGCTCGCCAGCTTCACCCGATCAAACTTAGCACTGGTCTTCCCGATCCGCTCGATCGAAAAGTTGTCGGCTAAAAACTGTAAGCTAAACTTCTCGAGGTCCTTACCATCGCTCTGCTTGATGCCCGGGTTCCAGCCCAAAAGGCCCAAAAAGTTAATAATAGCTTCGGGCGTGTAACCGTTCTCGCGAAAGTCGCTCACTTCAATCTCGGGCAGCGCAATCGAGAGTCGCGACGCCAGCGCGACAGCAACTGTAATATTATCATTCTCCGCCGCGATAAACCCCGCGAGCAGCTTCGCATCAATGCCCATCTCCGCGGCCAGGCTCTCCCCCGTCATTGCCGGGTTCTTCGCCATCGCCCCCTTCAGCGCCGCGCGCGACACCTTCGCTTTGTCGCGTTTGCTCATCTTACTATTATCCATATTCATAATAAGTGGCATGTGGGCGTAGATGGGCGTGCGGAACGCAACCCCGCTCTCAGTACGTTGCAACGCGCGCTGTAACGCCACGTGACGCGGCGTGTTGTTCAAATGCTCCTGCGCTCGCATCACGTGCGTAACGCCCATCAGCTCATCGTCAATGACGACCGCAAAGTGATAAGTTGGAAACCCATCGGCCTTACGCAGCACAAAGTCGTCAAGCTCACCCGCGGCGTACCGCACCTCACCCAGCACCTGGTCGTTCACCACGATCTGCTCGCTCGGCGCGATCAGCCGGATCACATGTGGAACGCCATCGCGCATCTTCGCCAGCCGTTCCGGCAGCGGCAGGCTCATCGCCGCGGAACGATCATAACGAAACGTCTCCTTCCTTGCTTTCGCCGAGTTGCGTTGTACTTCGAGCTCGTCTTGAGAATCAAAGGCCGGGTACGCCCGCTCATTTTCCACAAGCCACTGAATGTACTGATTGTAAGTTGCAATTCGCTGCGCTTGGAAGAACGGAGCCACGCCGCGCGGGTCGCCCCCGATCTTTCGACCCTCAGCGGTCTGCAACACCGGCCCCTCATCCCACTCGATCCCCAACCACGCAAGATCCTCCATGATGCCCCGCGCCGATTCCTCGCTGCTACGAGCCTGATCAGTGTCCTCGATCCGCAACATGAAATGCCCCCCGTTTCGCCGAGCAAATGCCCAGCAAAACAGAGCGCTCCTCGCGCCGCCGATATGCAAGTGTCCCGTGGGAGACGGTGCAAAACGCGTAATCACCGGCGGCTGCGTACTCATGGATGCCATAGGATCCAAGCTTATGCAGCCGCGGCCCTGTCCAAAGGTCAGCTCTACCCCAGAGCGAGCACTGTGCCGGTTCGCGTACCAACGCACAACACGTCGGCCAGCGCGCCATCGACGACTGTAATATTTGCGAAAGCTACACGAAGCGGATGCCCCACCGGAGCAAGGTCGTCGAGGTTGATTTTGACACTGAGGTTAGGCTAACGTTGCGGGCGTCCTCGCCTGAAGCAGTTTACGACAAAACCTTCAGTCCGGTTCCGCAAAGCGCAGGGTCTTTCAACGGCCTGCCAAAGTGAACACCGCCTTGAGAAAAACGCCCCGCAGCGGCATTTATCACAGATCAGCCAGCCGCCAAACTCAGCACCCGCCCACTCCGATCGCAAGTGAGTAGGTGCCCCAAGCATTACAACGAACTCCAAACGTAAGTGATTGGGGCACCCAACGCATTACAACGAGCCCCGAACGTAAGTGAGTGGGGTGAACCCAACTCGCTCATGCTCGGGGCTCATTGAACGTCCCCCAACTCGCTTATGCTCAAGGCTTGTTGATTACAAAGTTAACACCCACCCGCCTGCCATACCAAGAAGAACGCTTCGACATCGCTTCCATCTACGCCGCCATCCTGATTCACATCCCCATTACAGCCACCAGCCTGCCAGACCAAGAAAAATGATTCAACGTCGCTCCCATCCACTCCGCCATCCTGATTGAAGTCGGCGGAACAGTCGAGGCAGCGGCACACGGTGAGCGTCGCGGGGTTGCTCGTTACGCTGCCGCAGGCGTTGGTGAAGATACAGCGGAAGTTGCCGCCAAGGCCCGAGATGGAGCGGACACCGACGGCAGCGGTGGTGGCACCGGACACATCGAACGCGGGTCTTCCTTGGCTATCGATGTTGATGCCGTCGTTGAGCGCTGCCCATGCCGTGTTGAGGCCTGCGGGTTGCCATTGCCACTGGTAGGTGAATGAGCCGACCCCGACGGCGGTGACGGACAATGTTGCGGTTCCGGACGCGCACGTGGAGACTGGCGCGGGCTGCTGGATGAAGCCCGGGGTGCGAACGACCGAGGTGCCGGGTTGGCC
>CAYVFW010000196.1:0-5927 GCA_964450325.1 uncultured Phycisphaeraceae bacterium | reverse complement strand
ACGCTCTGAGATAGGTTACACGCATGGCTTCACCCAAATCAGGAAAAGACGGTTCGCTCGTTGCACCCGCCGCGCCCGCCGCGGCGGTCGAGGCGATGAATGAGAAGCCCGGCGAGGTCTCCAAGGCGGAGCTCAAAGGGGTAGAACCGGTAAGCGTCAAGACCGAGAAAGTGAGCCCGCCGGTCTTTAAACCGCCCGAGGCCAGCGCGGCGGCCGAAGAAACGAAACTCACCTGGATCGAAATCGCGCTGGTCGATTTAAACGGCGATCCGATCACGGGCGCGGCATACGAAATTAAAATGGGCGATGGCTCTGTCGCCAGCGGCACCCTGGATGAAAATGGCGAAGCTCGTGCTGACGGTGTCGAGGAAGGTTCGTGTGAGGTTACATTCCCGGAGTATTCGCCTAACTCATGGGAACGCAAGTCCTAACTAAGTTGCCGCCCTTTAAACGGCGTCTCTGATTGCCCGTCTGATTGCCCCCCTGGGCTTTTCCAAGCCGCTTCCGCCGCTCTCCGCAAGTCGTCCCATCTCCACCTGTTCACGTGTACTCGGTTGTAACTTACCATGCCATCCCCACCCCCAGAAAACGGAAAGCACATCGTCGCGGACGGCGAATGGGTCGGCAGTATCGCCATCGGGTACGGCTACGCCGACTGGGAGAACGATGTCTGGAAGCATTCATCCAACTCGGCACTCCGCGAAAAGCGCATCGATCCGCACGTGCTACTCCCCGGTGATGAACTGGGGATCCCGCCCTTTGAACCTAAGCAGGAAAAGTGCGCCACTACGAAGAAGCACACATTCAAACTAAAAACCCCCACCGAGACGCTACGTATGCGATTCTTGGATTCAAACGGAGACCCATTGAAGGATGCTGATTACGTCCTGAACGTGCGCCACGGATCGGGTGGGGGCCAGTTCAAACAGAAGGGCAAGAAGCTCAACTCAGACGGAATGTTCGAGGAGCAGATCCCCAGCACCGCGACCGGCGCCACGCTCTCGATTCCATCGCTCGATCAGGAGTTTGAGTTAAGCTTGGGGTACCTCGAGCCGCTCGGAGGGCCAGACGATGAACACACCATTCGGGGCGTCAAACAGCGGATGCAAACGGTGGGTTATTACGACGGCGAGATCGACGACGAGAAGTCTCCGCAGTTTGAGTCCGCCCTCGCGGCCTTCCAGAAGCGCGCAGGTGAACTTAAAGAAGAAGGGAAGGACCTGCCCGAACCCGACAACTTCGAAGGCAAGCTGACCGAAGAAACCATCGAACTGATAAAAAAACACTTCGGCTGTTAGGAAAAGGCCCTAATTCTAAGTCACCAGCGTATCGCGAGAGAGTAATTTATGGCGAAGGAAGCCCGGATAGTTAAGGTAAAGGTGGATTCGAGCGGAAAGATCTCCGGCGTGAGCGATCCGGACGCGGCTCGCCCAATCCTCGGCGGCCCTGAACTACCGGTCGAAGGAATTCACTACGGCTGGTGCTTAAAGGATTATCTCACCAAGGGCGTTGATATGAGCAACTGCTACGCGACCGATGCAAGCGTTGCTTCCAACCCCAAAAACAAGGTAGATCACCTTAATACCGCGGGGCTGGCACAGCTGGAGCTCATCAAACTGGACTGCGGGTACTGGGGAGCTTACAAGCGTCGGCGTGAGTATGGCATCGAACCCATCGGCGATACCGGGATGGAAAGCCTCGCGGTGGGTGCCATGACCGCGAACCCGATTACCGGAGCAATAGCAGAACTGGTGATGACGGGCGGCGCGAGCGTCGGAGGGCTTTGGACCTACGGATTCAAGGGCGTTCAGCCCGCCGAGGCCGCGAAGCTCGGCCCGCAACGTGATTTCGGAATTATTATCGGTAAAGAGGTCTGGCTCGCGCAGTTCCTGGGGGGTACCCCCGACAGCAGCGAAATAAACGCGGCCAACAAAGCCACCCTCGACACCTTCAAGAAGCTGAATCTAAAGTGCGGCGAAATACTCGCCGAGTCGATCGCCGCGCGGGGCTTCGGGATTAATCTGCTCGAGCACGCTACCGCGTCGTACCCGGTGCCCAAGGCGCTGGGAGGCGAGAAAGCTTACAACGCAAAGAAGTTATTTGTTATCCTCCCCGACATTCACCTCCCCGAGCGATGGGCGGAGATGCCACCGGAATCGGAACGCTACGACGGAATGTTTACCAGCCTCGCCCGGGCCGCGCTCCGCACCGATCTTCTCAACGCCCAACGTCCGCCCGCCCTCAAGTACCAGAACACGATGGGAGAGACGCGACAGAAAGAGATTCAAGATTATATTAACCGCATCGAGCGTGAAACCGGAATGGGCAAGTCGCACGATCGCGGCATTGCTCTAGGCGAGTATCACCCGATCGACCCGATCAAGTCAGACATCCTCCACCTTAAGAGTGCCACGTTTACGTGGAAAGAGTTTCTCGCGGAGAAAGCCGTTGTGGATCGCATCCTGCGTGCTGAATGCACCTGGTTCTACGGACGAGGGCCCGATTGGGCGACCGATCCACCGGCCGACCCGACCTACTTCGGCGACGCAACCCCCGCCGTGGACCTCGTCGGATTTTTGCGCGGTCTGGTAAAAACGAAGGAGGAGCTCGCGGCCCAGGAAGCTGGCGAGATACAGGTGGTCCAGCTAGGTGATCTCTATGAGATGTGGGTTAATCACGAGTTTCTCTACCGGCATTTCCCTGAGAACAAGGACGAAAAAGCCGAGGCACCGGCGGCCTACAAAGTAATCGGCGGGCTGGCTTTCTCGGCGGGGCACAACTTCCAGCATCGGCGTGACCGCGACTGGGTGCCCAGTATGAAATATAACTACACCGGGCAAGATGTTAAGATTTATGTCTTTGATGGCTGGGGCAAGCGGGGCATGAGCAAGCGTCACATCACCGGCGGGGATTTTAACGAAACACTCCGCAAGGGCGACAACAAAAAACTAAAGGCCGCCCGCGAATCGGTGACCCATTCCGTCTTCGAAGCGGTCAACGCCGAACTCCACAATCGCGAGTTAAACGTCGAGAAGTTTTCCCTCTCCCCTCCGATAAACTACGGCGTTTATCCTCATTGGAAAGCGCCCAAAGCCACCGCCAAAGCGAGCGAGTTCGCGGCCAGGTTTCACATCGCGGCGACACCCAAGCACGCCGAGCACGGATTCTCTCAGGCGTTCATGCACCTCTTTGAACACGATGCCAAGTGGGTAGATACTGCCGACTTTCGATCAAAGTACTACCGCTCGAATCGGTTGGGCTTCACCGAGATCTACTGGAACAAGATGATCCTTGATCTGCTGCTCCACGATCTTAACGCCAAAGTAATTTACGGCAACCACGACGGTTACCGCGCCGACCCGCTAATTAATAACCACCTCAAGGACGCAAAGGTCGAGCACCCCTGGCTGAGTTTCGAGGGCATCTGGTGCGAACACAGCCATCGATGGGACCCGTACAACCGTGATGGAATGGCGTTCGGCGCGGGCGTCACGAACTTAACCTATTACAAGTTCTTCCTGTTCACCCAGCACCGCAAAGTTACCGGGCTGCAAAACTTAGCCGCCCCCGAGGAGCAGGTCTCGTTTATCCCAGGAGCCGCGCTCTGGTTCATGCTCAAACACTTCGGCGGCAAGGGTGATTGGTCAGAGTGGATCCGCAAGATGGACGATGTCAAAGGCTTTGGTATCTACGTCAGCGGTCACACGCACGCGGGCAACATCGCCCGGCTAAAGTTCGAGCCAACGATCGGCGCTGCCACAAAGCAAAAAGTGAACAACGCCCTCGAAGAAAATGTCTATGACCCTTTGCGTAAACTAGACAACGCAGTGAATGCCTGGGAACAAAGCCTCATCCCACGCCCCTTTTAACCCGGACCGTAACCCCATCGACCAACGCGGTCGCTCATACAGTTCCCAGAAGACAACATAAATGTAACACTATCGCCGCTGCCCAATCGCTCCTTGTCTTTATTCGATCAGTCCAGCCATTTACATGCTCGCCACTTACCGACTCATTTCGAAGTGCATTGTCTCAACCCGCGAAACGCAGGCCGACCCGCTCATCAAGCGTACCTATGAGCGCTCAGGGCTCATGCTGTTTCTGGCTGGCGTCTCGGTCGGGCGATTTGCCCGTCGCTGCAATGAGTTCGTCCTCACCGCCGATCAACTCGAATCGGCTCGAAAGCTTCTGCAAACACCCAAAACACTCCTCCGTGAACAATCCGAGGTTAACCGCCTCGCCGCGGCGGAACCAGACTTGCTTCCCGCAAGCGAATCGACTCTCGACTCCGATCTCTCCGGCAACGATCTAATGCAATCTGCCGATCTGGGCAAGGTGCTGCACGACGAAAGATTGCGTCTCCCGCTCTTTCTCTACGAGTTTATTTACCCCTCCATCATGCCGAGTGTTCCTCCGCCACCCCGCGATGTTGGCAAGGTGTGGCTCTCTTCGGTCCCGCTCCAGTACGGTTCTGCGAAGTTTAACATTCCCTACGAAGCGACCCTCATCGCCAAACTGCCGGATAATCCGCTCTTTGGCATCAACCTCCCCGGGACCCCGATGACGTTCCCTGGTGCAGAGGTTTCATTAACTCTAAATATTTCAGGGTCATTGCGCATGTTGGCATCGTCGGATGATGGCGCTCCGCTCGCCAGCCGGGGTGCGGTGCGGATGATCTGTGATGCAACAATCGTCAAGTTCGGTGAAACCTCCGAGTGTCGCATCCTGGACTACCAGCTTACGTTCGCCTACCACCGCATCCCCGCCCGATTCGACGATGAGTTCGTCTACCTCGGCGGCTGCGACCCCGCCTTCTCAAACCCGTACGCCGCGGCATTAGAAACTGCCCCGCCACCCGCGAGTCCGAGCAACCCCGCAACGAATCCACCCTGAATAGTCCCAGCGAGCTATTTTGCCTGATGCGTGCAAAGTAGCCCTTGATAGGATAAAGTAGCATCAGAGTTGCGCCGAAACGTAACTCACGCGGTCCGTTTGGCATTTGCGATGGCCCCAGGTTCTTAAGAGGATAGATGTATGCCCCCCGCTTCCTGTGTTGGTGATATGCACGTCTGCCCGATGGTTACACCTGGCCTGCCACCCATTCCCCACGTTGGTGGCCCGGTGCTGCCCCCCGGCGCACCCACTGTCATAATTGGAGGCCGCCCGGCGGCCACCGCCACCGGCATGTGCGTCTGCGTCGGTCCGCCCGACACGATCACCATGGGTTCAGCAACCGTGATGTTCGGGGGAAAACCCGCTGCGAGAATCGGCGATCCGTGTGCGCACGGCGGGATGATCGTTGGTCCCGGATGCCCGACGGTTATGATCGGGTGATTTGTTGCTGGCCTCGATAGTTACGCTGGCTGGGGACCGCCCTCCGTTAATCTTCCTCGTACTCTAAACATAATCTCAATGTAACTCCGAAGAGGCGTTGCGTACCGAGGTAAGACGCAGATCGCCTGCCGACAGCATAAGTCCCACCGTCTGCTTATTGTAATTTGTAACATTTATAATGTAGCCAGCACCCACCACGGCCCCTCCGAAGTTCCACCTCGATGCTAGTCCCGCAGTCTTACGGTTGTGGCGGCGTTCAGGCGGATCACTTCACCATCGTGTTCCTGCTTAACGTCGAGCCACTTCAGCGGCTCGATCGCTTGAACCACACCACGTGTTTCCATTCCGCCGGACACAAAGCCGCTTCGGCGCCCTGTCAGCAAGTCATGGCCTCCCCATTGCTCAACGACTTCGGCCTGAGGGCTCGCCAGTAGCCGAAACATTTCGTCGCCCACCAAGCCAGCCAACAAGGGCACCCGACCGACGATACCCAGCTCGCGAAGTGAGACCGCCGTGCTTCGCAGTCCCACCGCAGGCCAAGCCGAGGTCGGCTGGTATACGTTGAGCCCGACCCCCACCAGAAACCACCCACC
>CAYVFW010000195.1:0-5934 GCA_964450325.1 uncultured Phycisphaeraceae bacterium | reverse complement strand
TCTTCAGACTGCGGGGCGTTGTTGCTGCGCGAGGCGGAGCGCTCGCTCAAACTTGGCTAACGTGTCATGCTCTCCGCCGCGGCGTACGTGCTGATGGATCACATCCGACGGGTTGCAGTGCCGGGCACCGAGTTTGGCGAAAGTGCAGGTTACGATCATCCGATTAAAGCTGTTCAAGATCGGTGCCCGCATCATGTCGTCGGTGCGGCGGATCGTGCTGCAACTCTCAGGCGGTTGGCCATGGCACGTGGTCTTCAGACCCGCGGCCGCGCGGTTGATGGCGGCGGTGTGACGCCACAACAATCTGAAAACAGGGCAATGGGGTCGGTGCGCGCGCAAAGAGCGCCAATCGATCGATATGCGGTGCGAACCTCGACAGGGTACGTGAAGAACCTCTGTCATCGATTCTCGATGAGGGTATGAAACGTGCGGGTTAGGCCCTTCGGCGGCGGGTGACGAGCAGCGCGGGGGCGAGGAGTGTGGCGAGCGTGGCCGGGGCGGGACGATGCCCGCGTAGCCGGGGAGGTGGACTTCGCCGCGTTGGAGGAACGAGCCGACGAAGACGGAACCTTCCATGACGCCCTGGGTGAAGAGGGAGGCGTTGGGGGCGAGGAGTGCGCCGTTGAACTGCTTGCCACCCATATCGATGTTGGTGGCCGCGGGCATGTTCTAAAGCACGTTGGAGCGGGCGAAGGAGCTGGTGAAGTTACCAACAAAGTTACCCTGGGTAAAGTTTACGTTGGTGCCGCTTACGTTGACGACGACGCTGGTGGCGCCGTTGAACTGGATGTTAATGCTCTGAACGAGGTTGTTACTGAAGACGCTGGCCGCGCCGACATTGAAGACCGCGACGCCGTTTATATCCGGGGTGCAGGTGAAAGTCAGGGGACCGGGCTGGCCCGTGGGGAACGTCGCGGTGCTGTTGGATGCAAGGCCGCTGAAGTACGCGGCGTTCTGGCCGAGCTCGATCGCCGCTGCCGCGTTGATGGCCGGGGCCGCGAGATCATTCATGAGGGTGCCACCGCCGTTAAAGTTAACATTCTGAGCGTTGTTGCTGCCACCCAGGCGGAGGTTGCCAGCGTTCATGTTGATGTTCTGAGCGTTGAGGTTGCCCCCGACGATCAGCACATCGGTGTTCAGGAACTGGGCCGCAGGGGTGAGCATGATTCCATAGTTGGAAGCGCTACCAGAGAGATTGCCGCGGACGAGCGCGCGGCCTTCGACTTCGCTCTGCGAGTCGAGGTTGCCCAGAACGACGAGGTTGTAGTCGCGGAGCACATCGGCGGAGGCCGACGCGGCGACGAGTGCGGAGGCGCTCAGTGCGAGCGCAGTGACAAACTTGCGAACGGTTGTGGTCTTCATGTCTCTTCCTATTGCCCTAAAAATCTAGTTCGGAACCGGGCTGGATTCCTACCATAGCTGTGGTAGGAGGTTATCAGGAATGCGATTTGCGTTGCCCGACTGCCAGAAGTTTACAACCTCGCACAGCGCTTTGCAAAGGTTGCGGTATTAGGAATGCGTATTTTGTTGACAAAACAGCGATGAGTAAGAGTGGGTTGGAATCTTCTTACTGGCGATAACCAATGCTCGTGGCTCACCAGACTTTATAAGTCCAGCCCGGACCTTGGCGAGTTTGATATTTATATAACGATCATCGATGGATAACCGCCTTGCTTCATCCTCTAGCCCGTACCTGCTTCAGCACGCCCATAACCCGGTGGCGTGGTGGCCTTGGTGCGACGAGGCGTTTGAGCAGGCGCGCACGCGGGGGGTGCCGATCTTTCTTTCGATTGGCTATTCCACCTGCTACTGGTGCCACGTGATGGAGCGGGAGAGCTTTGAGAACGTAACTATTGCGAAGCAGTTGAACGAGCATTTTGTTTCGATTAAGTTAGACCGCGAGGAGCGGCCTGATTTGGATGAGCTGTATATGGCGGCGACCATCGCCATGAGTGGGCATGGGGGCTGGCCGATGTCGGTATTCCTTGACCCAGAGAGTCGCAAACCGTTTTACTGCGGTACTTACTTTCCGGCCGAGCCGATGTACGGGCGGGTCGCGTTTCCGCAACTGCTGGAAGCCATTGCCAATGCGTGGAAGACCGAGCGGGCGGGCGTGGTGGAGCAGGCGACGCAGCTCGCCGCGGCGGTTGCGGAGCATGTCGGTTTACCGGGCGAGCCGGTGGCGGTGGGCAGCCAGCAGGTGACTGACGCGGTGAGCCAACTTTTGCGGAGCTTTGATCGTTCACGCGGGGGGTTTGGCGATGCGCCCAAGTTCCCGCAGGTTGTTTACCTTGATTTTCTGCTTGAGGTGCGGTCGCAGGCGAGTGATGATGTTACGTTAGATTCCATTGATGAGGCGCTGCGTCGCACTTTGGATGCGATGATGATCGGCGGGATTCACGATCAGATCGGCGGCGGCTTTCATCGGTATAGCGTGGATGGTAACTGGACGGTGCCCCACTTTGAGAAGATGTTGTACGACAACGCTCAGCTTGGGGCGGTGTACACGCGTGCCGCGGCTTTGTACGGCGATCCGCAGTATGAACGAACAGCGCGGCGGACGTTTGATTATGTATTGTCGGAGATGACGGATGCGGGAACGGGGCTTTTTTACTCGGCGCAGGACGCCGCGGTGGATGGGCGCGAGGGGCTGAACTACCTGTGGACGGCGAGCGAGGTACGCGCGGCCCTGACTCGCGGCGAAGGTCAAGCGGGGGAAGCAGGGGGCGTGGGTGCGGCCGTTGGGGCAGGGGAATTTGACGAAAATAATATTAAGTTCGCGCTTGGAGTGTATGGGCTTGGGGGCAAGAGTAACTTTCAGGACCCTCACCACCCCGCGCAGGCGGGAGAGGAACCTCGCTCGGTGTTGCGGCTGAGCGGCCGACCGGATCGGGTGGCGGCGGAGATGGGAGTGGCTCCCGAGGTATTTATTGAGCGGCTGGACAGGATCAACATAATCCTTTTCGCCGCGCGGGCACAACGTAAGCAGCCTAGCCTTGATGATAAGTCGCTCGCGGCGTGGAACGGGATGATGATCGGGGCGTTGGCGATCGCGGCGGAGACTTTTGATGAGCCGCGGTATCTTGCGGCGGCGGAGCGCGCTGCGGAGGCCGTGTTAACACACTTGTTTAATACGCGCGAGGTTCTGTATCGCTCGGTGCGGCGTGGAGTGCTAGGACCGAAGGGAACACTGGAGGATTACGCGGCGGTCGCGGCGGGTTTGCTTGCGTTGCACAGGGCGGCGAGCGGAGTGCACGGAGGCAATGATGGGAAGTTAAGCGATGCGGCGGCGACATTACTGGCGCGGGTCGCGGAGGACTTTAGCGGGGCGCGTGATGAGGGTGATGAGGGTGATGAGGGTGATGGGGGTGTTGGGGGAGGAGAGCTGGGGGTTCTGCGGTTGTTTGATACGCATCGAGATTCGGGGGATGTCTTCCTGCGGCCTTCATCGACGCATGATGGGGCGACGCCCAGCGGCATTTCCGTTGCGCTGCACGCGATGATTGATTTACATTCGGTGACGGGGGACGCGGCGGTGTTGCGGCGTGCCGCGGCGTGCATGAACGGGATTTCCGCTCGGATCGCCGCGTCGCCATTGAGCACAATTAACTCAACGCGGGCGTTGCTGCGTCTGCTGGTGAGCGGTGAGGAGACGGGGCTTACGTTGGCGCGGGTGCGGGAGGGGGTGGGTGCGGCGAGCGGACCTTCATCGAAGGCTCAGCCAGATGCTGATCCGGTGCAGATTTTTGCGGAGGTGGAGCGGGTGTCACTCTCGGAGGCACAGCCGCACGCGGTGGTGACGGTGCTGCTAAAGATCGAGAAGGGGTGGCACATTAACGCCGCGACGGTGGCGATGCATCCGCTTCGGGTGCATGTAGTGAATGGCACCGGGGTGAGCGTCTTCTGTGATTACCCAGTGGCCCAGGTGTTCGCCGCGGCGGGGCAGCACAGCGTGGCGGTGTATCGCGACTCGGTGGAACTTACGTTAGTGGTTGAGCGCGAGGGTGTTTGGAGCGGGCGGCCTTTACTGGCGGTGTCGTACCAGGCGTGCAGTGAAGCTGACATAAGTACGACTGCGGGACTGGTCTGCCTGGCGCCCACCACCGTAGAACTGGATATTGCCGTCGATGCCGTTTGATTCTTATCAGCCAGCTCCGCGACCTTTGGGCGAGGAGGCGGGAGCGCGAGAAGCTAACCCTGGGTTGGCGGATGCACGCTTGGCCGGTGACCTTGGCGGGGTGGGGGCGACAACGCCTAGTGCTGGGGATATTCGGATCGTCGTGGCGACGAACGATTATGTTGTGGTGGAGAAGCCCAGCGGTATGTTAAGCGTTCCGGGTAAAGGGCCTGAAAAGGCGGACTGCGTAGCCTCGCGAGTGCGGGCGCGATTCCTGGAAGCGACGGGGCCGCTGATTGTTCACCGGCTGGATATGGATACATCAGGATTGATGGTGCTGGGGCTGACGGCGGAGGCCCAACGTAAGTTATCAGCGCAGTTTGAGGCGCGCACGGTTACCAAACATTATGTTGCGTTGCTGGATGGGATTGTGGATGTAGACTCGGGGAGCGTGGCGCTACCGATGCGGCCGGATGTGCGCAACCGGCCTTGGCAGATGATTGATTACATTCACGGCCGCGCCGCATTGACCCACTTCATGGTGATGGCGCGAGAGACCGACCGAACGCGCGTGCGGTTTAGCCCCGTGACGGGCCGCGCTCACCAATTAAGAGTCCACGCAGCGACAATGCGGCAGCAGGGCGGTATCGGGCACGCCATCATCGGAGATGTCTTATACCACCCTGATTCGCTTACGATCTACGAAGCAAAGGCCCCGAGGTTAATGTTGCACGCCAGCGAACTTACGTTTAATGACCCGGTGACAGGGGCAGTGGTGACGAGCCGGTGCGGGGTGCCGTTTTAGGATTGGGTTTTGGGTTAAGGGACTGCTGAACAACCGCCCTCATAGACAGCGAGAAGTTAACCCACGGCGTGATTGCCGTGACAACGAGAATCAGTGTGGTTCCACCATTGCTGGTCGTGTCCTGCATGTCCTGCCGCTAATCCCCCGGACTGCGGGCACAGAGCTGCTTGGGGGCACTCGAAAGTTATTTTTCTCACCTGGTTCAAGAACTCGGAGACGACTTCCTTTACCCGCTGTGACCTAAGCCCGCCCCACTAAAAGACAGCTTCCACACGAGCAATGCCTATTCGTCGAAAAGTAGTTCGGATAGAAGCCACTCGAAGCCGGGGTCTTCCAACACTGGCGGCAGTTGAACCCACAAGGAGCTAGGTCTTCGATGTCGTGTTTGCTCAAAGAGTGTAAAGCTATCGCATCGTTTATGATCGTGATGAGGTGTTTCGTCACGTTTCCGACCTCGACGCCGCGGCACCCCTGAACCGGCAATGCTTGTTTTTGTTAGAGAGGCGGTGGGAGGCGTCGCGTTCTGCACGTTCTTACGTTGCCGCTGCGATCACAGGGTGCGTTCGCGGGTGAAACACATGGTGCAGCTTGGTTATTCACTTAATATTGCAGGGCTGAGAGTGAACTTCAAAGTGTTAAAGGTTGATTAAGGAAATTTTAACCATTTGAATGCGAGGTGGACTTTCAACCTCAACCTGTCTCTATTTAATAACAATTCAGCGCGCATGATGCACGGTTGACTGTCTGTCGCCAATGCTCGTCGCCCGGGGATGCTGAGAGGCGCGCTTGGCCTCTAGTCACTGATGGCAAGGCACTGCTCATTTTCGTTGTTTTTGGGCGTTATTTGATAAAAAACCGGGGAACGACGGATGCGAGGAGCGTAAATAAAACCCTCCAAGAGTTGAATGCCGCGAGAGACTCAGATCCGTTTGTTGTCTTCGCTGAATCCGAACGTCGCCGCGGGGGTCAGGTCTGGAGTTTGAAGTGGTTCCGACCACGCAATTGGAGCTGG
>CAYVFW010000194.1:0-5936 GCA_964450325.1 uncultured Phycisphaeraceae bacterium | reverse complement strand
CGCCCATCCGACCACAATCTCCACCGCCAACATAACCCTCCCCCGCAGCCCGATCCTTGACAACCCAATACCCCGCCAAAAGCACAGCCGCAGGGTTTCCCCTCACGCCACCGCGCGCCCGCCAAACCGCCCCGCTCACCCTGTATATTGAACCGTGCCCCCGCCCAAGCAAGCGACCATCGCTGTTAAATTCCGTCAGCGAGACTCCCGCCCTACGCGCTAAACGGCAATATAAGAATCACCCCGCTCCCCGAGCCGTACCGCACGCTCTCGGTGTTAAACTCTCTCTCACGGCAGTCGTAGCGGGGGTTGTATTAACGGCTCGTGGGAAAGGTCTCTCTCCTCTTCCGACTCGATGAGGAAAAGCACGGTTACTCGAGGGTCGCAAGGGCTGTCAGCTCCGCGATTGCCACACTGCCAACGCGACATTCACCGCGTTGAACATGACATGCATACCGATAGCTACGCCTAACCGGCCCGTCCGTTCAAACGCTAGGCCGATAGTAAGTGATAGCACAAAGAGGGCCACCGCCGCGTACCAAGGTACTACGCCCACTCCTACCACGTGCGCGAGCGCGAATATCATCGACGTAACAACTATTGACCACCACGCCGATTTAGTCGCTCGCAACAGTGCCGACTGCAGAAAGCCCCGGTAAATGATCTCCTCCTGCACCGGCGCAGCGATCACCGCGAGCCCCGCGAGCAGCCACGCCCACACATCACCTTTGTTATCAACGAGCAGTTGAAGCGTCGGATGTGCTACCGAGTCAGCTATCGGGCCGAACATCTGTTGGTGAACCATCGCAGCGCCAACGCTTGCCACCGTCACCACCGGCCAGGCGAGCAGTAAGAGTCCTACACCCAGTGCCAAGCTCTTTGGCTTACATTCGAGGCCCGCGCGCGGTGCCGATGCGTTCATCAAATAGACGAGCAGCCCACCAATCGTCAGACTCACCCCGTACGTGCTTAACATGAACACCGCCTGTGCTTTGGTCGAGCCCAGCAGCGTCCCGATCTTCATGCCCGATAACCCCATCGCGATTGACCCGGCTACCAACGAGGACATCCAAACCAGCAGCGCACACAGAAGCCAGATCGGAGCCGGGTGAATCATGACTTCCCGACCTACTCCCCGCTTACCCGCCAACCAACCACTTCGATACCCCACACTCAGCACCACTGCAGCCAGCACCAGACTTAGCAGGCCATACCAGTTCGCCACGACAAAGTTGTTCAGTTCTTGACTCAAATCGTCTACCGCCGGTCATCCTAACAAACTACTATATACAGACTCTCACTCCAACCCGCTCCTACTCGTCAAACCCAATGAACCAGACCCTGAACAAAATACTCGAATCTTGCCGCGAACACATCGCTGCGTGCAAGCAGTTTTTTCCGGTTTCGATGCTCTCCCATGTTGCGGAAGGGCAATCGCCCCCCCGCCCGTTTTTCGAAGCACTGACCAAGGGATTGCCGCCGCCTGCCCATCAGTCCGTTCGGGTCATCGCCGAAGTCAAACGTAAAAGTCCTTCCGCCGGGCTCATCCGCCCCGAATACGCTCTCGTCACCTTCGATCCAGCCTCGATCGCAAGAGCGTATGAACTTGCCGGAGCCTCTGCGATCTCCTGCCTCACTGAGCAGGCTCATTTTGGTGGCGATCTCGGATTCATCGCGCAGATAAAAGGCGTTTGCGCCCTCCCTGTGCTCCGGAAAGATTTTATCATCGACCCCTATCAAGTGATCGAAAGCCGCGCAGCTGGCGCCGATGCCATACTACTTATAGCTGAATGCCTTGATGCTGAGCCGCTCGCCACTCTCGCGTGGCAGGCGATCCGCCTAGGAATGTCGGTGCTCATAGAGATTCACGACGAAGCGAACCTTCCCGTGGCAGTTGAAATCGTGACGGCGATCAACGGGGCGAGAGATAATGCCGCGGGTGCCCTTTTGGGAATCAATAACCGAGATTTGTCGTCGATGATTGTGGATATCGAGCACACCCGATCGATCGCGGCGAGGGTTTCAACCGATTTAAGAGCCGTGCTCGTGAGTGAATCTGGTATAAAAACCCATCAGGACCTGGAGTCGCTTCTTCAGATCGGCGTACAGAGAGTGCTTGTGGGTGAACACCTGATGCGGCAAGCCTCTCCCGGAGATGCACTCCGACAGCTTCTGCAAGCTAGCAATTTGTGATTCCCGCGTCGGCCGACCGCCAAAACGATTCGAAAGCCCCCAGTATGAACGCATCTCGATTCTCTCAGCCGGTCCGTTTGCTTGCGATTGCTCTCGCGAGTGGCTTGGCGATAGCACAACCGTCGGCACTCCCAGCGCCGCCAACTCCGACGGATGTCCCCACCCCCGCCGACCCCGGACTGACAGAGAAACCGATTCAACCAGAGACCAGCCCTCCGGCAACTGCATCGACACCCGCTTCCGCGGCTGTCCCAAAGCCCCCGGTTCTCGTGACATCAGTGAACGAAAAGCCGGGGAGCGAGTTCTTTGTGAAGGCCGCCGCGGCTGTCAAGCGAGCGCAGGCGATTATGTTCGATGTTAACTACCGCGCCACCGGCGGGATGGAGACGTATTCATCTGCGGTTGCGGCAAGGGTGGCGATGCTGCGCGATGCGACCGCGTCGGGCCAGACGAACGGTTGGATGGTCCGTTCCACCGGGGAAGGAACTCCCAAGCCGGGTGCGGAGAAACTCCGGTTCGATGTGGCCTGGATGGGGACGCCCATCGAGTTTGTCACACACACTGAAAAGAAAGTAGTGGAGAAACGTAACTCTCGCGATGCGAAGAGCCAGGCGTTTAGCATCGCCAACTCGGCGCGCCTGACCGAGCTCTTCGCCCTCAAGCCGTTCAACCGCGAGCTGCTGGCGTCCGCGGACTACGCCGTACTGGATAACGTAACTATCGGTGGCGTGGAGTGTACGCCCGTTGAAGTGACGTTCGGCGAGCGCAAAGGCAAGTCGGTCTGGTACTTCGCGACCTCCGACAGCTTGCCGAGAAAGTATGTCAGCGTGATCTCCAACGAAATCATGTCCGGCACCACCGAGATCGAGCTTTCCAACTTCTCCGCCGACGAAAGCAGGCCGCCAAAGTTAAGTATATCGCAGGTCCGGGTTGAGGTTCCCGAGGGCTACACCCAGGATCGACCGCCCGCGCCGCTGAAGCCCGCAGCGACCTCAATCGCGACAGCACAGCCGGAAGCCAAGGGCGAGTTTGACCTCAAGAAACCCGGCGATAATGGCATTCTCACTTCATCGGCACCGGCGATGGGCGGCGAGGGCGTGAAGCCGCAAAGCCACGATGCAAGCGGTATAAGTGTAACTGAAATACCGGCGCCCGCAGCAGAGAAGATTGGCCAGCCCGCAGTCTCGGCAACCTCTACCCCCGCGACGGGCGCCCTGCTTCTGCAAGAGGGACACCCCTTTGAGTTGAAGGCTTCCACGGGCGGCACCATCTCTCTCCAGTCGCTCAAAGATAATATTATTATTATCGAGTTCGGGGGCTCCTGGTGCCTCCCCTGCCGCGAATCGCGAGCCGAGCTTGATCTTTTGGCCACAGAGTTTAAAGATAAGCCAGTGCGCATCCTGGCGCTTTCAGTGCGCGATAAGGCAACCGAGACCGTGATGGAGCGATTCAGAGCCCAGTCTCATCCTTACCCGCTGCTGGTAGATGCCGACGAGGTCGCGCAGGCCTACAACGTCCACGCCTACCCGTCGTATTATGTTCTCGATGGTAACTTTCAGGTATTAAGCATACTCGCCGGTTACACCAAGGACATTACAATTCCCGAGATCAAGGTCCTCGTGCAGGAAAAGCTCGGCTCGCTGCAACCGGCGGCGGAGATTAAATAACCGCGTCTCATCCTAAGCAACGCGCTGCTATGGGTAACCGGTACTCGCCGTCTGAGAGTCGCCCCATATTACCCCGCCGACGCACAATGTAATTACGGCCGCGCTGGCAAGCCCGCAGGCGAGCCAGTACCGCGGCACGGTGTAGGTGGTTGTGCCGTGCAGGGTAATTTCTGTGGGTTTGGCGTGCTTAAATACAAGCTCTGTTATGATCGCGGCCGCCAGCGGGGTCACGCCGCCGATGGCTAACAGCAGCGGGCGGGGCGTTTGTCCAGCCGTCACCCCTAAAGTAAGTAAACCAGTAACATAAGCTGAAAAAACCGCGATCACCGGGTCCGCCAACGAGACGCCGGTGGACGGCTTGGGAAGGCGGAACGACCGACCCCTGAGCATCGCGGCGATAAACAATCCCAGCACAGCGAAGGCAGCAGCACCCGAGAGCTGAGCGAACTTAAGGTTACCCGTGGCCAGCAAAACCGCCGCGACGCCCGCGCTCCACAAGCCTAAGGGAATCATCGAAACGGCGGGGAAATTACAACTGGTAAGGTATCGGAGCGAGGCCCATGCCAAAATCCACCAGGGCAGGCAGCGGGGAATCCAGGTATAGGGCGGGGGCAACTTAAGCAGTGATGAAGCGAGTGCTGCAATAATAAGGGCAGCAAATATTACTAGCCGCTGCCTGGGGTGTTCGGGCCTCAGCACCGGTATGACCGCTGCGACCACACCCGCAACCAAACCAAAGAGCATCAGCAGCGGGATGGTGTGCGCGAACTCGCGCGGCGGTAACGAAAGCTTTCCTTGCGTGATCCACTGGGCAAAGTAAAGACTTACGATCACCCCCGGCACCAGCATGGCGGTAGCGCGGACTAACCGCTCGCCCACCTTCGTTTCCTCTTCGGACGCACGAAAACCCCACCAGGCTGCGAGTGCGCAAAGGAGGGCGCTCGTAAACGGGAGCACCACTCCGCCAAGACCAAACCATAACGCGGTGGTAGTATCCAAGAGCCAAACTCCTCTTCCAAGCCTGCGGGCGGCGGCACCCGGTACCCAAGTCTAGAAACAACCGCGGCGGCCGAATCGACGGCCGCCGCGGTTGAAAGCAAATAATTACCACACTAACATTACTTTGTGCCGCCCTCGATGCTGATGATCAGCGTGACGTCTTCGCCGAGCACCTGAGGCATGAAGTTCATTCCATAGTCGGAGCGCTTGATGACCAGAGCGGTTTCAAACCCGGCGACCCGGCCCCCGCCGCGTCCGGCGGCTTCGCCGGTGTGCGTCACGGGAACTGTAACTGATTTGGTCACGCCGTGGAATGTTAAGTCGCCGGTAACATCAATGACATCCCCGGTGCCCTTCTTAGCGCCCGTGCTCTTGAAGGTAAGTTTCTCAAACTCTTTAACAGAGAAAAAGTCCGCACCACGCAGATGGTCATCGCGCTTGCTGTTGGCCGTATCAATGCTAGTGGCATTGACCGAAATATCAATCTTGGCTGCTTCGGGACTGGCCTTATCAATCGAGAACGTTCCACTTACATCGTTGAATCGCCCGTACGAATAGGAAACATTCATATGCTTGATCCGAAAGCCGACGTGTGAATGCACGGCGTCAATCGCGAACGCATCTGCGCTGACTTCCGTCGCGGCTTCGCGAGCGCTCGGAAGTGCTCCAGCTCCACCGAGCAAGAAACCGCCGCCTACGGCAAGCACTCCGGCCGCCACAATACACAACGGGCATATTTTCATCGCGAGTATCCTTTCGTTTCGTGTCTTCCCAAGATCAATGAGTCTAGCCTGCCAGGCGGGTCAAGTAGCCTTGCCTCGCAGCGCCCGCGAATGGAACGGGTAAACCCCGCCGCCGAATCGCTGCTGTGAACTTTAGATCGACTACGGACCCAGCGGTTCCAAGTTCGTATGCGCGAAGCCCGACTTCCCTAAAGTTGGCTGTGTCCAAGCGTCCCTCCCAACCAATTCCCCCTTTCAACCCTCCTAGCCCAGCCCCGCCCGCCGCGAAGACGGAGTGGTCGCCTGCGGCGTTGTTGGCGGTCAACTCCTCCAATCGTCCGGTCTTGGTGAAGGG
>CAYVFW010000193.1:0-5960 GCA_964450325.1 uncultured Phycisphaeraceae bacterium | reverse complement strand
GGGGGGGAGCGCGCCGCCCTGACGTAACTCAGCCCGTAAGACTTCGATCTCGCCCTCGAGCGATTCGAGGCGGGTATTGAGCTGATTGATTGATCGCTGAAGCCGAAGTTGGTTCAGGTCCATAAGTGGTTTCCTCTGCCATGGCTGATCCGCGGTTTTCTCATGGGTCGCTATGGGCCCACCGGCGTAAGGCGGTAAAGCCCTCTATGTTAGGCATCACTAACAACAGGAGCGGAGGCGTACCGTCGTTGTACCGCGGGGGGTCGGGAAGGGTGCGGACATGCAGTGTTTTTGGTAGCAATCTTGATTTTCGACTCGTTGGTGGGGTTGGCGGCGGGGAACGTCGGTGGGCGTTTTGGTGGAGAGTCGCTGGGTGATCGTCTGACGAAGGTGGTGCGATCAGGGGCATTGGAGGGGTTTTTGCGCGGGTGCCTATCGGGTATGTTGAAGGTGAGACGTGCGGAGACTTCATGGAGGACATCAAAACATAAAAGAACCCGGCCTGAATCAGGCCGGGTTCCTCGCTTGCGATATATTAAGATTATATTCTACAAGTGACCTTACTGTAACTTATGGTGGCGCGATGATTACGGGCACCACGCCGGGCCGGATTAGTTACAGCCACCTGCGGACCAGAAGGTGAAGAAGGCTTCAACGTCGCCACCGTCAACGCCGCCGCTGGCATCGACGTCTGCGCAACCGAAGCTGCCGGACCAGTCGATGAAGAAGGCTTCAACGTCGGAACCGTCAACGCCGCCGCTGCGGTCGTAGTCGGCCGCGCAGAAGCAGTTGCAATCGCCGCTTGTGATGATCGCAAGGTCGGCTTCGGTCACGCGGCCGTCGCCGTCAACGTCGCCGTTTGAGTAGGTACCGGCGCGATCGATCCCGCCGCGGAAGCTGGTGGCGATCAGCAAGTCCGCGCCGTCGCGGATGCCGTCGAGGTTTACATCGCCCGCGCTGGTGCCGAGGATGCTGAGGATTTCGCAGATGTCGCCTTGGTTGACTTCAAGGTCGCCGTTTAAGTCGGCGGAGAGATCAAAGAAAGAGGCTTCGTCCAGGTCGCTCCAGGTTGCTGAACCATCCAGCACGTTGGGGTTGATAAACTGAGCGTAAACATAAGAGATATCAAGACCGTTGATCACGCCGTCGGCTCCGTAGGGGGCGTAACCGACGCGTGCGCCAGCGGCCGAGCCTGCAAGGTCAGCGCGGGACGCACCGGCGGAGTAAGCAGCGCCGGTTGCGATGGTGGTGCCGAAGAAGTTGTCGTTGCCGACGAGGGTGTTCCACTCGTTGTCAACGGCTTCGAAGCCAGCCTTGCGGTCAAGGTTGCCACCAACGAGGTAGAGGCCATCGGCGTGGTAGCGAACATCAAGGGTGCTGATGTTGCCATTACCGTCATGATCGCCCAAGACTTCGATGATGGCCTGCTCGCCCGCGCCTGCGCCGTAGATGCCGTCGGGAGCGTTCCAACGGGGGTTGCCTGCTTCGTTACGCTGACGCCATGCCTTGAGCATTTCGGCAATGTCGCCCGCGTCGCGTGCGCCGCTGCCGTCAAAGTCGCCCGCGATTTTGTTACGAAGGTTTAGTTCGCTGCCGTAGCTGACGGCGACGTTGGGGGTGGCGATGCTGCCCTGACGAATGTAGGTGTTACCGTTGACCACGCCGTCGTTGTAAGCGGCGCCCGTCTTGCGGGTGGGAACCCGGCCTGCGGAGGCGTTGTTGAAGGCGAGGAAGCGGGGGTTGTTGTGGACGTTGGTCGAGAGGGTGTAGGCTTGAACGCAGAGGTTCAAATCAGTATTTGAGACCATCGAGACGTAATCGCTGTCCAAGTGAACGCGGTCTAAGGCTGCGATGAGAAGGAACTGAGTTGCGGCGAACTCGCCGGGCATACCGAAGTTGGCGGGATCGTTGGGGACGGTGGTAGTCGCATTGATGCTGCGGGTGATGTTGTTCAGGTAGGACGCGGCGAAGGGGTTGGCCATCGCGGGGGTTGTGCGAGGAGCAAGACCGGCTTCGGCATTGAGGGCATCGTACAGGCCGTTGCCGTTGAGATCGGTGAAGCTTTCGGTTGCCTGGCGGATGCCGTCGCAGTTGGTATCAACGAACGGATCAAACGCGCCGGCCCAGCCTTGGCCACCGGCTGACGCGGGGCTGCTGCGGGGATCGCCGATGGTGGCGAGCACGGCCTGACCACCGAGGAGCCAGCCGTCATTGGAGTTACGAACGATGTTGGTGGTGGTGGGACGAACGTAAGCGGTGCCACCGTAGATATCGTTCTGAACGTCGACGATTTCCAGCGAGTTCGTGGTGAGCCATGAGCCGCTGCCCGAGCCCGTAACTCCGCGCTCGGTGCCGACGTAACCGATACCAAGACGGACGTTACGGAGTACCTGCTCCATACCGCCGTTGCTGCCCTTGTTTGAGGGAGTGAACTCGTTGCCGAGAATGTGGTTATTACCGCTGGTCGAAAGGCCGCCGACGCTATCGCCGCGGCCGAACGAGGGATCAACGCCGATGCAGTTATTGAAGGCGTTGCGGGTGCCTGAACCGACGTCGCGTGTGGAGACCACGAGGTTTTCGCCGGTGTTGGCGCGACCTGTGACGAACAGATGCTGGAGTTCAGTCATCTTGATCTGGGTGACGCCGGTGCCGTAGTTGACCACGGGCGCGATGGGGGCGAAAGCCAGCGAGTTATCAAAGATGGTGTTGCTGTCGGCCGCGCCGGGGTTGGCGGAGTTAAAGAGATTACGACCGTTGAGGCCAGCGAGTGTGCTGGGGAGATTGCCAAAGCCAGCGGTGCCGAAGGGGCGGGTACCGGAGTTGACAGGGTTGGTGCCGTAGCCACCATCGACGGGCTTGCGATCCCACTGGGGGCTGCCGCCGGGCTTCTGCGTGGCGAGTGATGAAGAGACATCGATCGGAGCAACGTCGATGCAAATTTGGCCACCGCTACTGGTGTTGGGAGCGGAGTAGAGGGCGAGGTAAGCACTGTTGGAGGTGTTAGGCGCGCCGCCGGGGTTACCCAAGTTGTAAGTAGCGGGGATTCCGCCGCTGTTACCGTTATTGATGTAAAGGAGGCGGTTGTTGTATGCGAACGATGCCACACCGCTGATGCTGGCGAGCGGACGGTTGCCGAGGATGCCGCTGACGTTGCTGTCGCTACCGGTGGCGCAGCTGCCGCTGCCGAAGCGGGTGAGTTCGATGAAACCATTGACCGAGCCTACGACCCGGTACTGAACCAGGTAAGGCTGGCTGAGGTTGCTGGCGCCGCCGGGGGCGAGCTGCTGGACGCCGTTGAGCAGGTAGCCTGCGGTGCCGTTCAAATCAACATCGATGAAATCGTTGGTTGAGGCGAATGACCTGACATAGTTCTCAAGCAGCGTTGCGCCGCTTACGTTGATGAGGCCGGTTTGGGCGTTTGCCACGCAGGCGCAGGTGCCGGCGAGCAGCGCCAAGATTGCCAACTTGTTCTTTGAGTTCATCATAACTTTCAAGCCTTCTGTACGAAAAAACACACATTCCACAAGGATTAACACAACCAGCGATTTACACTGAGGTCCTGTAATGTCTAAAGGGAAGGACAGAGCTTAACTTTTAAGCTGCGGACTTTTCCCTTTGCGACTTTGCTTCTGTTAGCAGTGTCAGGACCACACTGTTCGCGGCACCACCTTTGTGGCAGTAGTCATAACCCGTTGCAAACACAGTGTTTGCGCAATCTTCACGATTTATGCGCGTGAAGCAACCGCACGCTGAAAAACAACTCGCCAACGTGCGGCGCCGTCACAAAACACTGCCATTGAAATGGGTAGCGACTCTCTCTCTGCAACCAGCGTTGGCTACCGCAAATGCGTCCCGCCGCGTTTTCACTCGGCGGTCGCGATCTCGATCAATCGTCCTTCAATCTAGCGGGCACTTAGGGAGTGCGTGTGTGGCTGGCCTGCGGTAAAGCGGGGCGCAGCGGAAGGTTTATAAAGTTAGTCAACCCAGTCTTTGTTGGCTTCGAGGTTTACGCCTGTGCCGGGGCCGGTGAGGCTCCAGTACTTATTACCCCACTTGCGTTTCTTGATAGATTCAACGATGGTCATCATTTCAACGTGACCATCGACAAAGGCGAAGACTGAGGAGCCGCCGTTGCCATCTTTCTTGCCGGTGTGGTGGCGGCCGACGGCGTTCATGTTATTGTCAGTTCCGCCATCGATGGCGCCTGCGGGAACATCCGCCTCGGGTATGATGCTGCCGGTGAGGGGGTAGCGGAAGCGTCCCTGGCCGTCGGGCGAGTTGGCTTCGGGTTCGCTGTAAGGATCAGGGGTGCTGACGCCGACGAAGGGGCTGATGGGACGGTGAGACTTAAACTCGTTGGGGTTTGAGAGTGAGGTGAGGGCTTCGTAGTTACGGTTAGAGTTGTACTGGCAAATTAAGATCGTGCTGCTGGTGAAGTCGACATCGGAATCTTTGACGAGGCGGTTCTTGCGGCTACCGGGGGACTCGGCAAACTTGTTACGTGGGAAGATGGCATCATTACCTGCGAAAGCGGTGCGCTTCACCTGGCGATCGGTCGGGGGCGCGGCACCGACCCCGCCGCCGGTGCCGTTAACCTGACCATCTTCCCAGTCAAGCGGGTTGGTGCCGGGGCTGGTCGCGGGTGCGCCGCCGCGGGGCATTGAGGGATCCTTGAAGGAATCTTCGCTTACTGAGCCGCTGTTAAAGAGGGCGAAGGACCAGTGGATGTAACCGTGGTTGGGGTTTGGGTTCGTGCTGATCTGATCTTGGGGGCGCCACTGGAGAGAGGTCTCATCGGCACCGTAGACGTAGTGCGGGGGGAAGTATTGACGAGAGTCAATAATATAACCGACCACGCCCTGAGCCACCGAGCGGGCCGCGGCCTGGGCCTTGATCATGCGGGCTGTCTGGCGTGCGCGGCCCAGCGAAGGTAACAGAATACCGATGAGGAGGGCGATGATCGCGATGACCACGAGAAGCTCGATGAGTGTGAAGGCCTTGCGTGCTTGTGGGGCGGCCAAACCGCTGCCGAGCGTCGCGTTGCCGAAACCAATACTTTTGTTCGAATTCATTATCATTTACTTTCTGTACGGGGCTCGGCCATGAGCCCGACCACACTTCCAACCGGGAAAACCAACCAAACTCAGCTGAACTGAACTAAACCTGACATCAAAGAAACCCGGATCAAACGCCATTGGTAACATAAGACCCGGCACCACTTTCAATCTCTCTCTCTTTTTCCCGACAGGATTCGGCTCTCCGCGACATTCGCCCCCGATTACTGGCCTGCCGACGCAGGCGGACTCTCATTTGCACCGAAGGCTGCATCAATAAAGGCTGAATCATCAAGGGCTGAATCATCAAGGGCTAAATCATCAAGGGCTCCATCAGCAGAGCCTCCACCAACAAAGCATCAAAGCCAACGGCACCAAAGACTCGGACCCCGCCACACGCTCGCTGGCGAAGCCGATCTACAGTTATCTCACGATGCAACCCGCTCTGCGGAGCGGTACTTTGGAAGCTTCTCGCGGGTTCCTTTGCAGAACACAATGCTGTCACTTCTGATAGCCGCTACCTTGCAACTTCTATAGACCATAAGGATAGCCGAAACGCATATTTAGTCTGTCAGCGTCGCGTGAAGATTGCGCTAACTCCCCTTCCATTTGCACAACGACAACACGTTGTTTGCGCATTGCACACACCACCGGCAGCCCGGGGGGGGGGTGTGGGCGATTCGAGGGCGGACGCCGCGGTGCGGGTCGGCGGGCTGTTGTTTTTAGAACTTACCTTGGCAACCGACAGTTTATTGACATTGAGGCTCGAAGAGGGCTCGATCGGGGCACTAGTTAGCTTTTAGCGAGTACCGCGCCCGGGGTGCTTGGGGAAGCGGCCGGAAGCACCTTTGCGGGTGGGCGTCGCGGGGGTTGTGGTTGGTGAGTCCGCGGTGAACTGGCGAGGCG
>CAYVFW010000192.1:0-6011 GCA_964450325.1 uncultured Phycisphaeraceae bacterium | reverse complement strand
GCTGGCCGAAATGGGCTGGCTGAACACGGCTGGCTGAAGCGGGCTCTCTGCGAACTGGACTCAGTCAATTGGTCTCGGAGATGAGACTAGACCTGCTAAACATGGCTGGTTTTTAACGCCGCGAGGATGCCCGGGTTTTACCTAGGCCCGACGTTTACAGTTTAATGGCGGCGGGCCGACACACGGTTGGAAGCACTTGTGCGCTGCCTTTGGCGTTCTGACAGGATCGCTTTGCGAGGTGAAGGCCGATAATCGACGAAACTTCTTTGCTGGCAATCCGCCGCGGCTTGTGCCGGGGCGTTTTTTCTTTTTGGGAAGTATTTTTTAGGGGTGCGGGGGCGGGGTGGCTCATACGCTCATTGGCATGACCCGGCGCACTTGTAGCCCATCAGGCGTACGCAATCTTCGGACGGGCTTTACGTTGATTGAGCTTTTGATCGTGATCGCGATCATCGCCCTGCTGATTTCAATTATATTACCATCGTTGGGCAAGGCACGCTCGGCGGCGCGGGCGGTGGTGTGCCTTTCGAATCAGCGGCAGATCGGCGGGGCGCTAGCGATGTATGCCGCGGCGTACCAGGAGTGGACGCCGAGAGAATCGGGGAGCAGCGAACGGCAGACTGGCAACCGGCCGCGGGTAGCGGCGTTCCCGGGCAGCCCGAATAATCTTGCCTGGGCTTATAACTTACGTCCGTTCCTTGATACTCGGGCCAATGCTTCGACCGCGCGGCAGGACCTTGCAGACCAGTACCGGGGCGCTCTGTTTTATCGTGACCCTGCGCGGCCCAAAGACCCACATAATATTAACTATGTGGCGAACGGGCTTTCGTTTCGCTGGACGGCCGGGCGGGCGGAATGCACGAGTGAGGGCAAGCCACCCACCAGACTCTCTCGGTACACGCGGCCCAACTCGTCCATTATTTATCTTACCTGCTTTACCGATGACCCGGTCGGAGCCAGGTTTGGCGCGTGGTACGCGGGCGATGCGCCCGAACTTTCAATCGCGATATATTACGATATGTGGCAGCCCAGCAATGTGAATGGGGTCGGGGCCGTGGACAATACGACCTGGCAGCGCACCGCGCCTAAGCGGCACGATACGGGCGCGAACGCCGCGTATATGGATGGGCACGCCGCGGCGATCACGAATCGGGACCTGACAGATGTGTCGCGGTGGGATGATGGAGATTATCGCTAGCCGTGACAACAGATGGCGGCCACAGTTCCCCCGGCCTGTATGGTTACATTCCCGTACAGATCGCCTCTTTAAATACTTTTGTTATGGCCCCTCGCTTGGGAGTGTGAGGCGTTAGTCGCACGCACCGCTCGCTCCCCGCCCAACTTGCTCTTGGTTCCACTAGCTCTGATCTTACTGGCGAGATGAAGGACGTCGCGACAAGGAAATGCCTGACGTAATTGGCCGGAGCCGCTGGACATCAATAACGTTTCAGCAGCCTCGGGAGTTGGTGCAGGAACGATGTACTTTGACCGAGGTCGTCGCCCAACTGCGCGAACGAAATGGCAAAGGCGTTACCATTCCCAAGGCCCGTGCCACATCAAGTGCTCGTGGGTTTAGCCACCCGCGTTGGAGTTATGAGCGCGCTCGGACTTACACGCACTTGCAAGCGCCCGTGCGTGCCCGCGTTCACCCGGCCACCTACTCCGAGGCTATCGCCGCGGGAAAGGTTCATACTTGAATAAGTTGACGCAACGTGATAGCTGTTCAGATGAAAAGCTGGCGAGAAGTCCGATCCAAATCCGCAAGCTAAGCGCTTGCGAGCGCACGCGCCACCGCCCGGAACGTGAGAGCGACGCAACTCAAAGAAACTGATTCTGAACTCAGTCTCAGCAAGCAACGGAGCCGCTCTTTTCGTGTTTTGCTTGGTCTATGGGCCTAGAGGTCCGCGGCAAGGAAGTAAGTTACTTTCTTAACGTCTGATAACTTATTAACGCGATTCCTATACCGCGTTTATAAAAACTTGTTGATTGTATTCATCGAAAAATCTTGACTAGGGAGTATACCTCATGTATCATTTACTCATCTGGAGAACAGTTCGCTGAGCGGTTCACGTTTGGCTGGTTTTTTAGAACAAAAGTTTACTTCCGGGTCACTGGAGGGCTTGATTCAGGGCTTTGTTCCGCGAAGCACCTGCAACCATTTTTTTATTCTGGAGAAAAGACACATGAAGAAGATTTTCGCCTTGGCCACTCTCGCTGCCGCCGCTTGCTCGGCATCGGCCCTCGACATTGTATGCTACAACGCTACATATGAGCTCAGCCGCACCAACTGGGACAGCTCAATCGTTCTGCCCAAGTTTGACCCCGCGTTGGGCACCCTGATCAGCGTTTCCTGGTCGGTCAGCGGCACGGTTGAAGGCAGCGTTGCATTCGAAAGCCTTGACGCTTCCTCAGCAATGATCAACACCGCTCTCAGCGCGACGATCACCCTCGCCCGCCCCGACAACACCCCACTTCAGGTCGTTATCCCCCTTGTTTCCAACATGGACCCGGCTTCTGCCCATGACGGCAGCGTCGATTTCGGTGGTACCTCGGGCAAGACCTACACCGGCCTCTCCGCCAGCGACACGGGCAGCTCCAGCAGCTCGGCCGCCGCTGACCTCGCGCTCTTCACCGCTGGTTTCCTCGGCGAAACGATCTCCCTCCCAGTGACCGCCGCTGGTTCCAGCACCGGCAGCGGAGCTGGCAACTTGATTCTCCTCTTCAACACCTTCGCCAGCGCCCAAGTCGAAGTGTGCTACACCTTCGAGCCCATCCCCGCCCCCGGCGCGCTCGCCCTTCTCGGCCTTGGTGGTTTGGTTGTTGGTCGCCGTCGCCGCTAATCCGGCCCGGTAACCAGAGGTCGGACAGCCTGGCGTTGTAATGCTTTGCACCTTTGTGTGTTAAACATAACAACCTCGTTTGTTGACCGTCTTATGTTAGCTTGCAAGCCGGTGGCTCACGCCACCGGCTTGTTTTTTTTTAGTATATTATGGTGCGTGCTGCTCCAGTCACCAGGCCAAGTATGCTCTCAATGGCTGAACATCGCAAGCGCGAACGGCAAATAGGGTGTTTTCGGGACTCGTAATGATCATATGTTGCTAGGGTGATTGACCCCAAACAGGTATACTGGTGCAATGAGAGAGACTCTGCGAGTTACGTCGTGCATCGAGGCCTTAGAGGACCGCACCCTCCTTGCCGCCATCGCTTGGACAGGCGCGGCTGGGGATGGGTTGTGGCACACCCCCGGCAACTGGAGCGCACTGCAAGTTCCCGCCGCGGCGGATGATGTGACCATCGATGTTCCTTCCTCTCCCACTATTTCGTTTACAAGCGCATCAGGAGAGCGGACAGTCGCGTCGCTGGTCAGCCGCGAACTGCTGACGATTAGCGGTGGGCAGCTTTCGATCGGCGGTGCTGCCACTCTGAGTAGCACGACCACTCTCTCGGGTGGCACGCTCGCGCTCTCGGGCCAAGCCAACGTCACAGGAACTTTTCGCTGGCTGGCGGGCACACTGGCTGGGGGTGGTAGTCTGGAAATCGCTCCCGGGGCCACGCTCGCGACCCAAGACCTGGCCCCACGAACACTGTCAACAACCGTTCTGGTACGCGGCGTTTTTAACTACGCTGGCAACCTCTCAATTACGCTCGATGACGGCACGCTTACGATCGCCGCGGGGGCATCGATGAACTGGTCGGGCGTTGGCAATCTCAACGGCGGGCCTGGTGGACCATCCAGCAGTGTGAACAACTACGGGAGCATAACCAAGTCTGGCATCGCGGCGGGATCGATACAGGTTCCCCTTGCCAACTACGGTACGTTCACCGTCCGCAACGCGGCGTTGTTGCTCTTTTCACCAAGTACGCTGGGCGGCAACTTCATAATTGAATCAACCGGCGCTATCTCGCTTGGCGTGAGCATGATGTATGTGCAGGGAGTAAACTTTGCAGGCGCAGGCGAGCTGGGCTTTTCGGGGGGGCAGCACATACTTCCCCAGGGCGCTCTCTCGATAACCGGGGAATATATCTTTGGAGCCGCGAACGTAACAATCAGCGATACCCTTAGGCCCACAGCACCGGTGGTAATACCAACGGTGGCAAGCGTTACTTTCAATGCGCCTCAGTCGCTGGCGGTAGTCTCCAATGGTGGCAACATAAGCGGAACCGGGGATATCGAGATTACCCAGTCATTCACGTGGACGCAAGGGACCATTTCTGGCTCCGGGGTTCTTTCAATTACATCCACGGCGGTGCTCAATAGCAGCGGCAACGGCCGCTTCCTGGCTCGTAACCTTGATAACCGGGGCACGGCCACATTCCAATCTCCCGGCACGCTCTTCTATTCGGGCGCGGTCTTTACCAACTACGGCGTGCTTAACATCGGGGCAAGCCAGTCCAACGGCCCGGGGTTCAACCGGCTTATTAACTACGGAGTTATCAACAAAACCAGTGCGAGCAACCTCACCATCACCCAACCATTCCTGAACCTGGGCACCTTCAACTCGCTCGCCGGTGGACTTACGTTCACCAATCTGCTCAACTACACCGCAGCAACCAATACACTTGCGGATGGGGCCTGGAATCTCAGCAACGGCGCGACCCTCTCCGTCAACGGCGGGTTCATCACCACCATCGCCGCGGGTACGTCGGTTTCGCTCTCTGGCGCGGGCAGTTCCATCAACCAGCTAGGCTCCCTTTCCAACAACCGTGGCACGTTTACGCTGAGCAACGGCCGAGCGTTTACTCTCACGCCAGTCGGTAACGTGTTTAATAACTATGGCACGTTTGTCAAAGGCGGCACCGGCACAGTAAGTATCGCGTCACCGATTATCCTGAACAACCCGGGCGTAGTGCGCGTTGAAGGCGGCCAGCTTGACCTTGCCTCGGCGCTGAATGGAGGGGAGGCGATTGTCTTGCCCGGGGCGGTGCTGCGGCTGCTGACGTCGGGTACGCTGGCCCGCTCCACCAATCAGGGCACGCTCGACATCGGCACCACCAGACTTACGGTTACCGAGACCTTTGCCCAGACTGCAACTGGCCGGCTCGCCGCGGCCATCAACGAGGGTGGTATCCCGGGGCTGCTGCGTGTGACAGGTGTCGCGACCCTGGCCGGCGAGCTTTCGGTCATCGCGCTGGGTGGCTTTGATGCTTCTGAGGGCTACGCAGACCTGCGGGCTTTGATCGTGCAGGCACCGACCCGCACCGGTGGGTTTACAAGCGCCAGTTTTCCCGCGGCGAGGTTTGGGTCCTACTCACTTGTTGAGCAGCCCCTGGGAGTCTACATGGCTTTCAACTACGCGGATGCCAACAGTGACGGTGGCGTCGATGGGGCGGACGTTGAGTACTTCTTTCTTCTGTGGGCGAGCGGAAACTCGCTCACGGACGTGAATGCCGATGGGGGCATAGACGGCGGGGATATAGAAGCTTTTTTTAATCAATGGAGCGCGGGCGGGCCTTCATAAGTTTACCCAACTTGGCGCGTTGCCGCGGGCGGGAAAGAGCGGCGACGACGCTCGCGGTTGCCCAGCTATACATGACCCGATTTTAAATGGCCCAGTTGTAATGGGCCGGTTGTAATGGGCCGGTTCTCTGTAGCGTGGCTGACATAGAATTAGCTTCTGCTGCACTGACCCATGAAAAGTGCCTTCCAGTTATTCACTGGAACAGCTACTTTACCGGCGGTCGCGCAGAATCGGCGTGACGTGGCTCAGCCTGAGCCAAGCTTTCTTGGCTGGTCCGATGGCCGAAACTCGCCCGCAGTTTTAAAACTACCAGAATGGCAATTGCGATTGTAAGTTTACCCCTCCAGCCCTCGTGATGGTGCGGACCGCGCTTGGCTAGGGGATTCTTAAGCTGGCCTCTCTCCGCTTGGCCCCGTGATTAGACAGGTGACGCGGGATGACATAAGCGATGCGCCGCGCGTCAGCGCAGCCACGCGGCCGAGCGCGTGAGATGATGGGATCGATCAGGATTAAGCGAGGATGGAAGCAGGGTCGATCAAGGATCGATCCGGG
>CAYVFW010000191.1:0-6065 GCA_964450325.1 uncultured Phycisphaeraceae bacterium | reverse complement strand
CCTAAAAATAGCACTACCGCGCCCCCCGCAGCAAGCAGCGCAAAGCTTCGATTTACGCCACTATCGCTCTCGCCCCGCCGCGGTTTCATCACTTTTCACTTTCGTTTAGGCCGACTATTAACAATAACACCCCTGTCGCCACATCTCCCCGCCCCCCCACGCTCATTTCGAGCACGCTGCCTTATTCCCCTTACCCCTCAACCAGTTTCTCAGCAGGTAAACTCGGCAACGACCTCTCAGTTAGATCGGCTCGACCGCCCGCGCCCGTTCACCCAATCTTTAGCAGCTCGCTCGCCCCTCATCGCGCCTCATTGCCGCGCTCACAATACGCAAATATCTCGCGCCAAAAGCCGCGATCGATGCTCCCAAATGCATCTCACGCCACATTTAATGAAAATGGGTACCCATCACGGTACCCATTGAATTAATCATTGTATTTACAACCAGAGTTAGCGCGAGTTAGGGCGAGAGCCACGGCCCCCGACTTTGCTGTAGGCCAACCCCAGCCGCAAGCACTCACTTACGAGCGCTTGCCCACCACCATCCCAACGACCGCCGCGATGAGGGTCACGCCTCCCATTACAGCCAGCAAAATCATGAAGTTGTCACCAATGGTGGTCATCAGCCCGCCGCCATAGGTGCTCGTGATGCCCACGATCACCGTAAACGCCGCGATAGCGATCGAGATAATCATTCCAATCGCCAACCCGCCCACCAATCCCGATCCAGCTCCATCGTAAACTTCGTGAAGAACCACGACCCCGCCGACATTCGAAGTTGCACCGTCATTACCGCTAGATTCACCCTCGAAAAGCGCGTCTCCACCCCCCTGTGACGGCTCGACTGAGGTCTGCTGCGCGATCGTCTCGGACCCGTAGACATCCTCGAGCAGCGTCGGCCCGAGCGATGAATCATCATCTTCGCGAGTTAAGTCGAGCAATCCGCCCGATCCGCTCGCACTCTTGCCCGCCGCGTCCTCACCCGGATCAACCAGCGGGATGCCCCCCTGCGTCACGCGCGTCACAGCGGAAGGGTCGCTCTCATCAGTATCTTCGGCCTCGAAGATGCTGATTCCGGTGGAATCCTTATCATCGCGGCTCAGGGCAATGCCCGTCGCCGACCCTGAAGATGCCAGCCCGATGGGCTCCATCTCGCCGCTCTGCCCAGCCAGCGGAATAATGTCGTCATCGCTTCCGCCGCCCGAGAGCAAGTCTACATGCTCCCGCTTGAACATTAACTTATCGCGGTCGCGGAACTCTTGCAGTTGGCCGCTCTTCGCCATCTCCCGAACCTCTTCGGTAGATTTGCCCAGCTTTTGGGCGGTTTCCTCGAGCGTGTAGAACATCTTTTCCATCGGATCGTGTACTCCAGAAAACCCACAGACCTTGACCCAGCCACCCCTAACCCAGCCGCCTAAACCCAGCCACCCGAGCCCGCCAATCACCGCCGTCGTCTACGGCAGAACCGCTGTAAAGTGGAATCCTCAGCCATCAGCGGCCTCCAGTGTACGCCCGCAACGCACCTTCCGGCGCAACTTGATCCACATCCGCAAAAGTTGCGCCGCACATCTCGTCGCAGTGATCAACTTCGCTTCAGATGCGTTGGAGCCAATACCCCAGCCGTGCGCCCAAAACGCCGTCCGTGCTTCGCACTCAGGCTCGCCCGGCCAACGCTGAGGACCAACTCTTGGCCTGCGCTCAATCGTCTTGGGCCTCGCCCTTCGCACCGTCGCCCTTCTTTTCCTTTTTTAAGATGCCAGCGTCATATGCCGTCCGCTCCGCGCCATCGAGCATCCCTGTGAGTCGCTGCAACGCCTCTTCTTCAATGCCCCGCCGCTTCAGTCGAAACGCGTCCCAGTTTGCGTATTCCTCTATGTCATCTTCCACGAGCGAGCGCCGAAACTCGGTACGCTGCCACTCTTCGAAGAACGCATCCTGAAGAGCCGCGACCCTCACCTGCGAGCGATCAATTATGGCCTTCATTTGGACCACCCGCTCCTCTTGAAGTCCTTGCACCCGCAAAACCTCCTGCATTCGTTTGTGGCGACGCGAGCTCTTATAAATAAAGCTTAGGTGGTCAACCCGTATCTTCTTCTCAAACGTCCTCGCTTGCGCAGGATTCATCGCGCTCGAGAGCAGCTTGATATATTTAAGCTGAATCTCAAAGAGCCGCTTATCCGCGTCGCGCACCCCCTCAAACCGCTTCTTCTGCTGCTCAAATGGCCGGGTCTGCTCATCCTGGTCCCAACGATTATAATACAATCCAACCGCCCGCCGCCCCATCAACGCGGCATCAATCTCCTCTTCATACTTCTTCAACAGTTCGACTATCTCAGCCCGTCGTGCTACGTCTTCGGCTCCTCCGATGCTTGCTGCCGCGCCAGCGGCCGCTTTCTCAACCGCGTTATCACCACCGCTCTCGGTGCTCTTTTCGTCCGTATCTGCTCCCTCGCTCTCGGTTGCCCCAGCACTCTTACCCGCAGTTTCCTGAGCCGCAACCACTCCCCCGCTTCCGGCCGCTGCCCCCACGCCAGTACTCCCGACCACCTTCCCGCCCACTGCTGCGGGGGGCGGCGCCTTCATCACTTCGTCAACTACCGTTGTTAACATGCAGTTGGCCAGCGGGGTCTGCACCATCGGTAGCATCACCCGCAATCGCCGCTTACGTTCAAAGGTCGCCCAGCCCGCGGCCCGCTGCTCGGACGTCAGGACCGATTGCAGATCCGCGAGTATTCCCCGTTCGAGTTGCGTAACCTGCTCCAACTGTTTGGCAATCGACAATGTGTACTGCTGCTGAAACGCGGGGTCGTTCCACCCCGTAGTCTTCATCTCCGCAGTTTCTTGAATTCGCTGCGTGCGGGTATCGACCTCTGCCATCGCCACGCCGTAACCCTCCATCAGCAATTTAATACCCTCAAACTCCTCATCCGAGAGCCCCGCGGCAGACTTCAGCACCTCAATGTCTTCCATCGAAATTACTTCCGTACCAGGCGGGAGCATCGGGGTAAGTGCCTCTTGCCCCAAGCCACTCCGATTGCAAACCGCGCACAGTATCGCTCCCGCCGCAATTAAATGCACCGGTCGCCCAAACCAAGCCTCGAAGAACCGTCCCTTCACCCGACAGCCGTTGAAAGTCACCGTGCTCCTCCTGGATCAACCTAAACCACGCTAAACCCTCCAACCCTTAGTTCGTCGTACCCTTATATAGGCGTGAGGGTTCCTGTTCACACCCCAACATAGGGCAACTAACTTTCGCGTCCACGGCTTTTCCGCGATTCCAGCCCCCCAGGCCAGCGTTAGCTTAAAGTTAGGAATGTCTCATTCATTCCTGCATAGGGTCAACCGCCGATCTACCCTTCACCTTCGGCCCCTCACTGCGACGACAATTGTCTGCGACCGCCGCCTCTGTGCGTTCGCCTTGGCATGGCAAAAGATCCACCATATTCCCCGCATCAACTCTCGCCCGGTGCTTCGCCACGCACCGCCTCACTCCGGCGCAGCCTTCGTAACCGCCGCCACGACCTAGCCGAACGACTTTTCAATCAAGACGGTGTAACCGACCGCCTCTTTGCATCGGCATTCACCACCGCCACCGGCTGGGGTTTGCTGATTGTAACTGTGTTCGTCGTGCTCGTCAGTCTCACAGTCTACATCACCCGCGATCAACCACTCGTCGCCGTTGGTCGGATCATGGATGAGACCCGCCTAGTCCGACGCAGCCTCACCGCCGAAGACCAAAACTTAACCGCACGCGCGAAGGAATCCGCCCGCCAGAACACCCCCCGTGTTTACGTTGCCGATGTCGCCACGACCGAATCTATCCTCCAGTCAATCGAGAACCTGCCCAAAGCACTTTCCTCGGTTGACAAACTGGAAGATGTTGACAAAACCATTCGCTCGCAGTTCAGCCTTACCGCGGACCTGCTGACCGCCGTCAAAGCCGAAACCATCGACGGTCAACCCGCACCCGCCTGGCTCGCCAAAGCCACCGCGCTGCGCTCCCAGCTCCGTCGCCGTCCTCTCTTCGATGGCCAGACCTACCAAAAAGCCCTGCAAGAGGGCACAGGCAACTCCGTCAAACTCATTTATGATCCAAAGGAGCCCCCACTCACCATCTTCCGCGGCGAAGCCGTCAGCGTTGTCGATAAAACCTTGGCCGAAGTAGTCAACATCATCGCCCGCGATGCTGGCTACACCGGTCCTACCCGCGACCTCGTCGCGAACCGCCTCCGCGCCGATCCCAAGCCAACTTACGTCTTTGATGAGGCGGCTTCAACTGCCGACCAAAACCAATCGGTCGCCGCGGTCGCGCCAGTCATCGTCGAAAACCCCGTCGGCCAGGTGATCTTCCAGCGCGGCTCACCTCTCACCCAGCCGCAGCTCGAACTCTACCAAGCAGAGCTTACGCAGTTCACTGCAACGGCCACAGCGCTCCAGCGTTGGGGAAGAATTGCCGGTGTGATCGCCGCCTGCTTCGCCATCACCCTCGCCCTCGCGGGTTACACATCCCTCTTCTGCCCCCTCATCCGCAACAAAGCCAGCCGGATTTTGGGCGTGGCTTCAATTCTCTACATCGGCCTCCTCGCGGCGTGCGTCGCCACCGCCTTCGCCCCTCAGTTTGCTGCCATCACCGCCGTAGCCCCAACCATTTTCGTCGCGATGCTCATGTGCATCGCTTACGATCGGCGCAGCGCGCTGGCCTATGGCCTTTTGCATGGGCTGCTCGTCTGCATTGCGCTGCGAGAAACCGCCAGCACGATGGCGGTCATGATCGCTGGCATCGCGTGCGTCGTCTGGACCCTGCGCGAAATCCGCGACCGCAATAGCCTCTTTCGCACCTCGGTCTTCGCCGCAATCGGCATTGCCTCCGCCACAATTATCTTTGCTCTCATCGAGCGTCCGTTGGAAAAGGGCATCGTAAGCGAAATCCTGTTAGATGCTGCCCTCGCTGGCGCGGGCACGCTGCTCGCTGGCGGCGTTTCCCTCTTCCTTCTCCCACAGCTTGAGCGAGCATTCAACGTCACGACGGGCCTCACGCTGATGGAGCTGCGCGACCCCAAGCAGCCCCTGCTCCGCGAGCTTCAGTTAAGAGCACCCGGCACCTACAACCACTCTCTAAACGTCGCGGCGATCGCAGAGGCTGCGGCCGAAGCCATCGGCGCAGATTCGCTGCTCACTTACGTTGGTGCCCTCTACCACGATGTGGGAAAGATGAACAAGCCCGAGTATTTTGTCGAAAATCAGACGCCGGGCATCAACCGCCATGATAAGTTAAGCCCCGCCATGAGCCTGCTTATCATCGTGGGCCACGTCAAAGATGGTCTTGAGCTCTCACGCGAGTTTCGTTTGCCCCGCAGCATCCAGCACTTCATCGAAGCCCACCACGGAACCACGCTGGTCGAGTTCTTCTTCGCTCGCGCCAAACGGCTCGCCCAACGCACCCTCCCCTCCGCCGCGAACCCTCCTCCATTCTCGTCTCAAAGGCAAGATGAAGAGATGCAGCCAGAGGAAGTATTGCTCCCCGATGAGTTTGAATATCGCTACTCCGGACCAAAGCCCCGTACCCGCGAGTGCGCCATCCTCATGATCGCCGACGCCGTTGAGAGTGCCACTCGCTCGCTGAGCGACCCCACCCCAAATCGTATCGAAACCCTCGTCCGCACGATGGCGACCAAGCGATTGATGGATGGCCAGTTCGATGATTGCGAGCTGACGCTCCGCGACCTGAATCTAATTGTCGAATCCGTGTCGAGGACGGTGTCGAGCATGTTCCACACCCGCGTCGCCTATCCCGAACGCAACGCCAGCGTGGGTTGAGCGGGCCGCCCGGCCCACTTCAAAAAGCCAGTTGGCAAGCCTCCCCGACAACCCCACTCGACATGCAGCCGCGTCCCGCGCTCACTCTGGCTTCACAAGGCACCATGCCGATTCCCGGTTCACCACCCGCAGCGGCCCCACCGTAACTTGTAAGTGCTCCTCTTCCCTCACCAGTTCGCCCGCCCCCGCCCCGCCGCGTTGTAATGTATACACTCGCTCCTGCCGAACCGTGGACGATGAGAGCTTAAT
>CAYVFW010000190.1:0-6099 GCA_964450325.1 uncultured Phycisphaeraceae bacterium | reverse complement strand
GCTCAGTTGCTTTGATATTAAGTGCCGTTCCACCAGCAGCATCCGGTCCAAGGGGCTCGCATGATGAACTTCACACCACACAAACTTCGCCGCGATGCCCGCCCCCAGCACACATTCGCGGCACGCCTCCAGCGTCATAACTCGTTCGCGCCGCGTTGCCTTGCCTATGAACGGATGACCCGCGACATTGCGTGCAAGGCGTGCTCGCGATGAAAGCACAACATCGGCAGAGTCTCCTTCAGCACGCAGCCATTCGGTCATCGCATCAAACAGCGGTCCGCCAGAGCCCGGCGGCGGAAGCGGAGCCGAGGGTGGTGGGGGCGGTGGCGGTGGTGGCGGATTGGTTCGAGGTATTCCGTTCACGCGCTGCCTTTCGGCGCGTCGGGATTTGAAGGAGCATGAGGCTCTGAGTGTCCGCCAAGTCCACTGGTGTCGGAAACTTGCGGCCCCGTTCCCTCGCCAACTGACAGTCGTCGAATCTCATCCCGCATCTTTGCCGCCAGCTCGTACTGCTCCTCGGTCACCGCCCTGCTTAACTGCGCGCCAAGCGATTGTAATCTTCGAGCCCGATCTTCTTGCGTCAGCGCCACCGTCATCGGAGCTGTGGGCCGCGGCGACAATCCTTTGCTCAACCGCTTGGGCTGCTTGCCCATGTGCGAGACCCCGCCTTCATGGGCACGCTCCAGCAGCGGGCTGAGCAGGTGTTCAAAGCATTTATAACATTCAGCGCACCCCAGCACCGCGTGTTGCTTAAACTCTGCAAAGGTAAGTCCGCAACAATGGCACTTGCCCGCTCGCCCGTTTGTGGGCGGGAAGCCCGGTGTTCCGCTTTCGCGTGTCGCCCCGCCGCCCGCAGAAGTTCCGCTTCCTGCGCCCGCCGCAACTTCAATCGAAAGAGTACCGCCTTCACCAACTATAATCTTTGCCACCACGTCCGCTCCGGCAGGTGTCCGCGCCCCCGTCTCTTCGGCGGCATCGGGCGGATTCTTACCTGTCTTGGCTCGCTTCTCTTGGCTTTGTGCCTTGTCTCCTGGGGCAGTATGGTCATCGTCAGGGTTGAAGGGAGGCAACGAAAGGTAACTCAGCGGAATATCTGTGGGGAGGTCGCCCGAATCATCGGATGTAACTTCGATCTCATCATCGCCCGCCCGCGAACTGGGCGGCAGGATTCCTAGCCGCACGGCGCACCGCTCGCACAGCCGGCGCTCGATTCGTACCTTGTTGCGAACGCTCACGTCATGAACAGTGGCTTCCGCATCGCACACATCGCATTTCGTGCTCATCGGATATCAGTATAGTGGGCCCGCGCCACTAGCGGCAGATCACCAAAGGCGATCTGACAGCTTCGACCACAAAACCCCAGCGGTTTCTCGTGCGGTTTGTAGATTTAACCGTAAAGTTTTTTCCGCAGCTACAGGCAACTAGGTCGAGCGGCCCGCAGCAGATAGCCGAGCTAGCGATCAACGCTTGCGAGGACCGCCGCCCAAGTTGCGCACCGCGATCAACTCGAGCTCTACAACAAGCGGAACGCCATTGGGACGCTTGGTCTCCAGCCCCGGAACCGCCGGGTTCATTTCTTTAGGGATACGAATCGTTCGCTTCCCACCCACCTTCATCCCCTCGAGCCCGAAAGTAACGCCTTGCAGTTCGCCGGGAATCCAAATGTAAGGGCTCGCGGCATCACTTTTCTCGATTACCGTTCCCGTAGCGTCCTTAACGGTGCCGGCCGAAACAGCAACGCACTGGCCTTGAGCCGCTTCGCCGGTGCCCACCGTCTCGTCCGTAATCTGCACGGCATCGACGAGTTGGATGATAAACACAAGGTCGGCATTGGGAGGAATATCTCCCCCGGCCCCCCGCTCTCCGTATCCCATCTTGGCCGGAATCGTCAGCCGACGAATCCCGCCGACCTTCATTCCCGGAACGCCCTTCTGCCAGCCTTCGATGACCCCTACCAGCGGAAATGAAATCGGTTCCCCACGCTCAAATGAAGAGTCAAACTTCTTACCACCCTCTTTGAGAGTTCCGTGATAATGCACCACAACCGCACCAGCCGGCTTAACTTCATACCCCTCGCCAATCTTCATCTCTTCAATCTTAATTCCCTCAACCTCGGAGGTTGCAACCACCGGCAGGTCGGGCACCGGGATCGCCGCTGGCGCGGGTGGCTGCGTCTCCAGCTTCATCGCATCAGCCGCGGCAACGGGCGGAGCAGCCCCGTCGACCTGATCGGGCTGTGAGGTGGTGGCGGGCTGTGCGGCGCCGGTTGGCTTCGCCGCGTCAGGCTGGGTCAGGGCCAACCCGGCGAATGCGAGTCCGGCCAAGGCGAGAATTGAGATAATGGCTGCGTGTTTTGACATAGAAATTGGTTCCTGTGATCCGTTGATAGGGTAGCCCGCATGGAGTGAAAAGGCACGCTTCGCGGTCTCGCGCTGCGACCCTGCTTCCGGGCGGGCCGCTCGCAGCAACGCTTCTCATGGTGCGGTTACCCCTCCCTTGAGAGCAGACAAGAGCCCGGTACCGCCGCAAAAGGGCATCTCTCGCCTCTTCGCGGCGTGAAGCAACAACCGGTGCCCAAGACTGTACTGGCTACTGAGCACTTAACCTCATACTTGAAAAATCTAGCATCGCGACTACTGTGTACCAGTTTGCGCGGCATCTGGCGCGGGCACGGTTGCATCGGGCAGATCAGCGAAGTCGCCGTGGGCCTTCGTTTCCAGTTTTTTTGGTTGTAGCCAGCGGCGCGAGAGCGTCCGCTTCAAAGGGTCCAAATGCCCAAACGCACCGATATCAAAACCATTCTTGTGCTCGGCAGCGGGCCGATCGTCATCGGGCAAGGGTGCGAGTTTGATTATAGTGGAACGCAGGCATGCAAAGCCCTTAAGAGCGAGGGCTACCGCATCGTCCTGGTGAACAGCAACCCCGCAACGATCATGACCGATCCCGCGTTTTCGGATCGAACCTATATCGAACCCATCACTCCCGAAGCGCTCCGCAAAATTATCGAGAAAGAAAACGGCTTGGCGCGGGCGGCCGCAGAGCGGGGCGAACCCGCGTTCCCGGTCGATGCCATACTCCCCACCTTGGGCGGCCAGACCGCACTTAACTGCGCCTGCGCGCTCTGGGACAACGGAACCCTCCAAGAATATAACATTAAGATGATCGGTGCCAACCGCGAGATCATCCACCGAGCTGAAGACCGCCAAGCCTTCAAAAAAATCTGCGAGGATATTGGCCTCAAACTCCCGCGAGCGAGCGTCGTCGAAACGATGGAAGCCGCGATGGAGGCTGTTAAATCCATCGGGCTGCCCGTCATTATTCGCCCGGCCTTTACCCTGGGCGGAACCGGCGGTGGCATTGCTTACAATCTCGAGGAGTTCCAGGATATTGTCTCCCGCGGCCTCGCCGCGAGCATGATCCATCAGGTGCAGATCGATCAGAGCGTAATTGGGTGGAAAGAGTTTGAGCTTGAAGTCGTGCGCGACCGGAAAGATAACTGCGTCATCATCTGCGGTATCGAGAACATCGACCCCATGGGCGTTCACACCGGCGACAGCATCACCGTCGCGCCGATATTAACATTAACCGATAAAGAATACCAGGCGATGCGCGATGCGGCCATCGCGATCATGCGGGCTGTGGGCGTAGAAACAGGGGGTAGTAACGTCCAGTTCGCGGTCAATCCTAATCCGGTCCGCGACCCCATTACCGGAGAAAAGCCCTTTGAGATGGTGGTAGTGGAGATGAACCCGCGCGTCTCGCGCTCCAGCGCGCTCGCCAGCAAGGCCACCGGCTTTCCGATCGCTAAAATCGCCGCCAAGCTCGCCGTCGGTTACACTTTGGACGAACTCCGCAACGATATCACAGGCACCACCAGCGCGTGCTTTGAACCGACGATTGATTACGTCGTCACCAAAATGCCTCGTTGGACCTTCGAGAAGTTCCCCGAGGCTGATGAAACGCTCACCACGCAGATGAAGAGCGTCGGCGAGGCCATGGCCATCGGCCGAACCTTTAAAGAGAGCTTCCAGAAGGTCATCCGCTCGATGGATGTAAAGCGATTCGGCCTGGGCCTGGATCGTAATGATAAGTGGCTCGCGGCCATGCGGGCCGTCGAGCACGATCAGTTAATTCTCGATGTGTCCTCCGGATCCCAGCCCGGCACAGGCAGCGTCAGCGAGACCGGACTACGCACCGCCGATGGCCAGCCTATCGAGTGGCCCATTCCCCTTGATAAACTCAGCCGCAAGCTCGCCGTCCCCAGCCAGGGGCGTATGTATTACATCCGCTACGCCTTCAAAATGGGGTGGACGATTCCCCGCATCGCAGCCCTCACCAACATAGACCCCTTCTTCCTTGACCAGATTCAGCAACTCGTTCAGTTCGAAGATCAGCTCTGTAACTACAAGCACCTCACCGATGTGCCCGCCGAACTGCTTTTCGAGGCCAAACAGCTAGGCTACAGCGATGCGCAGCTCGCGAACTTATATTTGGGTAAGCTGACCCCGCAAGCAATTCTTGAGGTACGTGAGCATCGCAAATCCAAGGGCATCGAGCCCGTCTACAAGCTGGTAGATACCTGCGCGGCAGAGTTCGAGGCCGTCACACCTTATTACTACTCCACCTACGAGCGCGCTCCGCGATCTGCCAACGCCACGGCCGGGTCAAGCCCGCGCCAGCCTTTCCGTGGCGAAGACGAAGTTCGAGTCTCATCAACCAAGAAAGTTGTCATCTTGGGCGGTGGCCCTAACCGTATCGGGCAGGGTATCGAGTTTGATTACTGCTGCTGCCACGCCGCGTTCGCAGCCCGCGAACTGGGGTTTGAATCGGTGATGATCAACTCAAACCCGGAGACCGTCTCCACCGATTATGATACCAGCGATCTCCTCTTCTTCGAGCCACTCACGCTCGAGGACACTGTTAATATAATTGAACGCCTCAACGGCTCATCCCTCCTCCCCGCCCCTGACACCACCGTCGCGGGCAAAGGTAGCCTGATCCACGGCGCAATCGTGCAGTTCGGCGGACAGACGCCGCTCAACCTCGCCCACGGACTGGTCGCCGCGGGGGTACCCATCATCGGTACCAGCGTCGATTCCATCGATCTCGCGGAAGATCGCAACCGATTTGATGCGTTGCTCGAAAGGCTGAACCTGCGGCGTCCCTCCTCCGGCATCGCCACATCATTTGATTCGGCGGTGAAAGAAGCCGCCCGTATCGGCTACCCCGTTCTCATCCGTCCCAGTTATGTTTTAGGCGGGCGGGGTATGGAAATCTGCCAGGATGAAGACGCGCTCAAAAGTTTTATTACAACCGCGCTCCAGACCTCCGGCCTGGACGATGCCCCTGTATTAATTGATAAGTTTCTCGATGGGGCTATCGAGGTGGATGTCGATGTCGTCGCAGATTTCATCCCCACCGCCGGCTCCAACGCGCCCGCGCCACCGCCCGGGCGCTCTCACCCGCCGCGCGCCCTCATCTGCGGGATTATGGAACAGATCGAGCAAGCGGGCATCCATTCGGGCGATTCGGCCTGCTCGCTCCCCCCAGTCTCTCTCTCCTCGGGCATCATCGCCCGCATCGAAGACCTCGGCCGCACCATCGCCCGCGAGTTGGCCCTCTGCGGGCTGATGAACATCCAGTTAGCCGTGAAAGACGACATAATATATATTATCGAGGTGAACCCCCGCGCCAGCCGCACGGTCCCATTCGTAAGTAAAGCCACTCACGTTCCCTGGCCCGCCATCGCCGCCAAAGTAATGATGGGCCAGACCCTGGGCGCGCTCGGCGCCCGCGAGCGAATCCTCTCGGGTTGTTACGCCATTAAAGAATCCGTCTTCCCCTTCAGCAAGTTTCCCGGCGTTGACGTCGTCTTGGGGCCGGAAATGCGCAGCACCGGCGAAGTAATGGGCATTGATACGTCCTTCCCCATCGCCTTCGCGAAGAGCCAAATGGCTGGCGGTGTTCACCTGCCCACCGACCCCGCCCGCGGCGGCGTCTTCATCTCCATCCGCCCCGCCGATCGCGAGGCCATCGTTGAGCCCGCGGCGATCTTAATGAAACTCGGCTTCGCTGTTTATACAACTGAGGGCACCGCGG